>JBLIKI010000075.1:0-12419 GCA_047636235.1 Paracoccaceae bacterium | reverse complement strand
TGATCGGCTGCGCCGTCAGCAACCGCATGAAGCGGGGCCTCGCGATCCGGGCGCTGAAAGTGGCCATCGCCCTGCGATCACCTCCTCGTGGTTGCATCTTCCACAGCGACCGCGGCAGCCAATACTGTTTGCATGACTACCAGAAAATTCTGCGATAGCATGGGTTCAAGGTGTCAATGAGCGGCAAAGTAAACTGCTATGATAATGCTGCCGTCGAAACCTTCTTCAAAACCATCAAGGCCAAACTGATCTGGCGAAGATCGTGGGAACCGCGTCGGCAGGCAGAGACCGCCATCTTCCAATACATCAACGGCTTATATAACCCGCGCCGTCGGCATGCAGCATTAGCAGGCAAAAGCCCCTTGGCCTTCGAACGCCAAGTGGCCTAAACGAGCACTTGGAGCGGCACAAACACGCGACAAGACCATGAACAGCGTGCCGTCATCGAGAATGAGATAGCCCAGCGCCTCGGCGACCCGCACCACGTCGCAGCGGCGGCGGTTGGCATCACGCGCCACGTCGTTGATCGAGTGCCTCGCCATCACGCCGTCCCCGGTTCCGTCGTCTCGCTGCGCGGGTTCAATCCTTCGGCTTCCCGCACTTCATCGGCCTACAGCACGCCCATCTCGAGTGCGATCTTGTGCGACGCCACCGCGTCTCGGGATCCGGCTGGAGGAATACGCCTGCGACGCCGCCACCGCGATCGGGATCGCGATGCTGCTCGCCATCAATGCCATCCAGACTTGGCGCAGACGGAGGATTGATCTTGTCTGACGTCACGCTGTCCGCACCGGCGCCCGTCACCACCGAACCGGAGCTGGCGCGCCACCTGTTGATCGGCCTCGCCATAATCTTAATGGCGCTGTTTCTCTTCGCACCGCTGGTCACGGTGTTCGCCGAGGCGTTGCACCAAGGCTGGGCCGCGGTCTGGGCCGCGATCAGCCTGCCGGACGCGCGATCGGCGATCTGGATGACGCTTTCCATCGCGGCCATCGCCGTGCCGCTCAACGCCGTGTTCGGCGTCGCGGCGGCCAAGGCGATCGCCACGTTCGACTTTCCGCGCAAGACCTTTCTGATCACGCTGATCGACCTTCCGTTTTCGGTATCCCCGGTGGTGGCGGGCCTGATGCTGATGATCCGGTTCGGGGCGAATTCGTCGCTGGGCGCATGGCTTATCGCGGCCCACGTCCGCATCGACTTCGCCTTTCGTGGCATCTTGCTGGCCACGCTGTTCGTGACCTTCCCCTTCGTGGCGCGTGAGCTGATCCCAGCGATGGTCGAGCATGGCCGCGCTGAGGAAGAGACCGCGCTGACGCTCGGCGCGTCTGGCTGGCGCATCTTCTTCACGGCGACGCCGCCCAATATCCGCTGCGCGCTGCTCTATGGCGTGCTGCTCTGCAACGCGCGCGCCATGGGCGAATTCGGCGCTCTCGCAGACGTCTCAGGCAAGATCCATGGCGAGACGGCGACCAAGCCAACGATGGTTGAGATGTTTTACAACGGATACCTGTCGGTCGTAGCCTTCTCACTGGCCAGCGTTCTGGCGCTGCTGGCGCTGCTCATCGGCTTTTTTTATCCCTGCGCGAATGGCGCCATGCGAACCTGCTGGCGGCCACCCGGCGTCATTGAGAAAGGACCGACCATAAACATTGAGATCGAAGATCTGGCCAAGGAATTCAGGACATCACGCTCGCCGCACCCGGTGTCGCTGTCGATCCCCTCGGGCGCGCTGATCGCGCTGCCGGGGCCGTAGGGGTCGGGCAAGACCACGCTGCTGCGCATCCTCGGCGGGCTTGAATTTCCGACCTCGGGGCGGGTGCTGTTCGCCGGACAGGATGGCACCGACCTGTCGGTGCAAGAACCGCGGGCGGGCTTGGTGTTTCGGTCCTAAGCGCTCTTCAAGCACATGACGATGTTTGAGAATATCGCCTACGGCATACGCGCCCGCACCCGCCGCGAACGCCCGCCCGAGGCGCAGATCGACCGCAGGGTGAACCGGATGCTGGACCTGATCCGGTTGCCCGACATCGGCGGCCGCTATCCCAACCAGCTTTCGGGCGGCCAGCGCCAGCGCGTGGCGCTGGCCCGCGCGCTGGCGATTGAGCCGCGGATGCTGCTGCTGGATAAGCCGTTCGGCGCGCTCGACGCCAAGGTGCGCAAGGACCTGCGACAAGGCCTGCGCGAAATCCACGGCCGCACCGGCCTGACCACCGTCTTCGTCACCCATGATCAGGAGGAGGCGATGGAGCTCGCCGATCTCGGCGTCGTCATGTCGATGGGGCGGATCGAGCAGGTCGGCGAACCCGCCGAGATCCGCGCCAAGCCCGCCAGCGACTTCGTGCGCGACTTCACCGCGGCCTGACAGGCGCCAAACCGACGTTCGATCCAGTTTGGCGATCCGGTCAGGCGGTCCGGAAGCCGCTCCGGATCGCAATGGCTGAAACCCGCGGGCCCGCGCGCCTTCGCGCTTTGGCGGATACGCCTCAGAACGGAAAGAATAGCGGGATGATCAGGACCGCCACCACGGCGAAAATGATGTTGAGCGGCAGTCCGACCTTGACGAAATCGGTGAATTTATAGCCACCCGCGCCATAGACGAACGTGTTGGTCTGATAGCCGATCGGCGTGGCGAAACTGGCCGAGGCCGCGAACATCACCGCCATGACGAAGGGGCGCGGGTCATAGCCGAGCTCGACGGCCAGCGCGATCACGATGGGGCCGATCAGCACGGCGACGGCGTTGTTCGACACCATCTCGGTCAGCGCGCTGGTCAGAACGTAGACGGCGGCGAGAATCGCAAGCGGGCCGATCCCGCCCACCGCGCCCACGACGGTTTCCACGACGATGCGCGCCGTGCCAGTCTCCTCGATGCCCATCGACAGGCCGAGCATGCCGAAGATCAGGAACAGGATCCGCCAGTCAATGGCGTCGAACGCCTCTTCGGGATCGACGCAGCGGGTCAGCATCACCACCACCGCTCCGATCACCGCCAACCCCGCGATGGGCATGACGTTCAGCGCCGCCAGCCCCATCACGCCAAAGATCGTGGCGATCGCGATCGGGGCCTTGGCGCGCCGCTGCGGGCGCTCGGTCGGGGTTGAGAGGTTGACGATGCCGCCATCCTCCATCAACCGCTGCACCCCTTCGGGCGGCCCTTCGAGCAGCAGCGTGTCCGCGAATTGCAGGCGCAGGTCCTGCAATTCCTGGCTGATGTTCTGTTCCTGCCGATGCACGGCCATGAGATAGACGCCGTATTTGCGGCGCAGCTTCAGGTCCCTGACGGGGCGTCCGCGCAGATGCGAATTCGGGCCAACGCTCGCCTCCATCGTGATCGTCCGGTCGGCGGTCACCGGTTCCGTGTCGCGATCGTCGCGATCACGAAAGGCGACCTGCCCGTTTTCCTTGAGCCCGAGGATCTCTCCCGTCCCGGTCTTCAGGACCAGCCGGTCTCCCGCCTGCAGGACCAGATCCTTCATGGTCCGGCGCATCGAAACCTCGCCGCGCACGACGTCGAGGATGCGGGTCTCGGCGGTGTTGAACGGCAGCTCGGCCAGCGTCTTGCCGACATATTTGGACTGGTTCGGGATCAGCAGCCGCGCCAGAAACTTGCGCTTGCTTTCCTGCCCGAGCAGACTTGCCAGCGACGCGCGATCGGGCAGCAGAAAGCGCCCCGCGAACACCATGTAGACCATGCCCACGGCGGCGAAGATCAGGCCGGGCGCGGTCATCTCAAACATCGTGATCGGCGGCTGGCCCGCCTCCAGCGCCACGCCGCTCATGAGAATGTTGGTGGAGGTGCCGACCAGCGTCAGCGTGCCGCCGAAGATCGCCGAGAACGACAGCGGGATCAACAGCCGCGACGGCGCCGCCCCGACCGACGCCGCGACCGAGATCATGATCGGCGTCAGCAAAATCACCACCGGCGTATTGTTCATGAACGCCGAGGCGCCCATCGTGCCGACCATCATCAACAGCATCGCGCGCAGGAACGACCCGCGCGCCTGTCGTTTCAACACATCGCCGATGATCGTCAGCACGCCGGTACGCTCCAACGCCGCCGAGATGATGAACATCATCGCGATGGTGATCGGCGCCGAGGAGCTGAACACGGTCAGAAAGTCCCGCGTCTCAAGAATTCCCGTCGCCAGAAGCGCCGCGGACGCCGCCAGCGCGGTGACTTCGGGCGGGTGGAACTCCCTGACGAAGCTCAGGAAGACCACGCCGACAAGCGCGAGGACGAAGATTTGCTCGAGACTCATGGCGGCACGCTCCGGAGGCGATGTTAGTTTCCCACAATAAACGATAAACTAACTCGTGTTTTCAATCGCAATCTGTCCATCGCCCCCCAAGCGGCCCGCGCGGTCCTGATCGCTCCGAAGGATATCCGCTCCCCACGCCGCGCAAGCTCGGCCCTGTTTCCGGCCTGATGGCAAGCCGTATCCTCGGCTTCCCGCGCGGCGTGGCGCAGGCTGCGACGCCCGGCCACGGACCGGTGGCCGATGCCTTGATGCTCGCCTTGCGGCCACCCAACCATTTCCCAAGCGATACTGGCAGAAGGCGCGTTCAGCGCCGCCTTCCCGTCGACATGGGCCGCAGCGGACGCAAGCGGGCGCGACAGCATGCGGCTCGGCGCCGAAGTTCTCGGCTGGCTCGCTCTTTGCAACCTCGCGCCGCTTGCGCGGGCGTTTGGGGCGGCGGGATGAATGCTGGCGATGCTCGCCCCCGGCCTTTCGCCCGCAGACGAGACATGGCCGCGGGTCATCACTCTGACGCAGCTCAGCTTTCCCTAAATGCTTTCTATGTCGCCGCTAGCGTTCCTGGCGGCCCGGCTGAGCGGGCGCAATCGCTTCGCCGCACCGGCGGCGGCGCCAATCGTGCTCAATATCTTGATCGTCGGCGCGCTGCGCCCGGCCGGGCGCAGCGCGAGCGCCGCTCATGCCGCAGCCTCGGGGGGCGTCGCATCCGGCGTGGCGCAGGCTGCGTTTCTGGCCGTGGCCGCATGCCGCGCGGACCCGCAGTTGCCGGGGCCCCTGCCGGGCTTGTCCGAGGACACATGGCTGTGCATCCGCAGCCTCGGGCCCGCGATCCTAACCTCCGGCGCGCTGCAGATCCTGTTCGCCCGCGGCGCCTTCGATCTGGCGGCGACCGAGGCTTCGGCGGCCATCCTCGCGGCCTATGCCAAGGAGCTGGTTCCGGCGCCGGCGTTGCGCTCGCTTGTCGCGGGGTTCCGCGGCCGGGGCGACGCGCGAACGCCGCTCCGTCTTCCTCTCGCGGCCACCTTCTTGAATATTGCGTTCAAGATCACCTCGGCGCCATCGCTCGGGGTGCCAAGTCTTGCAGCCCCTGCATCGACTGGCATCACGCTCCGTGCGCTTTTGCTGTTCCTGTCGGCGCGCGCATGGCTTTGTCTCCGGGGCCCCATGCGGCGTCAAGCGCGATCCTGACCGGCGCGGGCCCGGTTGCCGGACTGGCGATCTTGGTGACAGAGGACCCCATCCTTGAGCTTGCGTCGGTCATGGCGCCGACGAGCGGATTGCGGATCGCCTTCGGCGCCATCATTCGGGCGGCCCGCGCGTTCGCCGAACCGACGGATTGTTAGCTGGAACAGGAGCGCTGTGCGCGCGGGCGGCGTCGCAGCGCAGAGCCGCCCACACCGCGGGGCTGTCGGCGCCGCCGACAAGCGCCACGGCGATGAACACCCAGCGGAGCCGTGTCGAGGTATGACGCTGGCGGCAGGGCGGCAGCTTGGGTCTCGGCAAGCACGGGCGTGCGCCGCCCCGCCCCTGCGGCCCTGCCACCCTGCGTGGTGCGTCGCTCGGCCAGCGCGGCGCGCGCGGGCGGCGGCTTCGTCCGCGAAGCCATTCTCGCGGACTGCGAAGCGCTCACCCGTGGACTTGCCCCGAAATAATCGAGAGCACCGACCGTGCAACCAAGAGGTGTTCCCGGGAATACGGGTGGCGGACCGACGCCAGAATTTCGGCGTGACGCAGTGCGGCCGCCCCTGAGCAGCGGTCAGACGCGGCGGAAGCACGCGGTGCTGACGCCCGACCGCGCGGCCGACATCTGCGCCACATCCTGGCGGGCGTCGTGTGGCGACCGGCGCCCGCGCGAGCTGACTTGATCCTCGGCTTCGCACGGATGGCGACGATCCAAAATTCTGGCGGCGCTGCAACCGCGGGGCATCGAGAGCGGCCTTCCCCTTTTATCGCACCTTGACGCCGCGCCTCGCCGTTCCGCACGAAACGCGGCGGGGCTTCAGTCAACCTTTCAGGCGGCGAGGACATCTTGACTTGGGGCGCCGTCAAGACGGCTGACATAGGTCGCGAAGGTCTTGCACGCGATGGCCAGAACCACGCCGAGATAAGGGGGCGCGAAAAATTCACTCATCCTGAGCGTTCAGTTTTCCTGAGCAACCTCGGTCCTAACCGACCTAGGCCGTCATCGTGCAGCCGCGGCAGCGGGTGTTTTCACGGGTCACCCGCCCAAATGTCCGCCTGCGCGCATGACGTCCATCTTGGCTTACAATTCAGCATACGGCCCGGAATCATCGCTTCGGGCGGCGATTTGATCGGGCTGTCATAAGCTGACAAGCACCGCCGCGTCGCAGGCCCAAGCCCTGATCAGCGCTCAGGACCGACCGATACCGCGCCGACGATGCGGCGCGGTATGCGTTGAAACCCTCAGGCGGCCGATGTTTCGGCCGCCTGCCATGCCGTCAGGCCCTCAGGGCGGCCAGAATGTCGTCGGGCCGGATCGGCAGGCTCCGCATGCGGACCCCGACGGCGGCGTGGATCGCGTTCGCGACGGCGGGCGCAATCACGGTGGTGCCCGGCTCGCCCAGCCCCACCGGGACCTCGGCGCTGTCAACGAAGGCGATGTCCATCTCCGGCGTGTCGATCATCCGCAGCGGCGTGTAGGTCCCGAGGTTGCGATCGGCGACATTGCCGTTCTCGAAGGTCGTGCCTTCGAAGATCGCCATCGACAGCCCCCAGAGCGCAGCGCCTTGGCATTGCGCAAGCGCGCTATCAGGGTCCACCACCGTGCCGCAGTCGACCACGAGCCACATCTTCTGCACATCGATCCGGCCGGTCGCGCGGTCGACATGCAGCCTGACCGCGCCCGCCGTCCAGGTCGGCATGCTGCGCGACTGGCCGAAGGTGGTGGCGAGGCCGATTGCCGTGCCCGCCGGCAGATCGGCCCCGCCATAGCCCGACGCCTCGGCGACCCGCCGCAGCACCTCGGCCTGGCGCGATGCGCCGCCAACCGCATTCGGCGCAGAGCCGGCGTTATACCCCTCGGCCTTCAGGTGTCGCAGCCGGAAGTCGAGCGGATCGACGCCGACCTTGCGCGCGGCCTCATCCATGAAGCTTTCCACGGCGAAGTTGGTCCAGCCCGGCCCGACCGAGCGCAGCCAGCCGGGGCGGAACGTCCTGTTGGCCAGATCGTTCGAGATGGCGCGGACCTTGTGCGGGCCGACCGAATACCAATGGTCGGCGCCATCGATTGCGAAGGGGTCATAGGGCTCATCGTTGACGCCCTTGGGCATGAACGACGGCACGATCACGCCGGTCGGCCAACCCGCGGCGGCGTGATGCTCCATCCCGACGACCTTGTTGTCGGCGTCGAAGGCCATGCGCATCTTTTGCACGCTGGGGGATCGGGGGCTGTCGAACTGCGCGTCATCCTCGCGCATCAACACCAACTTGACCGGCTTGCCGCCGATCGCTTTCGACGCCAGCGCGGCAGGCACCGCATAGTCGCCGTTCAGCCGCCGACCGAAGCCGCCGCCCAGCATGTAGGTCCGCATCACGATCTTGTCCGCAGGCGCCTCCAGCGCCGTCGACAGCACCGGCAGGATCAGCGACTGCCATTGGTTGCCGGTGTGGATTTCCCACACGCCGTCCTCGTTCTGGAACGCGGTGGCGTTCACCGGCTCCAGCGCGAAATGCAGCACGGTCTGGGTGACGTATTCCGCCTCCAGCACGTCGGCGGCGCCGTTGAACGCGGCGTCGGTGTCTGGCGTTTCGGTGGGCAGGATCGCGCCCGCCGCGCCGTCGGCGATCAGCGCGCGGCCATGGTCGTTGATCTGCGCCTCGGAGACGCCTGCGGTGTCGCCCGCGGCCCAGGTGACCTTGATCGCCTCGGACGCCCATTTCGCGGCCATCAGCGTCTCACCCAGCACCACGACCCAGCCGGGAACCGTGCCGGACGGATCGTCCAGCGTCAGCGTTTGCAGATAGCCTTTGACGCCCGCCGCCCCGCTGTCATCTACCGAGATGACCGAGGAGCCGAGCCGCGTCGGAGGCAGCATCGGCACGCCATACACCATGCCGTCGATCTTGGCGTCGATGCCGTAGATCGCCTTGCCGTTGGTCTTGTTGTCGATGTCGAGCGCGGTGACATCTTTGCCCACCAGCCGCAATTCTGCGTGGGGCTTGAGCGGCAGCGCCTTCAGTTCCTCCTCGGTGAACGACCGCTCCAGCCCGCCCGCCACAAGCTCGGCATAGCTGACCGAGCTGGCGCCGTCGGTGACCACCCCGTCCCGCGCGGTGCAGGTCGCGGGCTCGACGCCCCATTTCGCAGCGGCCGCCTCGATCAGCGCGGTGCGCCCCGCGGCCCCGGCCTGGCGATAGATCGGCCAGCTTTGCCAGACCGACCAGCTGCCGCCGGTGACCATGGTTCCCCATTTCTCAGCGGTGTCGACATGGGTGATGTGCACGTTTTCCCATGGCGCCTCCAGCTCATCCGCGAGGATCCGCGCGATCGCCGTCCCGACATGCTGGCCCATTTCGGCGCGGATGATGTTGACGTTGACCTGGCCCTCGGCGTCGATCCAGTACCAAAGCGAGGGCTCGAACGAGGCGCCGGAGGCGTTGATCGGCACGCCGTCGGCGGCGGCGGGGTCCATCGCGGCGACGGAGGCGCGCGGAAAGCCGAACGCGACCCCCGCGGCGGAGGCTGAGACGAGAAAGCCGCGGCGCGTCAGATCGCCGAGCGCGGCCGTGTCGGTCAGGCGGGATAGCAGTTTGTCACCCATTGGCTTTGTCTCCGGTCATTGCGATCGCCGCGTCGCGGATGGCCTGGCGAATGCGCGAATAGGTCATGCAGCGGCAGAGGTTGCCGGTCATCACGGCGTCGATGTCTTGGTCGCTCGGGTTCGGAATGTCTTTCAGGAACGCGGCCGCCTGCATGATCTGGCCCGATTGGCAGTAGCCGCATTGCGGCACCCGCAGATCGCGCCACGCCTGCTGCACCGGGTGGTTCGCGTCGGGGTCGAGCCCTTCGATGGTGGTGATCTGCGCGCCGGCGACGGCGGAAAGCGGCGTGATGCACGACCGCGTCGCCCGCCCGCCGACATGCACGGTGCACGCCCCGCACATCCCGATGCCACAGCCGAACTTGGTGCCGGTCAGGCCGATCTCATCGCGGATCGCCCACAGGAGCGGGGTTCGCGGATCGGCGTCGAGGCTGACCTGGCGCCCGTTGATTTCAAAGTCGATCATGTCTGGTTTCCTTCGATTTCAGTGCGCGGCGACGCCGTTGGCGCGCACGTCGGCCACCGTTCCGGCCAGATCCGGCCAAGCCGATCTGCCCGCGCGCTTGTCGCGAAGATAGGCGGCGATCGCGGTGATCTCGGTGTCATTCAGCGCGCCGCGAAAGCCCGGCATGACCACGCCCGCAATACCCTCAGGCGCAGTCATCCCGTCGAGGATCACGTGGATCAGGTTGTCCGGCGCGTCGAGGTTGGTGGCCGAATTGATGCCAAGGTCGGGGCGCCCTTGGGCGATCTGCTCGACGTTATAGTGGCACGCGGCGCAGGCGGTGGCGTAAAGCCGCTCCCCCAGCGCTTGGCGATACTGCGGATCGGGCCGGTTGGCGCGCAGGCTGGCCAGCACGACCGCGCTTTGCGCCGGATCGTCGGCGGTGGCGCCGACCTTGTCCGCCAGATAGACCGACAGCGCGTCGATGTCCGCCTCGGGCAGCTCGCGCACGCCTTCATGCACCACCGGCCCCATCGGGCCCGCGGCCACGCCGTGATAGGTGGCGACGCCGTCCGCGAGATAGGATTTGAATTCCACCGCCGACCACGGCACCGACGATGCGTTGGCGGCGGTCAGGGCGGGCGCGGTCCATCGGTCGATCATCGCGCCGGCGTATTGCTCGGACGATTTCTCCGCGCCAAGCGCGTTGCGCGGCGTGTGGCAGGCGCCGCAGTGAGTGACGCCCTCGGCCAGATAGGCGCCGCGGTTCCATGCGTCCGAATGGTCGGCGTCGGGTTCATACCGGCCGAAATCCGCGAATAGCAGCTTCCAGCCCGCCTGAAGGAACCGCTGGTCCAACGGGAACGGCAGGTCATTGTCCTTTTGCGCCGAGCGGACCGGCGCGACCTCGGTCATGATGTAGGCGCGGATCGCGTCGACGTCCGCGTCAGTCATCTTGGTGAAGTGGTCATAGGGGAAGGCTGGGAACAGGTGGCGCCCCTCGCGGTCGACGCCCTCATGCATGGCGCGGCGGAAGGCATCGCGGGAATAGGACCCGATGCCGGTTTCCATATCCGGGGTCAGGTTGGTCGAATACACCGTGCCGAAGTCAGTCTTGAAGGCATAATTGCCGGCATAAGGCGCGCCATCCGCGGATGTGTGGCAGGTGGAGCAATATCCGGCGGCGGCGAGGATGCGGCCCTCCTCCACCATTTTCGGATCGAAGGAAGCGTGCTGATCGACTGCAACAGGGGCGATGGCGGGTTTGTAGGCATAAATGCCGAAGCCGACCGAACTTACGATAGCCACGGCTAAAATGCTGAATAAGAGCCTCTTTAGCATGGAGCTGATTTCCTTGTCTTGGCGGCGCCGCCTTATCGGGCGACAAATGTCAACATGGGAGGAAACCGGCTGAGGCGCGCAAAGGTTCCGATTTACGTCGGCTGATGAGGGATTTGTTTTGAATGCAGCCACCATATAGAGCCGCGGCGGGGTCGGGCGCGAGCGTGATCGCCGCCGGATACACCCCACGCGGGCGGCGCAGGCGTGGCTTCCTGCAACTGCCCCGCAGTCGCTTTTGCACCCGGCCGCGCGCCCCGATGGGGTCAGGCCAAGATCGGTCGCCTTGGCGTCGGCCCATCGGCGGCGGCGCACGCCTTGCGGCACCGGCGAACGCGTCAGGCGGCCGGATGGATCCCCGGCGCCCGCGTCGTCAAGACAAGGCGCCGAGGGGGCGCGCGCACCCGCCATGGCGGTCGGCGTCGGCGACGACCGGGCGGCCACAGGGCATGGGTCGCGGCGCTTGTGTCGGATCCGGGGCTCTAGCGGCTCGGGGCGGTCGTTCCCTGTGCCGCTCGGGTCCAGGGCGGCGACCCGGGCCTCACATCTCCCGACTGATCTGGCCATAGGCCAGCATCGCGAACAGGCCGGTGCCGCCAAGGATATTGCCGACCAGCATCGGAAGGATATGGCTGTCGAACGCGGTCAGGATATGCATCTCTCCCATCAGCACCAGATTGAAAATCTCATTCGATCCGGCGACGACATGGGTGAATCCGCCTGCCGCGATCAGCCAGGTGAACATCACGATGACGATCAACTCCGACCCCTTCGCGGATGGCAGCATCCAGACCAGCGCGGCGATGAAGAACCCGGCGGGGATGCCGCGCAACATCGTCTCCATCGGCCCGATTTCGGCGAGTTCGCGCGAAATGCCGATGACCGACGACAGGACGCCCCCGCTCAGGATCCCGCCATGCATCGCGATCGCCGCGGTGACGAGGGTGCCGGTCATGTTCGCCGCGAACACGATGACCCAGAGCCGCGACAGCATGTAAAAGTTTCGGCGCGCCGGAGCGGCCAGCACCGGCAGAACCACGGTAATGGTGTTTTCGGTGAACAACTGCAACCGCGACAGGATCACCAGCACGAAGCCGAAGGTGTAGCCGAAGCTTTCGATCAGCTTGAGATACGCATGGTCGGCCCCCATGCCGGAGCGGATCACGCCCTCAGCCAGCACCGAGGTGGAGATGCCGATCCCCGCCGCCACGCCGGACCACCATAGCGACGTCTTGGGACGGTCGAGCTCTTCCTCACCTTCGCGCAGAATGATCGAATAGACGGTCAACGCCGTCAGACGTCGGTTGTCGGTGACCGCATCGCGCTCCCCATGGGTGAGCGATTTTTCGGGCTCGGTCGGCATCTGCTCACGCGCCTCGCGCCGCTCGGATTTGGAGCGCGAGGCGTCGTCGTGCGCCTTCGAGCGGGCGGTCCTTGCGTCGGACGCGGTCGCGTCACCGTTTTCGTCGATCATCTCAATGTCCTCTCGTCAGAAACCGCTCCGGCGCCGATCGCATCGACGGCGCCTCGCGCCGGCCCTCATGGCGGTCGCCACGATCCGCACCCGCCGTTTCGATGCGATCTTCCCGCGCGGTCGCC
>JBLIKI010000074.1:0-12587 GCA_047636235.1 Paracoccaceae bacterium | reverse complement strand
TCGGCGATGCCGCGAGACTGGCCGAGCTGCGGCAGGAGGGCGGGTTGGGCATCTTCCTGCGGTCCCTCGTCGGGCTGGACCGAGAGGCCGCCAAGGCGGCGTTCAGCGACCTTGAGGAGCTTGGAGCAATGACCGCGAGCCAGACGGAGTTCATGAACCTCGTCATCGACCACCTCACCGAGCAGGGGGCGCTCGATCCGGCCCGGTTCTATGAGAGCCCGTTCACGGATATCGACGCGAAGGGCATCGCCGGGGTTTTCGCGCCGACCCAGATCGAACGGATCATCCAAGCCGTCGAGCGGTTGAAGGGAACCGCTGCGGCCTGATTGGTGCGTCGGTTTTGAAGGTCCGGCACCCGTCTGACCGTCCGTAGCGGAGATGCGGACTCGCGGTATGGCTTGTTTCGGGTGATCAAGGGCTCTCGGAGCCCAAACGCCTACGGACCCCCAGCGGACCCCCACGGCATGCGCCTGCGACGTGATGCCAGCGAAAACCCGTCTAACTCATTGGGAAGTATGGTGAGCGGGGTGGGTATCGAACCCACGACCCGCTGATTAAAAGTCAGCTGCTCTACCACTGAGCTACCCGCCCTCACCATGCTCCGACCGGCGTGCCGAACGGAGGAGAGCGCTAGTTACGGGGATGGGCGCGGGGCGTCAAGCCTTGCTCTTCGTTAAATCGGCGGTATGTCCCGCCGCCGCCGCCGCCGCCGCCGCCAATCGCCGCCGAACGGGCGCCGCCTGCCTGCGGCACGAGGCGCCAGCGACGCCGCGCGGCCTTGAAGCCCGCCCGGCTTCGGTCGTATCAATACCTTTAGCTACTCAGCGGTCGCCAAGGGCGGCTCTCGCCGCCGACCAGATCACCCGATCCGGCCCCCACGGTCGCGCCGCCGCTCGCGCGCGCAACCTCAGGGGCCGGACCCGCCGATGGCCGCCCGTTCGCGGCACGATCCCGGAGCCTGACATGACTCGCATCATCGACTTCTTCCTCGACATCTGGGACCGGATCGCCAGCCTGCTCGGGCTCGACCGGATCACACGGCGCGGCCGCGCGCAGGCGGTCGAGGGGCGCTCGGCGCTCGGGCGGGCCTGGCGGCTGGCGCGCCCGCTGCTGGTGCTGCTGGTCATCGCCTATTCCGGCGCGCTGATCTGGCGGTTCTCGTGGATCCGCGATTTCGACATGGGGTATCCGCAGCTTGCCATGACCAAAATTGCCGAGCCGATCCCCGCCGGCGTCCAGCTGGAGGCCGCGGGCGCCGCCGAGACCACCAAAACCTGCGCCCCGTCGCGAATCGTCGAGATGGAGATCTCGCTGCTTGACCAGCTGGTCAACAAGAACGACTGGGTCCCCGCCTCGCCGTTCTACAAGTTCGGCCTGCTGGGGGTGTTGGAGTTCGAGGACACCCCGTTCCTCGACAACAAGGCGTCGTTCCAGCTCGGCGCGCTCGACATGCTGCGGCTGGTGGCGATCGAGGTGCAGGACAGCCTTGGGCGGGTGCGCGGCACCTCCTCGGTTGATCTGGACCTGCAGGGCGCCCAATCGCGCCTGCGGGTGAATGAGCGCGCATGGGTGTTCAACAACCCGTTCGACAGGCGGCTGGCGACGTTTCAAACCTCGGCCGCCGGGTCGTATCGTGGGGCGATCGGCCTCTACCAGAACTACAACGCACGCCTGAGCGCCTGCGATGCGCTGTTCGACGCGCGGGCAGACAACCTGTTCTCGCTGTTCAACCGGATCTCGTCGGATCTTGGCTCGATGTCCGAACGGCTGGCCCAGCGGTCGCGCGGCGAGGAATGGAACCCGACGACCAAGACGTTCCAGCCCACCACCGGCGACGGCAACGATCGGGGCTGGTTCGACATGCGCGCCGACAATCTGTTCCACGTCGCACGGGGGCGGATGTATGCGCTGCACGGGCTGCTGCAGGGCGCCAAGGCCGATTTCGCCGATGTCATCAAGGCGCGCGATCTGACCGATGTGTGGGACAGGATGGAGGCGCATATCGCCGAGGCCGCCGTGCTCAACCCGCTGATCGTGTCGAACGGGCGCGCCGACGGCACCGCCGCGCCGGACCATCTGTCGGTGATGGCCGCCTATGTGCTGCGCGCACGGGCCAACATGGTGGAGCTGCGCAGCATCCTCGACCGCTGAGCCGGCTCAGCCCGCGTCCGGCTTGGCGGGCGCGGGCGCCGGGGCAGGGGCCGCGTCCGGCGCCAGCCCGCGGGTGAACAGCTCTTCGAGGAACCGCGCCGCGTCGTCGAAGTGGCCGTCGGCGTCTTCGGACAGGTTCAGCACCATCCGCACCTGCACGTCGAAATCTGCATAGTGCTGGGTGGTCGCCCAGATCGAGAAGATCAGGTGATATGGGTCCACCTTGCGAATCTTGCCCTGCGCGATCCAGGCGCGGATCACGCTGGCCTTGTCGTCGACCAGCTCTTTCAACTCTCCGCGCAGCACCGCGGCGATGCGCGGGGCGCCTTGCATGATCTCGTTCGCGAACAGGCGGCTTTCGCGCGGCCGCTCGCGCGCTAAGGCCAGCTTGCGGCGGACATAGCCGCGGATCTCTCGCATCGGATCGCCCGCGGCGGACAGTTCGTGCAGCGGGTCAAGCCAGTTGGTCAGAAGCTGCTCCAGCAAGGCGGTGAAAATGTCGTCTTTGCCGCGGAAATAATAGAGCAGGTTGGGCTTTGACATCCCCGCTCCATCGGCGATCATATCCAGCGTCGCGCCGCGGAACCCGTGGGTCGAGAATACCTCGAGCGCGGCGCTGAGAATCCGTTCCTCGTTCTCGCGCTGGATGCGGGTGCGGCGGCGGGTCTTGGCGGCGCGCGGCTCAGTCATTTCGCCCGGGCGGGGCGATGGGCGCCCGGCATGTCGCAAGACTGGAGCCGCAGGTCAGTCTGGCGCGGGTTCTGCAGGGCTGCGTCGGTCAGGCTCATGCGGTGTCCTTCGAAGCCGTTTTTTCGCCTTGACCGGGTGTCGAAGCTTGATAGCGTGATTTTTGACCAGACGGTCAAGTGACCGCAAGCCCCAAATGGGTGAGACCGCGAAGCTGTTTCACCACGATCCGATCCAACGCCGTCCCGACGCCACCTCGCGGTTCGGGACCAATCAGGAGACCCGGCACATGGCCGACCGCAGCGCCGCCGCACCGAACGATTTGCGCGCCTTTTGGATGCCGTTCACCGCGAACCGGCAGTTCAAGAAAGCCCCGCGGATGTTCGTGGCCGCCAAGGACATGCATTACACCACCTCGGACGGACGGCAGGTGCTGGACGGCACCGCGGGCCTGTGGTGCTGCAATGCGGGCCATGGCCGCCCCAAGATCACCGAGGCGATCGCCCATCAGGCTGGGGAAATGGATTACGCCCCCGCCTTCCAGATGGGCCACCCCAAAGCGTTCGAGCTGGCCAACCGGCTGGTGGATTTGGCGCCCAAGCCGTTCGAGCATGTGTTCTTTACCAACTCCGGCTCGGAATCGGTGGAAACCGCGCTGAAGATCGCCATCGCCTATCATCGTGCGCGCGGCGATGGGACCCGCACCCGCCTGATCGGGCGCGAACGCGGCTATCACGGGGTCAACTTCGGCGGCATCTCGGTCGGCGGCATCGTCACCAACCGCAAGCATTTCGGCACGCTGCTGGGCGGGGTCGATCACATGCCCCACACGCATCTGCCCGCGGTCAACGCCTTCACCCGCGGCCAGCCCGAACACGGCGCCTATCTGGCTGATGAGCTGGAGCGGATCGTGACGCTGCACGACGCCTCCACCATCGCGGCGGTGATCGTGGAGCCGATGGCCGGGTCCACCGGCGTGCTGCTGCCGCCCAAAGGGTATCTGAAGAAACTGCGCGAAATTTGCACCAAGCACGGCATCCTGCTGATTTTCGACGAAGTGATCACCGGCTTCGGGCGCCTCGGCAGCCCGTTCGCGGCCGAGCATTTCGACGTGATGCCGGACATGATCACCACCGCCAAGGGCCTGACCAACGGCGTGATCCCGATGGGCGCGGTGCTATGCACCGCCGCGATCCACGACGCGTTCATGACCGGGCCGGAGAACATGATCGAGCTGTTCCACGGCTACACCTATTCGGGCAACCCGATCGCCGCCGCCGCGGCCATCGCGACCTTGGACACTTACAAGGAGGAGGGCCTGCTGACCCGCGCCGCGGATCTTGAGGAGTATTGGGCAGACGCGATCCATTCGCTGCGCGGGCTGCCCCATGTCATCGACATCCGCAACATGGGCCTGATCGGCGCGGTCGAATTGGAATCGATCCCCGGCAAGCCGACCGCGCGGGCGTTCGATGCGTTCCTGAAGGCCTATGACAAGGGCATTTTGATCCGCACCACCGGCGACATCATCGCGATGTCCCCGCCGCTGATCATCTCAAAGGAGGAGATCGACACCCTGATCGGGACGCTGGGGGATGTGCTGAAGGCGTTGGATTGATGCGCCCCCAAGCCTCCGCCACCATTCTGATCGAGGACGAGCGGGTCCGCGTCACCCGCTTTGACTTCGCGCCTGGGGCCGAGACCGGCTGGCACACCCACGGTCTCGACTATGTGATCACCGCGATCACCGATTGCGCGATGGTCCTTGAGGAACCCGGCGATGTGACCCGCTTTGTCGAGGTCGCCGCCGGGGGCGGCTATGCTCGCAAGGCGGGCGTTGAGCATAACGTCGTCAATGGCGGCCCCGCCGCCATGGCGTTCACCGAGATCGAACTGAAATGAGGACCGCGCCATGACCGCCCCCGGCGAAAACCTGAAGATCAACGCCGACCGCCTGTGGGACAGCATCCATGAGATGGCCGAAATTGGCCCCGGCGTCGCAGGCGGCAACAACCGCCAGACCCTGACCGATGACGACGCCACCGGCCGCGCCCTGTTCCAGACTTGGTGCGAGGCCGCGGGGCTGAGCATGGGCGTTGATACCATGGGCGACATGTTCGCCACCCGCCCCGGCACGGACCCGGACGCGGCGCCGGTCTATATGGGCTCGCACCTCGACACCCAGCCGACCGGGGGGCGCTATGACGGCATCCTCGGCGTGCTAGGGGGGCTTGAGGTGATGCGCACCCTCAACGATCTCGGCATCAAGACCCGCCACCCGATCGTGGTCACCAACTGGTCCAACGAGGAAGGCACCCGCTTCGCCCCGGCCATGCTCGCCTCAGGCGTGTTCGCCGGGGTGCACGCCGAGGATTGGGCGAATGCGCGCGTCGACGCCGAGGGCAAGACATTCGGCGGAGAGCTGGAGCGGATCGGCTGGAAGGGCGAGGAACCCGTCGGCGCCCGCAAGATCCACGCGATGTTCGAATTGCACATCGAGCAGGGCCCGATTCTGGAGGCCGCGGGCAAACAGATCGGCGTCGTCACCCACGGGCAGGGCATGTGGTGGGTGCAGATCACGCTGACCGGGCGCAGCGCCCACACCGGGTCGACCCCGATGAACATGCGGATCAATGCGGGCCTCGGCATGGCGCGGATCACGGAACTGGTCCACACCATCGCGATGGACGCCCAGCCAGGCGCGGTCGGCGCGATCGGGCACGCCGAGGTGTTCCCGAACTCTCGCAACGTGATCCCCGGCAAGACCGTGTTCACGGTCGACTTCCGATCCCCGGACCAAGCCAAGCTCGACGGCATGAAGGCGCGGCTTGAGGCTGAGGCGCCGAGACTCGCCGCCGCCCTCGGCCTTGGCATCGAGATGGAGGTGGTCGGTCATTTCGACCCGATCACCTTCGATCCGGGCTGCGTGGCGGCGGTTCGCAACGCCGCCGAACGGCTCGGTTATTCCCACATGGACATCATCTCGGGAGCCGGGCACGACGCCTGCTGGATCAACCGAGTGGCCCCGACCTCGATGATCATGTGTCCTTGCGTCGATGGCCTCAGCCACAACGAGGATGAGGAAATCTCCAAGGAATGGGCCGCGGCGGGAACCGACGTGCTGTTCCACGCGGTCTTGGAAACCGCCGGGGTGGTGGCGTGACCGGGGCGAGGGGCAGGGTCGCCTCGCCCCTCGCGCTGTCGCCGACAGGGCAATTTCGCTGCCCGCATTGCGATACGGTCTATGATGTGGAGCACCTGCATTTTCCAATGCAGGACGAGAGCGTCGAGATCTGCGAGGATTGCGGCAAGCCGATGGCGAACTGGAAGTCCTCCATCGTGCCCGTGTTCAAGAAAGCGTAAAAGCAAGGGCCTGCCTTCATGACCGATCCGTCCCATCCGTCCGCGTTCCCCCGCTCCCGCAGCGTCGCGCTGATTGCCGCGGCGCTGTGCGTGGCGCTTGGCGCGCCGGCCATGGCGCAGGTCCCCGCCGCCGAGATGCCGGAGACCCGCCCCGGCTCCAACGACCCTGACATCATGGGGCGGACCGGGGAATTGCCGCTGGGCTATGTGGCGAAGTGGGAGAACTACACCCCCGACGGGCGGTTCCTGTCCGAGACGACCATGATCCTCGCCGAAAAATCCTCGACCGAGCTGGTCTGGGAGGTGCGCCATTCCGTGCTGGCCGATGAGGCGATATCGAACCTGATCCGCCAGGCCGCCCTTGACGGCAAGGTGCGCCTGATCCGCGACGACGCAGACGGGCTGCTGGTGCAGGGCGTGTCGGTCACCGACCGGCGGATGCGCTTCATCCGCAAGGACACCGCGTTCGGCGCCGAATTCAACAGCCCCCATGACTGCGCCTATACCTTCAGCCTGTGCCGGTTCACCCGCACGCTGCCGGGCGGCGACGTGTTCCACTTGGTCCGCTGGGGCGAATTGTTCCAAGGCATCTGGATCACCCGTGTGAACCACGACCCGTGGAAAGATCCGGGCGAGCGCCGGTCCGAGCTGTTCAACGGCCGCGCCTCGGTCGCGCTTGACGGTCTGCCGCTGGACGACGTCGAAATCTGGGACGGAGAGGTCCTCTCCATCCTGCACCGCATCATCGAGTGAGGAGCATCGCCATGAGCAAAGTCATCAAAGGCGGCACCGTCGTCACCGCCGACCGCAGCTATCAGGCCGATGTGCTGATCGAGGGCGAGACCATCGCCGCGATCGGCCCGAACCTGACGGGGGATGAGGTGATCGACGCCACCGACGCCTTTGTCATCCCCGGCGGGATCGACCCCCACACCCATCTGGAAATGCCGTTCATGGGCACCACCGCCCATGAAACCTTCGAAAGCGGCACTTGGGCGGCGGCATCGGGCGGCACCACGATGCTGGTCGATTTCGTGCTGCCGGGGCCGGACGGGTCGCTGAAAACCGCGGTCGAAGCATGGGACGCCAAATCGCGCGACCAGATCTGCATCGACATCGGATATCATGTGGCGATCACCGGCTGGAACCAGACCATCTTCGACGAGATGGAATGGGTGGTGAACCGCGGCGTCAACACGTTCAAGCACTTCATGGCCTATAAGGGCGCGCTGATGGTGCAGGACGATGAGATGTTTGCGTCGTTCCAGCGCTGCGCCGCGTTGGGCGCCATGCCGCTGGTGCACGCAGAAAACGGCGACGTGGTGGCGGCCCTGACCGAAAAGCTGCTGGCCGAGGGGATCACCGGGCCTGAGGGCCACGCCTTTTCGCGCCCGCCCGAGGTCGAGGGCGAGGCAGCCAACCGCGCGATCATGATCGCCGACGCCGCCGGGGTGCCGCTTTATATCGTGCACGTCTCGTGCGAGCAGGCCCACGAAGCGATCCGCCGCGCTCGCCAGAAGGGGATGCGAGTGTACGGAGAGCCGCTGATCCAGCATCTCACGCTGGATGAGGGCGAGTATTTCAACCGAGATTGGGACTATGCCGCGCGCCGCGTGATGTCGCCGCCGTTCCGGTCCAAAGACCATCAGGCCAGCCTTTGGGCCGGGCTGGCGGCGGGGTCGTTGCAGGTGGTCGCGACCGATCACTGCGCGTTCTCCACCGCGCAAAAGCGGATGGGGCTTAAAAGCTTCGCCGCGATCCCCAACGGCACCGGCGGGGTGGAGGATCGCCTCTCGATGCTCTGGACCCACGGTGTTGAAACCGGGCGGCTGACGCCGAACGAATTCGTCGCCGTGACGTCCAGCAACATCGCCAAGATCCTCAACATCTATCCCCGCAAGGGCGCGATCGTTGAAGGCGCGGACGCCGATCTGGTGGTGTGGGACCCCAAGCTGACCAAGACCATCAGCGCCACCACCCAGAAATCGATCATTGATTACAACGTGTTCGAGGGCAAAGAGGTGATCGGCCTGCCGCGCTTCACTCTGTCGCGCGGGGATGTGGTGTTCTCGGCCGGGACCAATGTTGCGCCGCAGCCGGGTCGCGGGCGGTTCATCCCGCGCCCGGCCTTCCCGGCGGCCAACAAGGCGCTGTCGAAATGGAAGGCGCTGACCGCCCCGCGCATGGTCACCCGCGACCCGCAGAACATCCCCACCGGCGTCTGACGCCCCGAGCCGCCTGAGGATCTGACCCGCCGTGATCGCCGACGCCCCCTCCGCCGACCCGACCGCCGCCCCTGTGATCGAGGCGCGCGGCCTCACGCTCACCTTCCAGACCGCCGACGGGCCGGTGCACGCGCTGTCGAACGTGAACCTCTCCATCCAGAAGGGGGAGTTCGTGTCGTTCATCGGCCCCTCGGGCTGCGGCAAGACCACGTTCCTGCGGGTGATCGCGGATTTGGAACAGGCGACGGACGGTGCGGTCACGGTCAACGGCATGACGCCAGAGGCGGCGCGCCGCGCCCGCGCCTATGGATATGTGTTCCAGGCCGCGGGGCTATATCCGTGGCGGACCATCGCCGGGAACGTCCGCCTGCCGCTGGAGATCATGGGCTATTCCAAGGCCGACATGGACGCGCGGGTGGCGCGCACGCTCGATCTGGTGAACTTGGGCGGGTTCGAGCGGAAATTCCCCTGGCAATTGTCCGGGGGGATGCAGCAGCGGGCTTCGATCGCCCGCGCTTTGGCGTTCGACGCCGACATCCTGCTGATGGATGAGCCATTCGGGGCCTTGGATGAAATCGTGCGCGATCATCTGAACGAGGCGCTCCTGAAGCTCTGGGCGCGGACCGAAAAGACCATCGGGTTCGTGACCCATTCGATCCCGGAGGCGGTGTATCTGTCCACCAAGATCGTGGTGATGTCGCCCCGCCCCGGCCGGATCATCGACGTGATCGACAGCGACCTGCCGCGGGACCGCCCTTTGGACATCCGCGAAAGCCCGGAGTTTCTGGCGCTGGCGCACCGCGTGCGTGAAGGGCTGCGCGCGGGGCGTTCCTATGATGAGTGACCGCCGGGGCGCCGTGCTGCGCGCGATCTGGCCGGTGGCGGCGGTGACGCTGGCGATCGTCGCGATCTGGTATGTCGCCGCCGCCGGGCTGAACATGGCGTGGGAGCGGGATCAAGCCGCCCGCGCCGGAACCGCCCCCGCCCTCTCGCTCATGCTGGCCAACACCATGGCGCAGGACCGCCCGGTGATGCCCGCCCCGCACCAAGTGGCGATTGAGATTTGGGAGACGACCGCGCTTAAAAAGATCACCTCCAAGCGCAGTCTGGTGCACCACGCGTGGGTGACGCTGTCGTCGACGCTGCTGGGGTTCGGCATGGGCACGGCGCTCGGCATCGCGCTGGCGGTCGGGATCGTGCATAGCCGGGCGATGGACCTCAGCGTCATGCCTTGGGTCATCACCTCGCAGACCATCCCGATTCTGGCCATCGCGCCGATGATCATCGTGGTGCTGAACGCGGTCGGGGTGTCGGGGCTGCTGCCAAAAGCAATCATTTCCGCCTATCTGTCGTTCTTTCCGGTGGCGGTGGGCATGGTGAAGGGGCTGCGCAGCCCCGATGCGATGCAGCTCGACCAAATGCGCACTTGGTCGGCGAGCGGATCGCAGACGTTCTGGAAGCTGCGCTGGCCATCCTCGGTCCCCTATCTGTTTGCGTCGCTGAAGGTCGCGGTCGCCGCCGCGCTGGTCGGCGCCATCGTCGGCGAGTTGCCGACCGGCGCGGTGTCGGGCCTTGGCGCGCGGCTGCTGGCGGGCAGTTATTACGGGCAGACGGTGCAGATCTGGTCGGCGCTGGTGATGGCCTCGGTGCTGGCGGGGGCGCTGGTGGGAGTGATCGGGCTGACCAACCGCATCGTACTGCGCCGCATGGGGATGGACCGATGAGGGCGCTTGCAGGGGCTTTGGCCGCCTTGGTCGGCGGCGTCGCGGCGGCGCATCTGGAGGCGCCCGGCTGGGTGTCGGCGGCGCTGGCGCTGGCGCTTTGCGTCTCAGGTTGGATGGCGATCACCGTGCTGGCGCGCGCGCGGTTTGATACGGCGCGGGCGCGGCAGATGCAGCGGCTGGGCGCGGCGCTGATGCTGGGCGCGATGATCTTGGCGGTGTGGGAGATGCTGACCGTCGGCTTCAGCGTGCCCAAAGTGCTGCTGCCCCCCCCGTCGATGATCGGCGGGCGGATCGCCGGGTCGATCCCGATTCTGGCTGCAGATTTCGTACAGACGTTCCTGCGCGCGGCGCTGTTCGGCTATGCGGTCGGCTGTGGGGCGGCGGTGCTGTGCGCGCTGGCCATCGACCGATCCTCGTTCTTGCAGCGCGGGCTGCTGCCGATCGGCAACCTTGTCGCCGCGCTGCCGATCATCGGCGTCGCGCCGATCATGGTGATGTGGTTCGGCTTTGACTGGCAATCCAAAGCCGCGGTGGTCATCATCATGGTGTTCTTCCCGATGCTGGTGAACACCATCGAAGGGCTCAAGGCGGCCGAGCGGATGCAGATTGACCTGATGCGCACCTATGCCGCGGGCTATTGGGCGACGTTGTTCAAGCTGCGGCTGCCCGCCGCGGCCCCGTTCATGTTCAACGGCCTCAAGATTTGCTCAACGCTCGCGCTGATCGGCGCAATCGTGGCGGAGTTCTTTGGCACCCCCACCGTCGGCATGGGGTTCCGCATCTCGACCGAGGTCGGTCGGATGAATGTTGACATGGTCTGGGCTGAGATCGCGATGGCCGCGCTGGCCGGTTCGGCGTTCTATGGCCTGGTGTCGCTGGCCGAGCGCGCGGCGACCTTCTGGCACCCGTCGCAGAGGGTCGAGCGCGGCTGAAACTACGTCAAGAAACTGTCCAACAGAGAGGTATCACCATGAACAAGTTGATCGCCGCCGCCGTCGTCGCGCTGCTGGGCGCAGGCGCGGCCCATGCCGCCGACAAAGTGACGCTGCAGCTCAAATGGGTCACGCAGGCGCAGTTCGCCGGTTATTACGTCGCCGCCGACAAGGGGTTCTATGAGGCAGAGGGCCTCGAGGTCGAGATCAAGCCGGGCGGCCCGGACATCGCGCCGCCGCAGGTGATCGCGGGCGGCGGGGCCGACGTGGTGGTGGACTGGATGCCGTCCGCGCTGGCGTCGCGCGAAAAAGGCGTGCCGCTGGTCAACATCGCGCAGCCTTTCAAGTCGTCGGGCATGATGCTGACCTGCTTGAAAGAAACTGGTATCAAATCCCCGGCTGACTTCAAGGGCCGCACCCTTGGCGTCTGGTTCTATGGCAACGAATACCCGTTCCTGAGCTGGATGAGCCAGCTTGGCATCCCCACGAACGGCGGCCCCGACGGCGTGACGGTGCTGAAGCAGGGCTTCAACGTCGATCCGTTGCTGCAAAAGCAGGCCGATTGCGTGTCGACCATGACCTACAACGAATATTGGCAGGTGATCGACGCGGGCCTGACCCCCGAAGATCTGGTGGTGTTCAAGTATGAGGAGCAGGGGGTCTCGACCCTGGAGGACGGGTTGTTCGTGCTCGAAGACAATCTCAAGGACCCGGCTTTCGTCGACAAGATGGTTAAGTTCGTGCGCGCCTCGATGAAGGGCTGGAAATACGCCGAGACCCATCCCGACGAGGCCGCTGAGATCGTGCTTGAGAACGACGCCTCGGGCGCCCAGACCGAAAAGCACCAGAAGCGCATGATGGGCGAGATCGCCAAGCTGACCGCCGGATCGACCGGCGCGCTGGACGTCGCCGCCTATGAGCGGACCGTTAAGACGCTGCTCGAGGGCGGCTCGGACCCGGTGATCACCGCTACGCCGGTCGGCGCCTGGACCCACGCGATCACCGACAAGGCGCTCTGACCGCCGCGCCGCGTCCCCCCGCGGGGGCGCGGCGTCACACGCCGAGGCCGCCGATTAGCATGTCCCCGGCGCCGTGGTCCCAATAGGAAGGCGCGCCCTTGGCTTGCGCCTGAAGCCACGCCAGCGCGTCAGCCTCCGCCATCGGGCGGCCGATCAGATAGCCCTGCACCGCGTCGCAGCCCATGGCGCGCAGGCGGCGCAATTCGCCTTCGGTCTCCACCCCTTCCACCAACGCCTCTACGTCCAGCGAATGGGCGAGATTGATCATCGCGCGGGTGATCTTTTGCTGGTCGGGCAGGGTGTCGATGTCGGTCACGAAGGACCGGTCGATTTTGATCTTGTTCACCTTGAATTTCTTTAGGTTGCCGATCGAGGCATGCCCGGTGCCGAAATCATCCAGCTCCACCGAGAACCCGGCCGAGCTGAGCGCCGCGACATTGCGGATCACCGGGTCGTTGTCATCGTCGATCAGCACCGATTCGAGGA
>JBLIKI010000073.1:0-12776 GCA_047636235.1 Paracoccaceae bacterium | reverse complement strand
CCGTTCGAGGCGCTTACGCGGCCCAACTGGGGCCACGGTCGCCCTTCACCATGGCCTGTGAGCCCCCCTTTTGATCCACCGTACTGACGGCCTGGCTGTTGATGATGGCTGCAGATGGCGAAGCTTCGCGCCCGGCGCGCTCCCGGTCCGCCATGACCAGCGCGTGGTGGACCCTCGCCCAGACCCCTTCGCCCTCCCAGCGGCGCAGGTAGGGGTGAACCGTCTGCCACGGGGGGGAATCATGCGGCAGCAGTCGCCAGCAGCAGCCCGCGCGCAGCAGATAAAGGATCGCCTCGACGATCTCGCGCTTCGCCGCGCGGCGTGGGCGGTCGCCTGGCGCCGCGTCAGGCATCATTGGCTCATCACCGCCCATTGGCCGTTCGTCAGCTCGCTCGGATCGGCGCGGCGCTTGCGGCGGGGCATCGGCAATCGTCTCGTGTCGTGGACTCCGGCACCGCTCGAATTACAACGCCAATGCCGTGGGAATCTGCCTTCTCAAACATGCTATTGCTAAGTTAATACCATTTTCACGGAATTGCCAATGATTGCGCCACCGGTTCGAGCAAACATTGGCGACGGCATCCAGTTCGTAGAGCTGCCTAAGAACCGCAACACCATCTATTCTAGGCCGATGCGCTTCGACATGATTTGTGAGGCGAATGGGATCGAGCACCGGCTGACCAAGCCGAACCACCCGTGGATCAACGGTCAGGCAGAGCGCACGAACCGCACGAACAAGGTCGCATCGCCACTCGATACGACCGCTGCGCTCGCACCTTCATGAGCGCCATCTGCATCGCCGCAACCGTCATATTCTGGTGATGAGTCCTGAGCCTAACCCGGCGGTCGCGCCTGCCGCGCCGCCAGCGCCACCCTCGCCTCCCGCCGCCACGGCTGCGCGGCGCGCGCGCCGAGCGGGGGTCAATCCCCCCGAGGCGCGCCCCCGGGGATGAGCCGCCCCAGCAGTCGCGCGCGCCTCGTCGGGTTCGCCATCCCCGCCGCCAGATGCCACAGCAGCGCGGGGCTGAGCGCGGTATCAAGCCAGAACCGCGCCCGGTCGCGCGCCTTGGCCGCGTCCTGCGCCTGCGCATCCCCGATCCGTCCCAGCGCCGTGCGCGCCCACGCGCCATGGCTGCGCGCCAGATTGGGCGCGCACGTCTCTGGCGCGTCCCAGATCAGCGCTTGCAGCGCCGCGAACGCCTGCCCCCCGCGCCGCGCCGCGCGCCCGGGCATCGGCGCCGCCCCCGGATCGGCGCGCATCGCCAGCATCCGCCAATCAAGCGCATCGCGCAGCCGCGCCGTCCCGCGCGCGTGGCGCCGGTCCGCGATCTGCGCATGCATCATCAGATGCGCCAGGCGGTCGGGGGGCGCCAGCACCGACAGCCCCTCCATCGCCGAAGGGATCGCCCGCGCCATCAGCCCCGGCGCCGCCAGCGGCCCGCCGCGCCGCCAGCCAAGCCGCAAATGCAGCTCCACCGTCGCGGGCGCGTCGCCGGGCGGGATCAGCGCCGGAAAGTGATAATCGCTGGCGGGCGAGAACGCCGCCAGATCCCCGGTCCAGCCGCGGGCGATCAGCGCGTCGACCATAGGCGCCAGCGCTTCGGGCGCGATCAGCAGGTCAAGATCGATCATGTCGCGCCAAGCGGGCGGCTCGTCGGAGCCCGCCTCGGCCAACACCGCCGCCCCCTTCAGCGCCACCCCGCGATGGCCAAGCGCGACCAGCGCCCCGCCCAGCTCCGCCAGCTCCGCCGCATAGGCGCGCGCGCGGATCTGCGCCAGCCGCCGCGGCGGGGCCAGCATCAGGCCCAGCGCCCGGGCCGACGGCGCATTCCCGAGCCGCGCCAGCAGCCCGGCGGCGACGACCTCGGTCACCCCCTCCGCCTCGGCCAGCCGCAGCAGCGCGGTCAGCGGCACCGGCAGCGGGCCGGTCAGGCGGTGGGGCGCCGGGTCGCCGCCCGGCAGCGGGCCGAACGTCACGGCGGCAAAGGCGCGCAGGCAGCGCAGCGCCTCCTCACGCACCTGCGGGGTCGGCGCGCCAGTCATCGCCGTCAGACCGGCCAAACCGGCTTGCGGCGGGCGAAGAATGCGTCGATGCCCTCGCTGGCGCTCGCGGTCTCCCACGTGTCGGCCAGACGGCCCACGCTGTCCTCGACCACCGCGTCGTCGATCCGCACGCCCAAGGCCCGCGTCAACGCTTTCGACGCCGCCACCGCCTCTGGCGCGCAGGTCAGATAGGGGGCGATCTCCGCCTCAACGGCCGCATCCAGATCGGCGGCGGGCACGGCGCGGGACAACAGGCCCAGCGTCACGGCCTCATCCGCCCCGAACAGGCGGGCGGACATGAACACCCGGCGGGCCATCGCCTCGCCCATCCGCGCCAGCACGTACGGGGAGATGGTCGCCGGGATCAGCCCCAGCCGCGTCTCGGTGAAGCCGAACCGCGCGTCATCCACCGCCACCGCGACATCGCAGACGGAGATCATCCCCATGCCCCCGCCATAGGCCGGGCCGTTGATCCGCCCGATCACCGGTTTGGGCAGGGTGTTGAGCGCGCCCAGCGCGCGAGCCAGCAGGCGGGCCTGCTCCATCCGCGTCGCGCGGTCGGCGGTCATCTGCTGCCGCATCCAGGCCAGATCGCCGCCCGCGCAAAAGCTGGCGCCGCGGCCGGTCAGCACCACCACGCGCACCGCCGGGTCGCCAGCCAGCTGCGCCGCGGCGGCGGAGATGTCAGCGATCATGTCCGCGTTCATCGCGTTGTGCTTTTCGGGCCGCGCCAGCGCCAGCGTGGCGACCCCGCGCGCATCGGTGGAGAGGTCTACGGTCATCAAATCGGCTCCCTCAAGGATCGTGCGAAAACGGCGGCGGCGGCGAGCGCGGAAAGGTCGAGCCCGGTGCTCAGCCCCCGCGCCTCCAGCATCGCGACCACGGATTCGGTGGCGACATTGCCCTTGGCGCCCGGCGCATAAGGACAGCCGCCAAGCCCGCCGACGCAGGCGTCGAACATCCTGAGGCCCCGGTCCAGCGAGACGACGATGTTGTCGAGCGCCCTGCCCCCGGTGTCGTGGAAATGCCCGGCCAGCAGGTGGGCGGGGACTTCGTTCAGCACCGCGGCCAGCATCGCGTCGGTCGTCTCCGGCGTCGCGGCGCCGATGGTATCCCCAAGCCCGATGTCCACGCAGCCCATCGCCAGCAATTTACCGGCCAGCGCCGCCACCGCCCCCGGCGCCACCGGCCCGTCGAACGGACAGTCGGTGACGCACGAGATATACCCCCGCACCGGCATCCCGTCGGCCTTCGCCGCCGCCAGCACCGGGGCGAAGCGCGCAAGGCTTTCCTCCACCGTCGCGTTGATGTTGGCCTTGCTGAACCCTTCGGAGGCGGAGGCGAACACCGACACCTCGCTCGCCTTTGCGGCCCGCGCGCCCTCATACCCCTTCATGTTGGGGGTCAGGACGGCATAGGACACGCCCGGCGCGCGAGCGATGCCCGCCATCACCTCAGCCGCGTCGGCCATCTGCGGCACCCAGCGAGGGGACACGAACGACGTCGCCTCGATCCGCGAAAAGCCCGCGCGCGACAGCATGTCGATCAGCGCGATCTTGTCGGCGGTCGCGATCGGGCGCGCCTCATTCTGCAGGCCATCGCGGGGGCTGGCCTCAAACATCTGAACATCGGGGATCATCACGCGTCCTCCTCCGGCGCCAGGCGCAGCAGCACGGCGCCGTCCTCGACCTGCGCGCCGACGGCGCAGAGCAGTTCTTGGACCACGCCCGCGCGGGGGGCGGTCAGGCGGTGCTCCATCTTCATCGCCTCCATCACGATCATCGGATCGCCAGGGGCGACCGTATCCCCCGCCGCCACCGTCACCAGTTTCACGAGGCCCGGCATCGGCGCGCGCACCACATCTGTCGCCGCCGCCCCTTCGGCCGCGCGCAAAAGCGGGTCGGGCAGCGTCAGTTCCGTCGCCCGCCCCATGGTCAGCACCGTGACCGAGGCCCCGGCCCGCGCCAGCGTGACCCGATGGCGCGGCCCGCCATCCACCGACCAGCGCAGCGGCGCGTCGGTCAGCGCCAGCTCGAACGCGCCCTCGGCATCGGTGACCGTGAACCGCCCGCCGCCGAGCACCGACAGCGTCAGCGGCACGGGGCCGTCGCCCGCATCCAGCGTCACCGCGCGCGCCTCCGGCGCCCACAGCCGCCAGCCATCAGCGGCGGCGAAGGCCGGGCCATTGGGCCGCAGCAGATCAAGCAGCGCCACCGCCGCCAGCGCAGGCGCGGCCCGCAAGGGGGGCGGCGGCGCGGTCAGGGCCGCCAGTTCGCGGTCGATCAGCCCGGTGTCCATCACCCCCGCCACGAAGTCCGGCTGCACGATCAGTCGACCCAAGAACGCCACGTTGGTGGTGCAGCCCGCGACCTCGGACGCCGCCAACGCGTCGGCGAGGCGGGTCAGCGCTTCGGCCCTCGTCGCGCCATGGGCGATGATCTTGGCGATCATCGGATCGTAATAGGGGGTGACGGTGTCGCCTTCGCAGACCCCGGCGTCCACTCGGGCGCGATCGGTCGGCAGGTGCAGGCGGTGCAGGCGCCCGATCTGCGGCAGGAAGCCTTTGGCCGGGTCCTCGGCGTAGATCCGCGCCTCAACTGCGTGGCCGGAGATGGCGAGGTCCGCTTGGGTGACCGGCAGCGGCGCACCCGCGGCGACGCGCAATTGCCATTCCACCAGATCGTGGCCGGTGATCGCCTCGGTCACCGGATGCTCGACCTGAAGGCGGGTGTTCATTTCCATGAACCAGAAGCGGTCGGGGCGCAGGCCGTCGGTGGCGTCGACGATGAATTCGATGGTGCCCGCGCCGCTATAGCCGATGGTTTTGGCGGCGCGCACGGCGCTCGCGCCCATGGCGGCGCGCATTTCCTCGGTCATGCCGGGCGCCGGGGCTTCTTCGATCACCTTTTGATGGCGGCGCTGAAGGGAGCAGTCCCGTTCGAACAAATGCACCGCGTTGCCGTGGCCGTCACCGAACACCTGAATTTCGATGTGCCGTGGGGTGGAGACGTATTTCTCAATCAGCACCGCCGCGTCGCCGAAGGACCCGAGCCCCTCACGCTGCGCCGCCGCCAGCATGTCGGCGAAATCGCGCGGATCGTCGACCCGCCGCATGCCCTTGCCGCCGCCACCCGCGCGGGCCTTGATCAGGACCGGATAGCCGATGGCGTCGGCCTCTCCGGCCAGAAAGGCTGGGTCCTGGTTGGCGCCGTGATAGCCGGGCACGACCGGGACGCCTGCGTCGTGCATCAGCGCCTTGGCGGCGTCCTTCAGCCCCATGGCGCGGATCGCGCTCGCCGAGGGGCCGATGAAGGTCAGGCCCGCGGCCTCCACCGCCTCCACGAACTCCGGGTTTTCCGACAGGAAGCCATAGCCGGGGTGGATCGCCTGCGCCCCCGTGGCCAGCGCCGCGGCGATGATGCGATCGCTGCGCAGATAGCTGTCGGCCACCGCGGCGGGGCCGATGCGCACCGCCTCGTCACACGCAACCACATGGGCGGCGCCCGCGTCGGCGTCGGAATGGACCGCGACGGTGGCCACCCCCATGGCGCGCGCAGTGCGGGCGATGCGGCAGGCGATCTCGCCTCGGTTGGCGATCAGGATCTTGGCGAACATATCTTTTCCCCCCTCAGGCGCACGTTGCTGCGGCGCGGGCCAGCGCGGCGTCGGCGCCCGCGACCATTTCTGTCAGTATTTCAGCCGCCGGGCGCAGGTCGTGGATCAGGCCGGCGGCCTCTCCGACGATCGCGTTGGCGACGGTGGCGTCTCCGGCGACGAAGGCGGCCTGCCAGCGCGGGCGCTCAGTGGCGATGGCGGCGTCCAGCCCCGCCTCATCCCCATGCCAGCGGTCGGTGAACGGGGATCGCAGCACCCGCACCGTGAAGCCCGGCGGCCAGTCCAGCCCCCGCACTCGGTCGGGGACCGAGGTCCGCACCGTCGCGTCCCCGTCCGCGGCGATGGCGGCGCGGTGAAAGCCGGGGGCGACCAAGGCCTCGGCCGCCGCCCAAAACCGCGATCCGACCACGACGCCGTCGGCGCCGAGCGCGAGCGCGGCGGCCAGCCCTCGCCCGTCCGCGATCCCGCCCGCGGCGCATAGCAACGTGTCCGGGGCGCGGGCGGCGAGCAGATCGGCGATTTCCGGCGTCAGCGTCATGGTTCCGCGGATCGCGCCGTGGCCGCCGGCCTCAGCCCCTTGCGCCACGATCACCGCGGCGCCGACGTCGATGGCGGCGCGGGCATGCGCCATGGTCTGGACCTGCGCAATCAAAGGCACCCCGGCGGCGTGGACCGCGGGCGCGAACGGCGCGATGTCCCCGAAGCTGAGGAACATCGCCTTGGGCGCGCGGTCCAGCGCGAGGTCCAGCAATTCCGGCCGCAGCGCCAGCGACCAGGTGATGAAGCCGCAGCCGACGGCCGCATTCCCCGCCGCCGCGAATTCGCGCGCCAGCCAGTCCGGATCGCCATAGCCGCCGCCGATCAGCCCGAGGCCGCCCGCCCCCGACACCGCCGCCGCCAGCGCGCCCCCCGCCGCCCCGGCCATGGGGGCGGAGATCACCGGATGCTCGATGCCGAAAAACGCCGTCAACCGTGTGCGCATCGCCATCACATCCGGAACAGGCCGAAGGTGGCGCGATCGGCGATCGGGGCGTTCAGCGCCGCCGACAGCGACAGCGCCAGCGTGCGCCGGGTGTGGCGCGGATCTACGATCCCGTCATCCCAGAGGCGCGCCGAGGCATAAAGCGGGTGGCCCTGCCTCTCAAACTGAGAGATCACCGGGGCCTTGAAGGCGGCTTCGTCCTCGGCGGACCACTCGCCGCCCTTACGCTCGATCCCGTCGCGGCGGACCGAGGCGAGCACTCCCGCCGCCTGTTCCCCGCCCATGACGGAGATGCGCGAGGTCGGCCATGTCCACAGGAACCGCGGGGAATAGGCGCGCCCGCACATGCCGTAATTGCCCGCACCGAACGATCCGCCGACCAGCATGGTCACTTTGGGAACCTGCGTGGTGGCGACCGCGGTCACCATCTTGGCGCCGTGGCGGGCGATGCCCTCGGCCTCATATTTGCGGCCCACCATGAAGCCGGTGATGTTCTGGAGGAACACCAAGGGGATGCGCCGCTGACTGCAGAGTTCGATGAAATGCGCGCCTTTGACGGCGGATTCGCTGAACAGGATGCCGTTGTTGGCGATAATCCCGACCGGGATCCCCTCGATATGCGCGAATCCGGTGACCAAGGATGTGCCGAACCGGGCCTTGAATTCATCAAACCGCGATCCGTCGACCACGCGAGCGATCAATTCGCGGATGTCATAGGGGCGGCGCAGATCGGCGGGGCAGACGCCGAGGATTTCCTCGGCGTCATAAAGCGGCGCCTCGGGCGATTGCATTTCCACCTGAGGGCGCTTGGGGCGGTTGAGGTTGGCCACCGCCCGCCGCGCCAGCGCCAGCGCATGGGCGTCGTCATCGGCCAGATGGTCGGCGACGCCCGACAGGCGGGTGTGCACGTCGCCGCCGCCCAGATCCTCGGCGGTCACGATCTCTCCGGTCGCGGCTTTAACCAAGGGCGGGCCGGCGAGGAAGATCGTCCCCTGTTCTTTGACGATGATCGTCTCGTCGCACATCGCGGGCACATAGGCGCCGCCCGCGGTGCATGAGCCCATGACCACCGCGATTTGCGGGATGCCCTTGGCGGACATCTGCGCCTGATTGAAGAATATCCGGCCGAAATGCTCACGGTCCGCGAACACCTCGTCCTGCTGCGGCAGGTTGGCGCCGCCGCTATCAACCAGATAGATGCAAGGAAGGTGGTTGATCTCAGCGATTTCCTGCGCTCGCAGGTGCTTTTTCACCGTCATCGGGAAATAGGTGCCGCCTTTGACGGTGGCGTCGTTGCACACCACCATCACCTCGCGCCCCATCACCCGCCCGACGCCCGCGATCAGGCCCGAGCCCGGGCAGGCGCCGTCATACATGTCATGCGCCGCGGTCACGCCGATCTCAAGGAACGGAGCGCCGGGGTCCAAAAGCGCCTCGATCCGCGCGCGCGGCGGCAGCTTGCCGCGCGAGACATGGCGCGCCAGCGCGGTCGGGCCGCCGCCCCGCCGCGCAGCCTCGGCGGCGGCGCGCACCTGCGCCAGCGCGTCGAGATGGGCGGCGCGGTTGACGCGGGCGTCCTCGGATGTCGGCGCGAAGTCGGATTTCAGGATGGTCATGCGAGGCTCCCCTTGACGGTATCGTTTTTTGGTATCATTTATCGAAGACTCGGCGCACGCGGCGCCGAAGCGGACAAAAGTGCCCCGTCATGTGGCGATGCATGAATGAGAGACGCAATCAATGCTGTCCTCCAAACACCGGAGCACGCTCGGCGCGATCTTCGCCAGGCCCGTGCGCTCGGATATCCGCTGGGCTGATATCGAGTCCCTGCTCCGCACACTTGACGCCGATCTGACCGAAGGCGCCGGATCAGGGGTCAGAATCCTGCTGAACGGCCGCCGTGCCGTTTTCCAACGCCCGCACCCCGATCCAGACACGGACAAGGGCGCGGTCACATCAACGCAACGCTTCCTGTCGGAGGCAGGAGTCACCCCATGAAATCCTACAAAGGCTATCGCGCCAGCGTCACCTTCGACGACGACGCCATGCTGTTCCATGGCGAGGTCACCGGCATCCGCGATGTGATCACGTTCCAAGCCCGCGACGCCGAGGGCCTGATCCGCGCATTCCACGAAAGCGTCGACGACTATCTGGCGTTCTGTGCTGAAGACGACGTGCCGCCGGAAAAACCGTTCTCCGGCACCCTGTCGCTGCGGGCCACGCCCGAACTGCACCGGCGCATGGCGGACGCGGCGGCGCAGCGCGCGCTGTCGCTCAACCAATGGATCGTCTCGGCGCTGGAAAGCCGCGCCGAGGCCGATCTGAACGCGCCGATGCAGGTGAAGTGACGGCATTACGCCGTCACCTTCATCAGCTCGCGCCCGCACAGCATGCGGCGGATCTCCGACGTGCCGGCGCCGATCTCCATCAGCTTGGCGTCGCGCATCATCCGGCTGACCGCGCTGTCGTTCATGAACCCGGCGCCGCCCATGGCCTGCACCGCTTGCACGCCCTGCTCCATCGCTTTTTCCGAGCAATAGAGCACGCAGGCCGCGGCGTCCTGACGGGTCACCTCGCCCCGGTCGCAGGTGGCGGCGACCGCATAGAGGTAGGCGCGGCTGGTGTTCATCGCCGCGTACATGTCGGCGATCTTGCCCTGCATCAGCTGGAAATCGCCGATTTTCTGGCCGAATTGCTTGCGTTCATGCATATACGGCATCACTTCGTCGAGCATGCCGTGCATAAGCCCGACGCCGATCCCGGACAGCACCACGCGCTCATAATCCAAGCCCGACATCAGGACTTTGACGCCGCCGCCCTCGGTCCCGAGGACGTTCTCGAACGGGACCTCGACGTCCTCGAACACCAGCTCGGCGGTGTTGGACCCGCGCATGCCCATCTTGTCGAAATGGGCGGAGGTCGAGAAACCCTTCATGGTCTTCTCGATCAGGAACGCGGTCATGCCGCGCGCCCCGGCGTCGGGGTCGGTCTTGGCGTAGACCACCAGCGTGTCGGCATCAGGGCCGTTGGTGATCCAGTATTTGGTGCCGTTGAGCACATAGCGGTCGTTGCGCTTTTCGGCGCGCAGCCGCATCGAGACCACGTCAGAGCCTGCGCCAGCCTCCGACATCGCCAGCGCGCCGACATGCTCGCCAGAGATCAGCCCGGGCAGATACCGCGCCTTTTGATCGGCGTTGCCGTTGAGGCGGATCTGGTTGACGCAGAGGTTGGAATGCGCGCCGTAGGAGAGGGACACCGAGGCGGAGGCGCGGGCGATCTCCTCCACCGCCACCGAATGGGCGAGGTAGCCCATGCCAAGGCCGCCGTATTCTTCCTCAACCGTGATGCCGAGCAAGCCCATCTCACCCATCTCGCGCCAAAGCTGCGGGGGGAAGGCGTTGGACTTGTCGATCTCGGCGGCCATCGGCTTGACGCGGGTCTGCGCCCAGCGGTGGACGCTGTCGCGCAGGGCTTCGATGTCGTCGCCAAGGGCGAAGTTCATGGATGCGTGGAACAAGGATCATCCTCCCCGGATGGGTGCGCGTTGCGTCGGGGTCACCGCGCGCAGCGTCATGTCGATATAAAGGGCTTCGATTTCATCCGCGCTGAGGCGGCCGCCGCCGCGGAACCAGTTGGTCACGCCGGTCAGCATCGAGATGATCGCGCGTGTGGCCACCGGGGCGTCGGGGGCGTGGAACACCCCGCGGGCGGCGCCGTCTTCGAGAATTGCGCGCAGATACGCCTCATAGCGCCCGCGCAGCACCTCGAGGGCGGCGAAATTGTCGGGGTCGAGGTTACGCAGCTCCATATACGAGATGAACACCGCATCCTCGCGCCCCATGTGGTGTCGGATGTGAAAGCGCACGAAGGCGGCCAGCGCTTGGACCGGATCGGCGGCGGGAGGCTGTTCGCCCCATGCCTCCAGCAATTCTTGCATATGCGCGACCATCAGATCGCGCAGCAGGTCCTGTTTCGATCCGGTATGGTTGTAGAGGGCGCCAGGCTGGACCCCGACCTCTGCCGCGATCATCCGCATCGAGACGGCCGCGAACCCGTGCCGCGCGAACAGCGCGAGCGCGGCGCGGCGCAAAGTCTCGGCGGTCTGAGCGCCGTTGGAGCCGGTGCGTCTGGCCATGTCATCCTCCCTGCCCCTGAAAATATGACTGAACGATCATTCAATTCAAGGAAAATGTCAGGTGGGCTCTCCCGCCCGTCGCTCCGCTCCCGTTTGGCCCGTCGCCGCGCGGCGAGCGGCGCGCGTGGGGCGGGCCGGGCGCCGGCGCGGCGAGAGAGGGCGGCGCGTGGATCAGCGGGGCAACATCACCTGCGCGAACATCACCGCGAAGGCGGTCCGGTCGCCTTCAAGCACCGTCGCCATCAGCGCCGACGCGCGGGGCGGCAGGTGCGCCGACTGCAGCGCGAGATCGAGCACGGCCTTTTCGTGCACCGCCATCCGGCGCCGGGCGGCATCGAAAAAGGCATAAAGACCGGCGGCGTCCACCCGCTCCGCCGCCCACCAGGCGTGGCGGATCAGCCAGGCGGCAAGGTCGGGCGCGAACGCTGCCAGCAGATCGCGCCGCACCAGCGATTCCCGGATCCGGTCATGGTGGCCGAACACGGCGAGGAACTTGCGCCCGCGACCGGCGATGGTCTGCCCCTCGGCCCCAACGCGGTGGGCGTGCAGCGGCGCGCGCAAAAGCGCGATGCGCCGCGCCGCCAGCACCGCGTCCCAATGGTGGACGGTGTCTTCGAAGAAATAGTCGCCGACCGGAAAGCGGATCCGTTCACGGGCGAGAAACTCGCGCCGGTAGATCTTGCGCCATGGCATCGGGGCGAAGCGCAGCAACGCGCTTTGCAAGGCGCGGGCGGTGGCCGCGCCCTCGGCCGCGTCCCACAGATGGGCGTCAGGATAGGCGACGATCCGCCCCTCAGGCGCGAGGAAATCGACGCAATCGGTGAACAGCATGTCGGCTCCGGACGCATCCAGCCGCGCCAGCGCCCGGCGCAGCACGTCGGGCTGCAGCCAATCGTCACCATCAAGGAACACCACCGCGTCGCCGCGCGCTTCCTCCAACCCGATATTCGCCGCCGCGCCAACCCCGCCGGGGGTGTTGCGCGCCAGCTGGATCGATCGCCAGCGCGCCCGACCGGGGTTGCGGCGGATCACAGCGGCGATGCGGGCCGCGGTTTCATCGGACGAGCCGTCGTCGACCACGATGATCTCTGGCCGGTCCAGATCGGCGTCGAGGACCGACTGCAGCGCGGTGTCGATATAGGGCCCGACATTCCACGCGGTGACGATCACCGAGGCGCGGGGCGGCGGCGACGCAGCGTCAAGCATCGGCGAGAGCCTTGTGCGGGGCGAGGCGGGCCGCAAGCGCCTCGGCCTGCGCCAGCGCAGCCGCGGCATAAGGGCCGCCCGCCAGCCGCGCCAGCGCCCAGTCGATCAGCCCGGCGGCGAAGGTTCGGAACACCGGCGCCAGAACCGGGTCGCGCGACAGCCGCGGATGAGCGTCCAGCGTCATCTCCAGCGCGCGGAACGCATCGAGGCGGCGCGTATCGGCGGCGTCGGTCGCCCGCCCGCCTCTGTCCAACTGGAAATGGTGCACCAAGGGGGGCGCATGATCGAGCGCGTGAAACCGCCGTGCCGCCAGCCAGGCGGCCCAGTGGAACGGCACGTCCTCATGCAAGCGCAGATCGGGAAAGCGCAGGTCGTGGGCGCGCAGGAAATCGGTGCGGAACAGACGGGTCCACGGGAAATTCACCATCCCCGCCAGGCTGGGCGCATCGATCAACGTCAGCGCGCCGGTCAGTCCTGCGGCGCGCGCGCCCGCGCTGCTGCGGGCGGCGGCCCAGGCGGCTTCGTCTTGCGCCATCATGCGGTAGGTGAACGGAGTGTCTGCGCGCGTGACCAGATGGTGGCGGAACAGCGTGAAGTCGGTTTCACCGCGCGGCAGCGCGTCAGCCAGGCACGAAAACGCATCGCGGTGGATCAGGTCGTCGGCGTCGAGGAACAGGATGAACTCCTCGCTCGCGGCATCGATGGCGCGGTTGCGAGATGGACCGGGGCCGAGATTGACCTCGTTGCGCAAGCACCGCAGCGTCCCCCGCGGCGGCGGCGTGCGCGCGGCCAGCATCG
>JBLIKI010000072.1:0-12861 GCA_047636235.1 Paracoccaceae bacterium | reverse complement strand
AGGGAAGAAGGGCATTTTTGCGGGATAAATACCGTCTCGAACGTGGCCGGCCGCAATATAGGGGATGTGGCCGTCAAAATATGGTTTTCGTCGTCCAGTCCCGGCGATCCGGACGCCGCGAGGAATATGTCTAAGCGGTTCACACAAAGCGAGGGGATCGGGCTTGCGACAAAGCCAGATTCCCCCCTGTCGCGCACGGAGTTCGGCCCACGACGCCCGACGCCCGCATCTCAGTCGATCCCAGCCTGAGTCAGATGGAGGAAGGCGGCCGGACGCACACAGCCCGGATGGGCAATTCCTACGACGGCCACGCTTCGGAAACCGGGGGCCGTGTTTGGGGCCATGTTTTTGGATTGACGCTGCCGGCATTTGGGGCCGACAGCGAAGAATTGCGACTGATCTTTCAGCCCGGCGCCATCAAGATCGGCGGAAAATCCGCGCCGTTTGCACCAATCAGGTTCGATCGGACCCGCCAATTGGTCATCTGGCTGGCCCCTTGCATACCGAACTGACGGTCGATCAGGCGGAGCCCCCGCCACAGGCCGGGCGCTTCGACCGCGCCGCGCGCATTGACGCTTGAACTCCGCCCCATGGCGGGTGTTGCTGGGCCTCGTCGCGTCTCCTGAGGGCGCATGGATGGCGGAGATCGATCGATGCGGATCGCGCTTTTGAACCCCAACACCAACCAAGACGTCACCGCCGCCATGGCGCGGATCGCCGGGGCGGCGGTCCCCTCGCTGTCGATCGAGGGCCATACCGCGCCGTTCGGCGCCGACACCATCACCACCCCGGACGCGCTGGCGGTCGGGGCCGATGCAGTGCGGGACATGGCCGCGCGGCTGCCGGGCGACATTCAGGGCGTGATCGTCGCGGCCTATGGCGATCCGGGCCTGGATGATCTGCGCGCCGCATGGCCGGGGCCGGTCTGCGGGATCGGCGAGGCGAGCTTTCTGGAGGCCGCCGCCCACGGCCGCAGCTTCGCCGTCGCCACCACCACCCCCGATCTGGCCGAGGCGATCGCCGCCCGCGTCGCCGCCGCTGGGCTGACCGACCGGTTTTTGGGCGTCCACTTGACCGAGGGCGAGCCGCTGGCGCTGATGCGCGACCCCGACCGCCTGCTGGCGCGGCTGGCCGAGGCGGTCGCCGCCGCGGCGGCCTCGGGCGCGGGGGCGGTGATCATCGGGGGCGGGCCGCTGGCCTCGGCGGCGCAGATCCTGCGCCCGCGCCTGTCGGTCCCGATCATCGAGCCTCTGCCCGCCGCCGCCCGTCTGATCGCGCGCCTGATCGCAGATCGCATCGCGGACCGGACCGCGGGCTGATCCCGCCGCCCCGCCTCAGTCCGTGCGACGCGCCAAGGCGGGCCAGACGAAGCCCTCGCGCTCAAGTCGGGCGGCGAGGGTCAGCAGCACGTCCTCGGCCCCCAGATCGCCGACCAGCTGCACCCCTATCGGCAACGCGGCGCCGCGCGGGGCGGCGGGCACGCTGATCGCCGGATGGCCCGCCGCGTTCACCCAGCCGGTATAGACCGCATGGCCGCGCGGCCCGACCGCGACGCCGTCGATCATCGGCGGGAATGCATCGCGCGCAGGCCAGGGCATCGCCGCCGAGCTTGGCGTCAGGATCACATCCCAGCGCGCGAACGCGGCTGAGGCCGCCGCGCGCAGATCGCGCACAGCGTCCAGCATCGCCCACATCGCAGGCGCGTCGATGGCGCCGCCCCGCCCGGCCATATCGCGGTATTTCGGCGCCGCGGCGGCGGCCACCGCGGGGTCGAGCGCGAAATACCGCGCCAGCCCGATCTCTGCGATCTGGCCCCAAATGGCGTTGAGCGGCCCGAGATCGAACGGCATCGCCCCCGTCGTCACCTCGCACCCAAGCGCGGCGAGGCGGGCGGCCAGCGCCTCGGTCGCCGCCAAGATGGCGCCGTCGCAGGGCGCGTCCCCGATCCGCGCGACATGCAAGACCCTGAGCGGCGCACCCGCCACAGGCTCGGCGCGCAGGCGCGAGGGCGGATCGCGCCGGTCCGGCCCGCGCAGCACCGCGTCCATCAAGGCGACGTCGCGGGCGGACCGGGCCAGCGGGCCGACGACCTCGAAATCCAGCAGCACCTGCGCCAGCCCGCCAGAGCGCGGCACATGGCCGATCCCCGGCTTCAGCCCGGTCAGCCCGACATAACCCGCAGGACGGCGGATCGACCCGCCGCCGTCGGTGCCGATCCCCAGCGTCGCCAGCCCCGCCGCCACCGCCGCCACCACGCCGCCGCTCGACCCGCCGGGGGTCAGCGCGGGATCGAACGGGTTGCGGGTCGGACCGAAGGTCAGGTTGTCGGTATACCCCTCGACCGCGAATTCAGGCGTGTTGCCCTTGCCCAGCACCACCGCCCCCGCCGCACGCAGCCGGGCGACCGGCAATTCATCGTGCTGCGCGATCCGGCGCGCCAGTTCGGCGTTGCCCCAGGCGGCGGGCATCCCGCGCGCCACAAGGTTGTCCTTGATGATCACCGGCACGCCGTCGAGCGGCCCGATCGGCGCCCCCGCGCGCCACCGCGCGGCGCTGGCCTCGGCTTCCGCCTCCGCCTCGGGGTTCAGGGCGCTATAGGCCCCGAGGTCCGGGTCGATCCGCGCGATCCGCGCCAGCATCAGCGCCGCGACCCGGTCGGGGGCCAGCGCCCCCCCGCGATAGCCGGCGATCAGGTCCGTCGCATCCAGCGACCAAGCGTCATTCGTCATCCCAGCATGTTCCTTGGCAGCCACATGACCAGATCGGGCCACACGATCAGCAACACGGCGAACCCCAGCATGATCAGCGCATAGGGGATCGCCCCCAGCACCACATCGCGGAACGGCCCGCCATCGGACCGTACCCCCTGCACGACATAGAGGTTCATGCCGACCGGCGGGGTGATCATGCCAAGCTCGCTCATCAGCACCACGAAGATGCCGAACCAGATCGGGTCGATCCCCGCCGCCATGATCACCGGCACCGCGATCGGCACGGTCAGCACCTGCATCGACAGCACGTCCATGAACATGCCCAGCACCAGATAGAACAGGATCAGCGCCAACAGCAACGCATTCGCCGACAGCCCCAAGGACGCCACCCATTCGGTCATCGTGCTCGCGATGCCGCCCAGCGCCAGCGTCACGTTCAAGGTGAAGGCCGCGGCGATGATCAGCAAGATCATCCCCGACGTCTTGGCGGTCTGGCGAAAGCAGATGTCGAGGAAGGCCAGCGTCAGCCGCCCCTCGCGCGCCACGAAGCACAGCGCGACCACCACCGCCAGCGCCGCCGATTCCGTCGGCGTCGCGATGCCGAGATAGATCGAGCCCATCACGATGGCGAAGATCACCGCGGGCGGGATCAGATGGCGCAGCGCCGACACCCGCTCGGCCAGCGGGGCGAAGGCGGTCTCCTCGACCGCGTCGGGGCGCCAATAGTGCTGGGCGGCGATGAACGCCATGAAGCTGGCGGTCAGCAGCAGCCCCGGCACGATCCCGGCGATGAACAACTGCCCGATCGAGACGCCGGCGAGCGAGCCATAGACCAGCAGGTTGACGCTGGGCGGGATCAGGATGCCCAGCGTGCCGCCCGCCGCCAGCGACCCGAGCGACCGGCTCGGGCTATAGCCGCGCCGCTGCAAGGACGGCAGCGCCACCGTGCCCACCGTCGCCGCGGTGGCGACCGAGGATCCCGACGTCGCCGCGAACAGCGCGCAGCAGCCGATATTGGTGTGCAGCAACCCCCCCGGCAGGCGCCCCAGCCACAGCGCCAGCGCGCCATACATCCGATCCGCGATGCCAGACCTCAGCAACAGCTCGCCCAGCAGGATGAACAGCGGCACCGCGGTAAGCACGTTTTCGTTCTGCACCCCCCACAGCACCGGCCCCATCGAGCTGAGCAGCACCGGGCCATAAAGCAGCATGCCCCCCGCCACCCCCAGCGCGACCATCACCACCGCGACCGGAAACCCCAGCAGCAGCAGCGACATCATCGCCGCAAAGCCGATCAGAACGTCGAAAGCGGTCATCGCGCGTCCTCCGTGGAGGTCGCCGTCGGGGTCGCCGCGCGGGCGGAATTGTCGGACAACTCCTCGGCCAGTTCATCCGCCGCGCCCTTGGGGTTGAATTCGACGGCCAGATCGACAAGCCGCCCGGCGGCGAACAGCGCCGTCGCCCGGCCCGCCAGCCCGATGGCGATCAGCGAGAACACCGACATCGCGGCATACCAGACCCCCTGCGGCCAGATCAGCGGCGTCGCCCACGGGGTCGCCGCGACCGATTGATAGTCCAAGGTGTCGGTGATCACGAACCATCCGACATAGAGCAGAAACACCCCCAGCCCCGCCAGCGACATCGCCGACAGCCAGTCCAGCACCGCCTGCGCGCGCAGCGAGAACCGCTGGTGCAGCACGTCGATGCGGATATGCGCGCGCTCCAGCAGCGCGACCGAGAAGGCGAGCGCCGAGCCGAGCGCCAGCACATAGCCGCCCAGTTCATCCGCGCCTTGCAGCGAGGTGTTGAAGGCTTTTCGCAAGATCGTCTCCAGCGCGACGAAGCCCGACAGGAACAGCAGGCTCCAACCGAAAATCCGGCTCAGATAGGTGGCGAGGCGGTCCATGGCGGCTCCTTTTCGCGCGAAAAAGCCGGGGGCGGGCGCGCCGCCCCCGGATCGGGTCGAAAGGCAGGATCACATGCCGCGCGCGGCGCCCACCGTGGCCAGCCACTTGTCCGAGCAGCCGGGGTTGGAGGCGTCGCAGATCTCCGCCCAAGCGGGGAACGAGGTCTCGGCGACGGCCTTGCCGATCAGCGTGCGGTCGGCGTCGACGATGGGCACGAGCTTGAGCGCATAGGGCTTGCCGGTCTCGCAGGGGCTTGCGCCGACATTGCAGTTGACCGCATCGTTGAACAGGGTCTCGGAATAGGTCCATATCTCCTCGACCAGCCCGTCAAAAGCGGTCTGCAGCTTGACCTGATCGGCCGGGGACATCCCGTTCCAGGCGTCCAGGTTGATGCCATAGCCGTTCATCGCCATCTGGAACGCGACGGGCAGCATATACGCCGTCACCTCGGGCCAACCGGCGGAGTTGGCCGAGCTCGGCCCCGTGATCGCGCAATCGACCACGCCGCGCGCCAGCGACTGCTGAACGTCCGGGAAGCTGAGCGGCACCGGCGTGCCGCCGACCAGCGACACGAAATTGGCGAGGTTCTGGTCATAGACCCGCACCTTCAGCCCCTTGAGATCCGACAGCGACGCGATCTCAGGCTTGCAGAACAGCACCTGCGGGCCGAACGGCCAGACGCCGAGCAGCTTGACGTTGAACTTCTCCTGCAGGCGCGCGTCCACCACCGGGGCGAACAGCTTCACCGTCTCGCGCCCGCTGGCGTAGTCGGGGTTCAGGCCGACCAGATCGAGGCCGAGGATCGTCGGCTCATCGCGCGACACTTGGCTGAGGCGCAGGGACACGATGTCGAACAGACCGCTTTTGAGGATGCGAAGCTGCTCGACATCCTTGATGCCGGTGACGTCGACCGGCTGATAGTCGGCGCCGAAGCCAAGGCCGGTCTTTTCGGCGAAAGCCTCGAAGAACGGCTGTTCGATGTTCTTCTGGATCAGGCCGGTGGCGACCGGCTGGCCCATCACGCGCATGTCTTTGGCCAGCGCCGGGGCGGCGAGCATGGCGGCGGTCGCCGCCGCAAGCAGGAGGTTGATCTTCATGTTAGCGGTCCTTTGTAGATTGATGGGTCAGCCGCCCTTGTCGGCGATCTTATCGGTTGTCTGTCAGGGGGCGGGCGCGGGGGCCGGGGCTGGTTCGGGGGCTGGTTCGGGGGCGAACACCCCGCCCCAGCCCGCGACCAAGCCCGTATCCAGGCCGACGCGCCGCATCGCATGGGCGGCGGTCACGGCGACGGAATCGAGGACCGGGATCCCGGTCTCCGCCTCGATCGCCGCCGCATGGGGGGCGCCGCGGAAATTGGTGCACATCACGGCGATGGCGTCGGGGGCGGCCTTGGCCACGCGGCGGATCATGCCCGCCACATGGTCGGCGCCGTATTCCCCGAAGGAAAAGTTGCCCTTGTCCTCCAACCGCTCATCGGCGACGACCCCGATGCCCATGGCCGCATAGTTGGCGATGATCCGCTCTTGGATCTCGGACAGATACGGGGTCACGAGCGCGAGGCGACGCACTCCGCGCGCCGCGATCGCCGCCTCGAACGCGAGCATGGTTGAGGACGCGGGCACGCCGGTCTCCGCCTCAATCCGCGCGCACAGCGCCCGGTCGCGGTCCAGCCCCAGCCACGCCGCCGCGGTGCCGTTCCAGCAGATCAGATCGACCTTCGCCTCGGCCAGCCGATGAGCGGCCTCAAGGATCGGCTCCATCTCAAACTGGCCCTGCGAGGCGCCGGACATCGAAATCTCCACCACGCGAAACCGGGCGTAGTGCACCGTGCCCGCATCCCCGAAGGGCGCGAACATGGCGGAGGTATAGGGCTCCAACACCGTGTTGGACGACGGCGTCAGCATCCCGACGCGGCGGGGGGGCGGGGATAGGGTCACAGCAAAATCTCCGGTCTGGATCGGGGAAGGTGGACGCCCGACGGGGCGGCGCCGGTCAGCTCGCCGTCTTGCATCACCGCCACGCCGCGCAGCAGCGTGAGGACCGGCCAGCCGGTGATCTCAAAGCCCTCCCACGGGGTGTAGTCGGCGCCGTGGTGCAGGTCGGCCTGGCGGATCGGGCGGGTGACGCGCGGGTCCCACAGCACGATGTCGGCGTCGGCGCCGATGGCGATCGACCCCTTGCGCGGGGCCAACCCGTAAAGCCGCGCATGGTTGGTCGCGGTGACGGCGGCGAAGCGTTGCAAGGAAATCCGCCCCTTCATCACCCCTTCGGAGAACAGGATCGGCAGCCGCGTCTCCACCCCCGGGATGCCGTTGGGGATGTTGCGGAATGACGCGCGGGCGCCCGGCGCGTCCTTGCCCGCCGCATCCGCGAACCGGAACGGACAATGGTCTGAGGAGAAAAGCTCGAACGCGCCTTGCTCCAGCCCCGCCCAGCAGGCGTCTTGCTCCGCCCGGTCGCGAGGGGGCGGCGAGCAGACATATTTCGCCCCCTCGAACCCGGCGCGGTCCAGATCGTCGGCGGTCAGCGTCAGGTATTGCGGGCACGTCTCGGCGAACACCCGCACGCCGCGCTGGCGCGCCCGGCGAATTTCATCGAGCGCGGCGCCGTTCGATACATGCACGATGGTCAGCGGCACGCCCGCGATCTCCGCCAAGGAGATGGCGCGGTGGGTGGCCTCACGCTCCGCGATGACCGGGCGGGTGCGGGCGTGGTGGACGGGGGCGATATTGCCCTCGCGCTCAGCCTCGTCGCGCAGGAACTCAATGGCGTCTTCGTTTTCCGCGTGGACCATCACCATGGCGCCGTGGCGTTTGGCGACCGCCATCACGTCGAGGATCTGGCGGTCCGACAGCGCCAGCCCCTCATAGGTCATGAACACCTTGAAGCTGGTGTGCCCCGCCTCGATCAGCGCCGGAAGGTCCTGGCCCAACGTCTGCGGGTCGGTGGACTTGACGATCAGGTGAAAGCCGACATCGACATGGCAGCGCCCATCCGCCTTGGCGTGATAGGCGGCGACCGCGGCGCGCAGGGTCTGGCCGTCCTCGGGCAGGCAGAACGGCAGAACGACCGTGTTGCCCCCGCAGGCCGCAGCTGCGGTGGCGGAGGCGAAGTCGTCCGCCATCTCAATCCCCGGGCCGGACGGCTGGGCGATGTGCACATGGCTGTCGATGCCGCCGGGCATGGCGATCAGGCCGCCTGCGTCGATCACCCGGTCGCCAGCCCCAAGGTCATGGCCCAGCGTCGCGATCCGCCCGGCGCGCACCCCGATGTCCATGACCGCGACATCGGCGCCGGTGACGACGCGGGCGCCGCGGATGATCAGATCATGGCTCATGCGCCCGTTCCCGCCCCGACCCCGGCGCCTATCCCGGCCCCCGCTTTCGCCGCGACCCCGGCTCCGGTCACGACCCCCGCCCCCATCAGCGCCGCCAACGCGGGGCCGAGGCCGACCGACGCCTTGCCCCCCGGTTTCGACGCCCGCCCGCCATAGCCATGGACCGGCGCCGTGGTCGCCAGCGCGATCGCCTGCGCCACGGCGGCGGAGATCGGGTCGATCACCAGCGCCGGCACCTGCCCCGCGATCTGCTGCGCCAGCCCCGCCAAGGGCGCGCCGCCAAGGATCACGACGTCGGCGCCGTCATCCTCAACCGCCTTGCAGGCCAGCGCGATGATCTCGGCGCGCAGGACGCTTCGCACGGACGCGACGTCGACCGGTCCCGGCGGCGGGGTCCGCACCGACACGCAGCGCGCGCCAAGGCCGGTTCCCTTGACGCAATCGAGATACCAGCGGGTCATGACTGGCGAGAACGTCACCACCGAGAACCGCTGCCCCAGCATCGCGGCGGTCATCACCGCGGCCTCGGCCATGCCGATGACGGGCATGTCGAACATCTCTCGCGCGGCGATCAGGCCGGGGTCGCCGAAGGCGGCGATGATCGCGGCGTCGGCGCCCTCGGCGTGCTCGGCGATCATCTCCAGGGCGATGCCGCCCGCGATCAGCGCTTCGGCGCGCGACGCGATATAGGGAAAGCCCCGGGCGGCGGTCAGCGGCACGATTTCAACCCCCGGCCCGGCGATGCGGCGGGCGATGGCGGTCATGTCGTCGGTCATCGCCACGGTCATGTTGGGGTTGGCCAATAGGATGCGCATCATGTGGCTTTCTGAAAGGGCGCCGTCGCTCCGGCGTCTTGGAACAGGGTCTCAAAGGCCCGCGCGGCGGCGAGCGCCAGCCGGTCGCGCCCTGCCCCGGCGATGATCTGAAGGCCGAGCGGCAGCCCTTCGGCCGTGGTCCCGCAGGGGATCGAGATCGCCGGAACCCCGGCGTGGTTGGCCTGCGGCGTGAACGCGGCGTGGTCGCGCGGGGCCGCCGGGGCGCCGCCGATCATCGCGGGGCCGAGCCGGTCCAGCGGCCAGGCCGCGCAGGGCGTCGTCGGGGTCAGCAATAGATCGACCCCGCCCAGAAACCCGCGCAGCGCGTCCCGCGTCGCCTGGCTGGCGAAGAGCGCCCGAGCGACATCGGCGCCCGATAGCGCCAGCCCGGCCTCGATCTGCACGCCCAAATCCGGGTCGAACAGCGCCGGATCGCTCCGCCACCGGTCCCCGTAAAGCGCCGCGAGGCCCGCCGATTGCAGCGGCATCAGCGCCGCGACATCCACGCCCGACGGCCAGCGCGGAGCGCTGCGTTCGATGCGATGCCCGGCGCGCGACAGGAGGGTCAGGGCGGCCTCGCACACGGCCTCGACATCCGCGTCAAGCACGGCTGGCAGCCCCATGGTCGGGGCGTAGGCGATGCGTAGATCGTGCAGATCAGGGTCGGGGTCGCGCGCGGGCGGCAGGCCCGCCAGCACCGCGAACATCGCCGCCGCATCGGCGACAGAGCGCGCGATGGGCGCCAGAACCGACGTGCCCCAGAACGGCTCGGCAAAGCCCGGGCCATAGGGGATCGCGTCTTGCGACGGCTTGAATCCGACGATGCCGACATGGGCGGGGGGGCGGCGGCTAGACCCGCCCGCATCGGTGCCGAGCGCCAGCGGCGCGATCCCCGCCGCCACCGCCGCCGCACACCCGCCCGACGATCCGCCGGGGGTCAGCGCCGGATCGCAAGGGTTGCGCGTCGCGCCATGCAGCGGCGTGGCGGTCACGCCCTTGCACGCAAATTCCGAACATGCGCCGATCCCAAGGATCACCGCCCCCGCCGCCCGCAGCCGCGCCACCGCCGCCGCATCCGCGGGCGCCACAAAATCGGCGAACAGGCGAGAGCCTTGGGTGACGGTCCGCCCCGCGACCCAGATGTTGTCCTTGATCACCACCGGCACGCCCGCCAGCGGCAGATCCTCGCCGCGCGCCAACCGGGCGGCGACAGCATGCGCCTCGGCCCGCGTCGCGGCGGGATCGATGGCGCAGATCGCGTTGACGCCCGGGTTGCGCGCCGCCGCGCGGTCCAGCGCCGCCTCGGCGACGTCGCGCGCATCCAGCGTCCCGGCGCGGACCAGCCCGGCCAGCGCGCAGGCGTCCATGTCCATCGGATGCACGGTCATGCGCCCGCCCACGCTGCGGCGATGTCGCGGCGCGGCGCTATCCAAACGTCGCCGCGCCCCGCGATATGGGCCAGCACGGCGTCGAGCCCGCCGATCCTGCCGGGGCGCCCGATCAGCCGCAGATGCAGGCCGATCGACAGCATCCGCGCGTCATCCGCCCCCTCGGCCAGCAGGCGGTCGAACGCGCCGATCACATAGCGCGAGAAATCGTCGGCCTGCACGAACCCGCCGCCCGGCGAGAACCGCATGTCGTTGGTGTCGAACGCATACGGCAAGATGACATGCGCGCCATGCATCCGCGGCATGTCATCGTCGTAGACGTCGGAATCATAGCTGAACCCGCCATGCTCGATCAGCAGATCGCGGGTGTGGGTCGATGGCGAGGACCGCGTGTGCCACCCGACCGGCGCCACCCCGGACGCGGCATGGATCGCGTCATAGGTGCGCGCGATCAGAGCGGCCTCGGCGGCGCGCTCCATGCCTGCGTGCCGCTCCCACCGCCAGCCATGGCAGCTCACCTCATGGCCGCGGGCCACCGCGTCGCGCATCAGCCAGGGCGAGCGTTCCGCCGCCCGCCCGCAGGTCGAGAACGTGGCCCGCACCCCGTGGCGCGAGAACGCGTCCGCGATGCGCCCATAGCCGCGGCGCGTGCCATAGGCGAAATGGGTCTCCATGCACAGATCGGGGACATGCTCGACCTCTTCGCGGATTTCATGGACGAATTCGTTGCGCTCATCGCCGTCGGCGATCGACAGCTCGGCGCCCTCTTCGACATTCACCACGAAGGACACCGCCAGACGGGCGCCCCCCGGCCATGGGGCTGCGGTCGGCTCGCCCCAGCGGCCCATCAGATCGCGACGGTCGGTCATCATTGGATCATCCGGTTGAGGCCGACGGTCCGCGACCCGATCAGCAGCACGATCAACGCCAGCAAGATCAACCCCGAGGACATCGCCGCGATCGACGGATCGGGCTGTTCTTCGAGAAATTGCAGCATCTTGATCGGCAGCGTCTTGTTGCGCGCATCGGTCAGGAAGATGGAGATCGGGTAGTTGTCCATCGAGGCGAGAAAGGCGAACAGCCCTCCGGTAAGGTAAGCGGGCGCCAGGTTGGGGATCAGCACCTTGAAGACGGCGCGCGGCGCGCTCATGCCCAAGGTCCGCGCCGCATCCAGCATCGAGAAATCGAACGACCCCATCGCCGCCAGAAGCGTGCGCATCACGAACGGCAGCGTGATGACGACATGGCCCAGCATCAGCCCCAGATAGGCGTCGCGCAGCCCGATCTCCCGAAAGAACTGCAACAGCGCGACGCCCACCACCAGCCCCGGCATCATCAGGGGCGAGACCACGAAGGTCGCCACCGCCTGGCGCCCGCGGAACCGGCCGCGCGCCACCGCCATCGCCGCGCAGGTGCCAAGCACAAGGCTGATCGCGGTCGACGCCGCCGCCAGATTGACCGACAGCATCACCGCGTCCCACAGCCCCGATTTGCGGCCCAAGGCTTGGTACCAGCGCAGCGACCATTCGGGCGGCGGCAAGGTGTAGACCGAGGATGAGCTGAACGACGCCGCCACGGTGATGAAGATCGGCAGCATCAAGAACGCCGCCGCCGCCAGCCCGACAGCCCAAGCCAGCGCGCGCGCGATCCGATCAAACCGGGTCATTGGCGCGCCCCCAGCCGTCCGGCCAGCCAGCTGGACCCCAGAACCACGCTGATCGCGATGATCAGCAAAATGGCGGAGATCGAGGCCCCGAGCTGTTCGTCCCGCAGGTACAAGAACGAGCGGGCGATCAGCATCGACAGCGTTTGCTGACGCTCTCCGACGATCAGGCTGGGAATGACGTACATCGACACCGCGAGCGAGAACACGAACGCCGATCCAGCCACCACGCCCGGCAACGTCAGCGGCAGCGTCACGTTCCAGAACCGGAACATCGGGGTGGCGCCCAAGGTCGCAGCGGCTTCGGGCAGGCGGGCATCCATTTGGCGCACCACCGCATAGATCGGCAGCACCATGAACGGCAGGAAGACATTGGCGGCGCCAATCACCAGCGCGGTTTCGGTGAACAGCATCCGCACCGGCTCATCCGTCACGCCCAGCGCCATGAAGGTTTGGTTGAGGAACCCTTTGGCGCGAAACAGGATCGACCACGCGAACGCCTTGACCACGACGCCCAGCGACATCGGCAGCACCATCGCCACCAGAAACATCGACAGCCACGCGCCCCTCGCCCGCGCCATCGCGAAGGCGGTCGGATAGGCGATCAGCAGCGCCAGCCCGGTGGTGAGCAGCGCGACGCGCAGCGTCCGCCACAGCACCGTCAGATTGTAGGGATCCGAGAAGAATTCGACATAAGCGGCCGCCGACAGGCCGCCATCGACGCCGCGAAAGCTTTTGGCCAGCAACAACGCCAGCGGCAGCGCGAACACGGCGGCCAGAAACACCAGCCCCGGAACCGCCAGCAGCCCGACGCGGTCAAAACGCAGCCGGGCGATCATGCGGGGGCTTCATGGATCAGCGTATTCTCGACCGACCAGCCCAACGTCACGTCGCCGCCGCGGACGAAGCCGGGGCGAAGGCCCGACAGCTCCACCATCACTCGGTCGTTCCCCTGCGCCGCGCAATGCAGCATGGTTTTGGAGCCGAGATGCATCACATCGATCAGGCGGGCCTCGATGCGGTTGTCGTCAGGGCCGGGG
>JBLIKI010000071.1:0-13008 GCA_047636235.1 Paracoccaceae bacterium | reverse complement strand
CCGGTCGCCGACCTGGTGGCACGATTCTCGGCGCTGAAGGGAGTGGAGGTGCCGGCGGAGCGCGCGCCCTCGATGATCGACGAATACCCGGTGCTGGCGGTGCTGGCGGCCTGCGCCGAGGGGACCACGGTGATGCGCGGCGTGCGCGAATTGCGCGTCAAGGAAAGCGACCGGATCGACGCGATGGCGCGGGGGCTTGAGGCCTGCGGCGTGCGCGTGGAAGAAGCCGAGGACACGCTGACCGTCCATGGCTGCGGCGCGGACGGCGTGCCGGGCGGGGCGACGGTGGCGGCCCGGCTCGACCACCGCATCGCCATGAGCTTTCTGGTGCTTGGGCTGGCGGCCAAGGCGCCGGTGGTGGTGGACGACGCCGCGCCGATCGCCACGTCCTTCCCCGGCTTCCGCCCGTTGATGGAGGCGCTGGGGGCCGCGTTCGACGAGGGCTTGGCATGACGGCGAACGGGTCATGCCTGTGCGCAGGGGTGCGGTTCAGCGTGGCCGGGCCGCTGCGCGCGGTGATCGCGTGCCACTGCGGACAGTGCCGCAAGACGTCGGGGCACTACGTGGCCGCGACCTCGGCGGCGCGAGGCGACGTGCGATTCGCGGCGGAGGCGCCGCTGCGCTGGTTCGACAGTTCCGCCACCGCCCGCCGCGGTTTTTGCGAGACCTGCGGGTCCAGCCTGTTTTGGGAGGAACCGGGGTCCGGGCGCCTCTCGATCCATGTCGGATGCCTTGACGGCGCCACCGGGCTGACCACTGCCGCGCACATCTTTTGCGCGGACAAGGGCGACTATTACGAACTGCCCCACGACGCCCCGCACTTCGCCGGGGACGACCGAAAGGCGACCGCGACATGACCGACGCTCCCGTCCGTTTCACCGTCGCAATCGACGGTCCCGCCGCCGCTGGCAAGGGCACCCTCTCGCGCGCTGTGGCGGCGCGGTATGGGTTCGTGCATCTCGACACCGGGCTTTTGTATCGCGCCACGGGGATGAAGGCGCGCACCGCCGCCGGCCCGGATTTCACCGACAGGGATGCGGCTTACGCGGCGCGATCATTAACCGCGCTGGACTTGAAAGCGGACGGTTTGCGGACCGGGGCGGCCGGGGAATCCGCATCGCGCGTTGCCGCGATCCCGGCTGTCCGCGACGCGCTGCTGGACTTTCAGCGCGACTTCGCGCGCCGCCCCGGCGGCGCGGTTCTGGACGGGCGCGACATCGGCACGGTGATCTGCCCCGAGGCGGAGGTGAAGCTTTTCGTCACCGCCAAGGACCACACCCGCGCCGCCCGCCGCCATGCGGAGTTGACCAAGGCGGGAGAGCCGGTGACCATTGAAGACGTTCTGGCCAATTTGCGCCGCCGCGATGCTCGCGACGCCGCGCGCGATCAGGCCCCGCTGGCGGCCGCGCGCGACGCGCTCTTGCTCGACACCACCGATTTGAGTATAGACGCGGCCATTGCAAAGGCGGTGGCGCTGATCGACGAGAGACGCGCGCTCTAAGCTGGGTGGGTTCGCGGCATGGGTTTTCGGACCTTGGCCGTTGCGTCCATTTCGCCGCCCTTGTTCCTAATCATCGAAAGACCGCCGGAACCAACCGGTTGGCCCGAAAAACCGAAATACGGAGTTCACCCTTAATGTCATCCACGACCATGGCGGAGTTCGAAGCGCTCCTTAACGAGAGCTTCGAGCTTGTCACCCCCGAAGAGGGAAGCGTCGTTCGCGGCCGCGTCCTGTCCGTCGAGAACGGCTCCGCGCTGATCGACATCGGCTACAAGATGGAAGGCCGCGTCGAGCTCAAGGAATTCGGCCTGCCCGGCCGTGACGGCGACCTGCAGCCCGGCGACGAAGTCGAGGTGTTCCTGGAGCGCGTCGAGAACGCCCGCGGCGAAGCGGTGCTGTCGCGCGACAAGGCGCGTCGTGAGGAAGCCTGGGATCGCCTCGAGAAGGCGAACGAGAAAGAAGAGCGCGTCGAAGGCGCCATCTTCGGTCGCGTCAAGGGCGGCTTCACGGTGGATCTGGGCGGCGCGGTTGCGTTCCTGCCCGGCTCTCAGGTCGATGTGCGCCCGGTGCGCGACGTCACCCCCCTGATGGGTCAGCCCCAGCCGTTCCAGATCCTGAAAATGGATCGCCGCCGTGGCAACATCGTTGTGTCGCGTCGCGCCGTGCTGGAAGAGAGCCGTGCCGAGCAGCGCGCCGAAGTGGTCGCGCGTCTGGCCGAGGGCGACGTGGTCGAGGGCGTGGTCAAGAACATCACCGATTACGGCGCGTTCGTCGATCTGGGCGGCGTTGACGGCCTGCTGCATGTCACCGACATGGCGTGGCGCCGCGTGAACCACCCGTCCGAGATCCTGAACATCGGCGAGACCGCCAAGGTCCAGGTGATCAAGATCAACAAAGACACCCACCGCATCTCGCTCGGCATGAAGCAGCTGATGGCGGATCCGTGGGAAGGTGTCGACGCCAAGTATCCGGTCGGCGCCAAGCTGCCCGGCCGCGTGACCAACATCACCGATTACGGCGCCTTCGTGGAGCTGGAGCCCGGTGTCGAAGGTCTGGTGCACGTCTCCGAGATGAGCTGGACCAAAAAGAACGTCCACCCCGGCAAAATCGTTTCGACCTCGCAGGAAGTCGAAGTGATGGTGCTCGACGTGGATCCGGTCAAGCGCCGCATCTCGCTCGGCCTCAAGCAGTGCCTGAAGAACCCGTGGGACAGCTTCGCTGAGAACTACCCCGCCGGGACCGAAGTCGAAGGCGAAGTCAAGAACATCACCGAATTCGGTCTGTTCATCGGCCTCGACGGCGAAATCGACGGCATGGTGCACCTGTCGGATCTCGACTGGAACACCGCCGGCGAGCAGGCGATCCAGGACTACAAAAAGGGCGACATGGTCAAGGCCGTGGTGCTCGACGTGGACCCGGAGAAAGAGCGCATCTCGCTCGGCGTCAAGCAGCTTGGCGACGACACCTTCACCGGGGCTACCACCGGCATGAAGCGTGGCGAAGTCGTGACCTGCACCGTGACGGCCATCGAAGACGGCGGCATCGAGGTGGAGCACCAGGGCTTCAAGTCGTTCATCCGTCGTTCGGATCTGGCCCGTGATCGCGCCGACCAGCGCCCCGATCGGTTCAACATCGGCGACAAGATCGATGCGCGGATCACCAACATCGACAAGTCGGCCCGTCGTCTGGGTCTGTCGATCAAGGCCCGTGAGATCGCGGAAGAGAAAGAAGCCGTGCAGCAGTATGGCTCCTCCGACTCGGGCGCTTCGCTCGGTGACATCCTCGGCGCCGCGTTCAAGAAGACCGCCGTCGAAGCTGACACTGACGAAGAGTGATCGACGGAGCGTCCGGCGTATGAGCCGAGACCTGTTTGAGATGGAAGGGCGCCGCGAACCGCGGCGCCCTTTCGCGTTCCTTCGCGCCATCTTTGGCATCTTCACGTTCTGGCGGGTGTTCGCCGTGATCGTGTTTCTATTCATCGTCGGCGCCGCGCAGCCTGATCGCGCGCCCAAGGGCCCCTTTGTGGCGCGGCTTTGGGTGACCGGGCTGATCGTCGACGACCCGGCCCGCGACAAGCTGATCGCCGGGCTGAAGGGCGATGACGACGTCACCGCGGTGATCGTGCGGATCGACAGCCCCGGCGGCACCACGGCGGGGTCTGAGGCGCTGTATCTTTCCTTGCGCGATCTGGCCGCCGACAAGCCGGTGATCGCAGTGCTGGGGGGCGTCGCCGCATCCGGCGGATATATCGCCGCCATCGCCGCGGACCGGATCGTCGCGCGGGGCAACACCATGACCGCCTCGATCGGCGTGATCATGCAGTATCCCGACCTGACCGGCCTTTTGGGCAATGTCGGCGTTGAGATGCAGGAGATCAAAAGCTCTCCTCTCAAGGCCGCGCCGTCGCCGTTCACGCCCGCGACCGAGGCGGCGATCCAGGTCCAGCGCGACATGATCGCCGATGGCTATGCGTGGTTCCGCGGGCTGGTGAGCGAGCGCCGGGGCCTGGAGGGCGCCGCGCTCGACGCTGTGGCCGACGGGCGAGTGGTGTCCGGGCGCATGGCGCTGGCCGCCGGGCTGGTGGATGAGATCGGCGGCGAAGACGCGGCGATCGCCTGGCTGAAGGACGTGCGAGGCGTCACCGACAAGGTCCGCGACGCGCGGGTGGCGGCCGACGACGACCGCCGCCTGCTCGATCTGTTGCTGTCTCATGCCGGGCTTTCGGGGGCGTCTGATCTGCTGTCCGGCCCGGCGCGGCGTGCGCTGATGGGCCCGCGATTGATGTCGGTTCTGGACTGAGTTCGAATTATCAAGCGGCCACCATGAATTAGAGCGGTGACAAGACACCGGTTGCCAGAGATACTATGCCAAGGCCCGAGGGGAGGGCTGACCGCGAGGCGAGTCTACCGAAGGGGGCGTGCAGTGATTAAGTCCGAGCTGATACAGCGGCTGACGGAAGAGAATCCGCATCTCTATCACCGCGATGTGGAACGGATCGTGTCCTCGTTGTTCGAGGAGATCGCCGTTGCGCTCAGCAATGGCGATCGGGTGGAGCTGCGCGGTTTCGGCGCCTTTTCGGTGAAGAAGCGGGAGGCGAGGATTGGCCGCAACCCGCGCACCGGCGAATCTGTGCCGGTGCCGGAAAAGCATGTGCCGTTCTTCAAGACCGGCAAGGAATTGCGGATGCGTCTGAACGACAAGATGTCGGACGACGACGCCGCCGTGGATGACGACGACGACGATTGATCTCTCGCGTCGTCCGCCCTTGGGGGCGGCGACGCGGCGGATGAAAGGGCTGATGATGCGGATTCTCAAGATCGTTTTCCTGGTGGTGATCGCGGTCGCGGCGGTGATTCTCGCCGTGGCGAATCGTGAACCGGCCACGTTGCACCTGCTGCCGGTGTCGATCGAACTCGGGTTCCCGACTTCGATCACGCTGCCGCTGTTCGCGACGATCTTCGGCTCGATGTTCGTGGGCATCCTGATCGGCCTGGTGCTGGAGGCGCTGCGCGAAACCAGCCACCGCCGCAATGAGCGGGAATACAAGCGCAAGGCCCTGCTGCTTGACCGAGAGGTCAGCCGTCTGGCCAAAAAGGCCGGCGAAGAGGATGACGACATCCTCGGCATCAGCCGCGCCTGACCGACGTCCCTTACAGGCCTGCCTGACCGGCGCCCTTGACCGGGGCCCTTGACCAAAGCCCTTGACCGGGGCTTTGGCGCGGGCCAGACACCCTTTGCCATTTCAACCGACAGGCGGGGACCGGCCATGCGCGTGAAAATCTGCGGAATCAACGACATCCAAGGCTGCGACGCCGCCGTCGCGGCCGGCGCGGCCTATCTTGGGTTCGTGTTCTTCGGGCCGAGCCCGCGCAACCTGACCCCCGCCGCCGCGCGCCTGCTGGCCGCCGACGTGCCGCCGGGGGTGTGCAAGGTGGCGCTGACCGTCGACGCCGATGACGCGGGCCTGGACGCGATCCTTGGGACCGTGCCGATCGACATGATCCAGCTGCACGGGGCCGAGACGCCCGATCGCGTGGCGGCGGTGCGCGCCCGCTTCGGGCTGCCGGTGATGAAGGCGGTCGGGATCGCAGACGAATCGGACCTGCCGAAGATCGCTGAGTACGCTCGCGTCTGCGACCAGCTATTGGTCGAGGCGAAGGCCCCCAAGGACGCCGTCCTGCCCGGCGGCAACGGGCTGACCTTTGACTGGCGGCTGATCGCGGGGCGCCGCTGGGCCGCCCCGTGGATGCTGGCGGGCGGCCTGACCCCCGCCAACGCCGCCGAGGCGGTGCGCCTGACCGGAGCGCGGCAGCTCGACGTATCCTCAGGCGTTGAAAGCGCGCCGGGGGTCAAGGACGCGGGCATGATCGCGGCCTTCTTGGCGGCCGCGTCCGCGAACGGGTGATCGACCCGCCCCGTGCGCCCTTTGCGCCGCGCGCGGCGGCTGATACCGTTTCTCCACATGATGATTGAACAGGGATTGGCATATGCGCGCGCTTGAACGGGTTCTGGACCAAGCGGTGGCCGAAGGGCGCACCCCCGGCGCGGTGGCGATGGTCGCCGACCGGAGCGGCGTGATCCACGCCAGCGCCCACGGAACCCGCGGGGCGGAGGGCGATGCGATGGCGCTCGACACCGTGTTCCGGCTGTTCTCGATGACCAAGGCGGTGGCGTCCGTCGCGGCGCTGCGGCTGATCGAGGAAGGGCTGCTGGGCCTCGACCAGCCGGTGGGCGACATCCTGCCTGATTTCGATGCGGTGCAGGTGCTGGCCGGGTTCGACGGCGACGCGCCGATCCTGCGCGCGCCTGCCAGCCGCGCCACGGTGCGGCAACTGATGACACACACCGCCGGTCCGGTTTATGAGATGTGGAACGCCAACCAGAAGAAATTCCTCAAGGTCTCGGGCCTGCCGCGGATGGCGTCGGGGGCGCGCGATGCGTTCCTCGCCTATCCGCTGGCGTTCGATCCGGGCACGGCGTTCGGCTATGGCGTGTCGACCGACTGGCTGGGGCTGGTGGTTGAGGAAGTGTCCGGCGAGCGGATCGACGCCGTGCTGCGCCGAGAGATTTTCGCGCCGCTCGGGATGGACGCGACCGGGGTGGAATGCTCCCCCGACATGGGCGCGCGGCTTGCGGGTGCGTATATTCACGGGCCCGATGGGTTCAAGGCGGCGGACATCACGCCCCCCGACCAGCCGGAGGTCTATTGCATGGGCCAGGCGCTCTATGGCTCGGCGGGGGACTATCTGCGGTTCCTGCAGATGCTGATGGGCGGGGGTGCGTTGGATGGCGCGCGGGTGCTGTCCGAGGACGGCGCGGCGCGGATGCTGGCGGCGGAAACTCCGGGCATCGAGATCGGCGGTTTTGGATCGGTGATGCCGGGCGGTTCGGCCTCGGTCGATTTCTTCCCCGGTTTGGCAAAATCGCATTCGCTGGGCTTCCTGCGGGTGGATGAGGACGTGCCGGGAATGCGCCGCGCCGGATCGTGCGGCTGGGCCGGGCTGATGAACACCCATTGCTGGGTGGACCCGGCGTCGGGGATCGCGGCGGTGCTGATGCTGCAACACCTGCCGTTCATGGACCCGGCCGCCCAAGCGACCTACGACGCGTTCGAACGCGCGGTCTACGCCGAACGGGGCTGACCCTCGCCGCCTTGACAAGGCCCGCGCCGGTTCCCCGGCGCGGGCCTTGTCCGTTTCCGGGCCGCTGCGACGGGGCTGCGGCGCGCATCCTCTCGACGCGCGCCGCGAAACCGCGTAAGACGCGCGTTCGCGCATGAGCGCGCGCGCAGCGCCCCTCCACCCACTTCAGACGTCAGGTGATCGCATGTCCGCAGACGGCCTCAACAGCTTCCGCACCGGTCCCGATGAACGCGGCCGCTTCGGCATCTATGGCGGCCGGTTCGTGTCGGAAACCCTGATGCCGCTGATCCTCAGCCTTGAGGACGAATACAACCGCGCCAAGACCGATGACAGCTTCTGGGCGCAGATGAACGATCTGTGGACCCATTATGTGGGCCGCCCCTCGCCGCTGTATCATGCCGAGCGGCTGACCGAGCATTTGGGCGGGGCCCAGATCTGGATGAAGCGCGATGAGCTGAACCACACCGGCGCGCACAAGATCAACAACGTGCTCGGCCAGATCCTGCTGGCGATTCGCATGGGCAAGACCCGTATCATCGCCGAGACCGGCGCGGGCCAGCACGGCGTCGCCACCGCGACGGTCTGCGCGCGGTTCGGGCTGAAATGCATCGTATTCATGGGCGCCACCGATGTGGAGCGCCAGAAGCCCAACGTGTTCCGCATGAAGCTGCTGGGCGCCGAGGTGATCCCGGTCACCTCCGGCCGCGGCACGCTGAAGGATGCGATGAACGAGGCGCTGCGCGACTGGGTGACGAACGTCAACGACACTTTCTATTGCATCGGCACCGTCGCGGGGCCGCATCCCTATCCGGCGATGGTCCGCGATTTCCAATCGATCATCGGCAAGGAGGCGCGTGAGCAATTCCTGACCCGCACCGGCCACATGCCCGACATGCTGATCGCCTGCATCGGCGGCGGCTCGAACGCCATGGGGCTGTTCCACCCGTTCCTTGACGACAAGGACGTGCGGCTCGTCGGCGTGGAAGCGGGCGGGCATGGCGTGGATGAACGGATGGAGCACGCGGCGTCGCTGACCGGCGGGCGCCCCGGCGTGCTGCACGGCAATCGCACCTATCTGCTGCAGGACGACGACGGCCAGATCATCGAGGGGCACTCGATTTCCGCTGGCCTTGATTACCCCGGCATCGGGCCGGAGCATGCCTGGCTGCACGACATGGGCCGGGTCGAATATGTCTCGGTCACGGACAAGGAGGCGCTGGCCGCCTTCCAGCTCTGCTGTCAGACCGAGGGGATCATCCCCGCGCTTGAACCCAGCCACGCCATCGCCCATCTGGTGAAGATCGCCGGGGACATGCCGAAAGATCTGCACATCATCATGAACATGTGCGGGCGCGGCGACAAAGACATCTTCACCGTCGCGGACGCCCTCGGCGCCGAGATGTGATCCTTCGGCGCCCGCGCCGAAGCGACGAACGCCCCGCTCGGCCCGCATAGGCCCGGCGAGGACGAAGGCGCCGCCCCGAGGGGCCGCGCCGCCAAAGGGCGACGGGGATTGCGCGCGGAGACGCCGCGCCCCCCGGCCCATGCCGAGCCGCCGCGGATCCGGCGCGCACCCAAGACCCCCGCGGGGGCATTCGAGGTTATGTTACGTGGCGAAATTCGAGATTGGCGACATGGTCGTCCTTACGTCCGGTTCCATGCGCATGGCGGTGGAAAGCGTTGACGCAAACGAAATCAGCGTCGTGTGGTGCCATGAAGGCAAGGTTGGCCGCGACGTCTTCAACGACAAGCTGCTGAATAAGTGGGAGACCCGCGAGGGCGCCCATGCAGCGCCCCGTCCCGCCAGCAGCTTCGGCGGCGGCGGCGATCGTGGCCCGCGTCCGGGCGGCGTCGGCGGAAATGACCGTGGCGACCGTGGCCCGCGCCCCGGCGGCTTCGGCGGCGATCGTGGCGACCGCGGCGATCGTGCGCCCCGTCCGAACGGTTTCAGCGGCGGCGATCGCGGCGACCGCGGTCCCCGTACCGACAGCGCCCCGCGCGCCGGCGGCTGGAACAACGACCGCGGCGATCGTCCTCAGGGCGACCGTCCGTCTGGCGACCGTCCGGCCCCCGGCGGCTGGAACAAGGATCGCGCCGGCGGCGGCGACCGGGCGCCCTCGGGCCCCTCGGGCTATGACGGCCGCCCGCGCGAGAAGAAGTTCTTCCGCAAAGACAGCTGATCTGACACGCTCCGGCCCGTCCCCCCATCGGGGGCGGGCCGATTTATTGAATGACGGAGACCTCCATGTCGCGCATCGACGCCACCTTCGAGACGCTTTCGGCGCAAGGCCGAGCCGCCTTCGTGTCCTTTGTGATGGCGGGCGATCCCGACTATGACACCTGTCTCGAGATCGTGAAGGGCCTGCCCGCCGCGGGTGTGGACGTGATCGAGCTTGGCATGCCGTTCACCGATCCGATGGCCGACGGCCCCGCGATTCAGCTGGCTGGACAGCGCGCGCTGGCGGCTGGGATGACGCTGAACAAGACACTTCAGATGGTGCGCGATTTTCGCGCCGGGAACGACACCACCCCCATCGTGCTGATGGGCTATTACAACCCGATCTATTCCAAGGGCGTCGATAAATTCCTCGTTGAGGCCTGCGAGGCCGGGGTCGACGGACTAATTGTGGTCGACCTGCCGCCTGAGGAGGACGACGAGCTGTGCCTGCCCGCGCAGGCCGCCGGGCTCGACTTCATCCGCCTTGCGACGCCGACGACCGATGATGCGCGCCTGCCCAAGGTGCTGCAGAACACGTCGGGCTTCGTCTACTACGTCTCGATCACCGGGATCACCGGGTCGGCGGTGGCCAATGCGGCGCTGGTGGCGCCCGAGGTCGCGCGGATCCGCACCAGCGGTCTGCCGGTCTGCGTCGGCTTTGGCATTAAGACGCCCGAAGGCGCCGCCGAGATGGCCAACATCGCCGACGGCGCCGTGGTCGGCTCGGCCATCGTTGACCGGATCGGGCGCGGTGACAGCCCGGCGCAAGTGCTGGCATTCGTGAAATCGCTGGCCGATGGCGTGCATTCGGTCTGATCCCCGCGCGGAGGTGAAAACGCCGGCCCTTGCGCGCGCAGGGGCCGGCGTTTTCCTGTCTGGCGGGGAGCGCGACCGTCCTCGGGGGGGCGGCGCCCCCCGCTCGGCCGGCCGGGCGCGCGCGGGCGCGCCGCGCGGGCAGCGAGGTCAGTATCAGAACGGCACGTCGTCCGAGGCCGAGATGTAGCTGGCCACCACCTTTTTCGACCCGGCCTTGTCGAAGGCGACGGTGAGCTTGTCGCCCTCCACCGCCTCGACGCTGCCATAGCCGAATTTCTGGTGGAACACTCGGTCGCCGACCGAATGGGGGCTGATCGCCTCAGCGTCTATCACAACATGGCGGGTCTCGGACGGGCTGCGAAGACCGCGCTGCCCGGCGTTCGACTGCATCCGGCGCCAGCCGGGGGAATTGTAGGCGTCAGCGCTGGTGGCGGCCTGTTCGAGCCGCGATGTGTCAGGCTCCGCCGCCGGGCCGCCGCGCATCGACCGGCCCGCGGCGCCGAAGGTGCCGCCATAGAGGCCGGGGGGCGTCATCACCTCGACATGGGCGGCGGGGAGTTCGTCAATGAACCGCGACGGCAGGGCGCTTTGCCAGCGGCCATGGATCGCGCGATTGGCCGCGAAGCTGACCGTCAGCAATTTCTCCGCCCGCGTCAGGCCGACATAGGCGAGGCGGCGTTCTTCCTCGAGCCCGGCAAGCCCGCTTTCGTCCATGGAGCGTTGGGAGGGGAACAAGCCATCCTCCCACCCTGGCAGAAATATTGCGGGGAATTCCAGGCCCTTGGCCGCGTGCAGGGTCATGATCGACACTTTGGGCTGGCCGTCTTCCTGTTCGTTATCCATCACCAGCGCGATGTGTTCGAGGAAGCCTTCGAGGTTTTCGAAGCCGTCCAGCGCCTTGACCAGCTCCTTGAGGTTTTCGAGCCGACCGGGCGAGTCCGGCGATTTGTCGGCCTTCCACATCGAAGTGTAGCCAGATTCGTCGAGGATGATCTCCGCCAGCTCCACATGGTTGCGGCCCGCTGCGGCCTGATCCTGCCAGCGGCCGAGGTCTGCCAGCAACCCGGCCAGCGATTTCGCCGCCTTGCCGGACAGCCCGCCCGCGTCCAGCAGCATCCGCGCGCCGATCAGCGGGCCGACATCATGCTCACGCGCCATCTGGTTGATCGCCGCCTGCGCCTTGTCGCCAAGGCCCCGTTTCGGGGTGTTGACGATCCGTCCGAACGCCATGCCGTCGCCGGGATTGGTCACGCAGCGGAAATAGGCCATCGCATCGCGGATCTCGAGCCGCTCGTAGAACCGCGGGCCGCCGATCACGCGATACGGCATGCCGATGGTCAGGAACCGGTCCTCAAAGCTGCGCATCTGGAACGATGCGCGCACCAGAATCGCCATGTCGTCGGGGGATACAGGGGAAAGGCCGCGGGTGCCGCGCGACAGCGCCTCGATCTCCTCGCCGATCCATCTGGCCTCTTCATCGCCGTCCCAGTGGCCGATCAGGCGGACCTTTTCGCCCGAAGCCTCTTCGGTCCACAGCGTCTTGCCGAGGCGGTTTTCGTTGGCGTGGATCACCGCGGATGCGGCGGCGAGGATATGGGGGGTGGAGCGGTAGTTCTGCTCCAACTTGATCACCTTTGCGCCGGGAAAGTCCTTTTCGAACCGCAGGATGTTGCCAACCTCGGCCCCGCGCCAGCCATAGATCGACTGATCGTCATCGCCGACGCAGCAGATGTTGTGCGCTTTGCCGGCCAGCAGCCGCAGCCACAGATATTGCGCGACGTTGGTGTCCTGGTATTCGTCCACGAGGATGTAGCGGAAGCGGCCCCGCCACGTCTCCAGCACATCGGGATGCGCTTGCAGGATGGTGACGACATGCAGCAGCAGGTCGCCGAAATCGACCGCGTTGAGCGTACGCAGCCGCTGCTGATACATCGCGTAAAGCCGCCCGCCTTGGCGGTTGAACTCCGCCGCCTCGGCCGCGGGGACGTTGGCGGGGGTCAGGCCGCGGTTCTTCCAGCGGTCGATCAGGCCCGCAAGCTGGCGGGGCGGCCAGCGCTTGGCGTCGATATCCTCGGCGCTCAGGATCTGTTTCAGCAGCCGCAGCTGGTCGTCGGTGTCCAGAATGGTGAAGCCATTCTCCAGCCCCGCCAATTCGGCATGGCGGCGCAGCATCTTCACGCATAGCGAATGGAAGGTGCCGAGCCATGGCATGCCTTCAACCGCCGGGCCGACCAGCTTGCCGAGGCGCGACTTCATCTCGCGCGCCGCCTTGTTGGTGAAGGTGACCGCAAGGATCTGGTGCGGCTGCGCGCGCCCCGACGCCATGATCTGCGCGATCCGGCAGGTCAGCGCGCGGGTCTTGCCGGTGCCAGCCCCGGCCAGCACCAGAACCGGGCCGTCGAGCGAGGATGCCGCCTCGCGCTGCGGCGGGTTCAGCCCGTCGAGCCAGGGGGTGGGGCGGGCCGCCATCGCGCGCGCGGAGAGGCTCTGGTCCTCCCACGCTTCGAAGGCGTCGATATCGTCCGGATGGCTGTGCGTCATGGGAAACAGCCTAGCGCGGGCGGGGGCGGAGCGAAAGGGGTGTTCTTGGTGTGTTCTGCATGCATCGCCCCGGCGCGATGACGCGCCGGGGCAGGGGAGGCATCAACCCTTGCGGCGACGTGCGGCAAAGCCGGTCAGCGCCAGCGCGCCCAGCAGCAGCGGGGCGGCGGCGGGCAGCGGGACGGCGGAGGCGATCACATTGGTGGTGATCGTGTCATTGGGCAGCGTGAGGACATAGACGCCCGGCGCATAGCCGAGCGAGAGCAGCGATTCGCCGACGAAAGTCATCG
>JBLIKI010000070.1:0-13133 GCA_047636235.1 Paracoccaceae bacterium | reverse complement strand
ATTTTCCCCGCGCCGGAGTCCGCCCCCATGTCCTTTTTCGGCAAGCTCAAACAGCGCCTGACGCGATCCTCGTCCAAGCTGGGCGAGGGGCTGGACGCGATCATCGAGGCCGCGCCCACGCCAGAGGCGGCCACCGCGCCCGAACCCGCCGCCCCGATCGCCAAGCCGGGCTTCCTGCGCCGTCTGATCGGCGGGACCGACACCGAGGCCGCCCCCGCCGCCCCGCGCCGGGCGCTTGACGATGCGATGCTGCAGGACCTCGAAGACCTGCTGATCACCGCCGACATGGGCGTTGAGACCGCAACCAAGGTCACCGCCAACATCGCCGAGGGCCGCTATGGCCGCCGCGTGTCAGGCGCCGAAATGCGCGCCCTGCTGGCCGAGGAAATCGCCCGGATACTGGAGCCGGTGGCGCTTCCCCTCCCGCTCACCGGCCAAAAGCCGCAGGTGGTGCTGGTGGTCGGCGTCAACGGGTCAGGCAAGACCACCACCATCGGCAAGCTGGCGTCCCAGCTGAAAGCCGCGGGCAAGCATGTGGTGATCGCCGCCGGAGACACCTTCCGCGCCGCCGCGGTCGAGCAGCTGCAAATCTGGGGGGAGCGCGCCGGCTGCGTCGTGCTGACCGCGCCCGAGGGCTCGGACCCCGCCTCGCTGGCGTTCGAGGCGATGACCCGCGCCGAGGCCGATGGCGCTGATTTGCTGCTGATCGACACCGCCGGGCGGCTTCAGAATCGCACCGATCTGATGCAGGAGCTGGAGAAGATCGTTCGCGTGATCCGCAAGAAAGACCCCACCGCGCCGCATTCGACGCTGCTGGTGCTGGACGCCAGCACCGGCCAGAACGCGATCAGCCAGGTGGAGATTTTCTCGAAGATGGCCGACGTCACCGGGCTGGTGATGACCAAACTGGACGGCACCGCCAAGGGCGGCGTTCTGGTGGCGCTGGCGGACCGGTTCGGCCTGCCGATCCACGCCATCGGGGTTGGCGAGCAGATCGACGACCTGTCGCCCTTCGACCCCGAGGAATTCGCCGCCGCCCTGACCGGCGCCGCCTGACCGGACCGGCGCGGGGGGTGTTGACCCCGCTCCATTTCACATGCGAACCATCGACGCGGCGCGCCCCCGCGCCCGCGCCATAGGCTCCGCTGCATGTCCGACTATATCCTGTCGATCGAGGGCACGCCCGAGGGCGCGCAATTGGCGTTCATTCTGGCGCTGGTGTCGGCGGTCGCCCATGCCTGTTTCGGCGCGCTGCAAAAGGGCCGCCATGACCCGTGGCTGTCCCGCGGCGCCATCGACATCTGTTACGGCATCATCGGGCTGCCGCTGGCGCTGCTCTTCGCGCCGCTGCCGGACACGGAGATGCTGTGGGTGCTGGCGGGCGCCACGGTGATCCACTTCGTCTACAAATCCTTGCAGGCGATGGCCTATACCCGCGGCGCCTTCACGGTGGTCTATCCGGTGGCGCGCGGCACCGGGCCGCTGGCGACGGTTGCGCTGGCGACCTTCGTGTTCCAAGAACATTTCACCCCCGGCCAATGGGGCGGCGTCGCGCTTTTGTCGGGCGGCATCATGGCGCTGGCGGCGGTGAACATGCGCAACCACCCCTTAGGCTGGCGCGACATGGCCCCGGCGCTGTGGCTGGCGGTGGCGACCGGCGGGCTGATCGCCGCCTACACCACCTATGACGCCTGGGGCATTCGGCTCGCAGCTGATCCGCTGACGTTCCTCTTGTGGTATTTTGTGGCCGACAGCTGGATCATCCCGCTGATCATTCTGGCGCGCCTGCGCCGGACCGGAGAGCGACCGGCCATCGGCCCCCTGCTGGTCCGCGGCATGTCCGGCGCGGTGATCGCGTTTCTGTCGTTCGGCGCGGTGATGATGGCGACCCGGCTCGACAAAGTCGGCGAGGCGGCGGCGCTGCGCGAGACCTCGGTGATCTTCGCCGCCCTGATCGGCGCGGTGTTCCTGGGCGAAAAGGTCGGTCCCCTGCGGACCGCGCTGATGGGGGTGATCGCGCTCGGCGCCGTGGCGGTGGAGTTCGCCTGACGCTACGTTCTGCGAAAACACCTGCGGCTGGGCGCCTTGGCGCGCTTGACTTGGGGCGGGGTGGGCGAACACTCTAACGTGCACAACAAGAAGGCGCCCACGGCAACGGAGCGCCCAGACGCTTGTTCTCATGCACGACAGGGAAGCACCATGACATTCAAACGCAGCTTCGCGACCGGCCTCCTGATGGCCGCGCTGTGCGCCGGCGGCGCATCGGCCAAAACCTTGGTCTATTGCTCCGAAGGATCCCCCGAAGGGTTCGACCCGGCGCTGTTCACCGCCGGCACCACCTTCGACGCATCCTCGCACCCGATCTACAACCGCTTGGTCGAATTCGAGACCGGCACCACCAACGTCATCCCAGGCCTGGCCGAAAGCTGGAGCGTGTCTGACGACGGGCTGGAATACACCTTCAAGCTGCGCGCCGGGGTGAAGTTCCATTCCAACGACGCGTTCACGCCGAGCCGCGATTTCAACGCCGACGACGTGATCTTCAGCTTCGACCGTCAGCGTCTGGACGATCATCCGGCGCACATGGCGTCGGGCGGATCGTGGGAATATTTCGACGCGATGTCGATGCCCACGCTGATCAAGGAAATCGTCAAAGTCGACGACATGACCGTCAAATTCGTGCTGACCCGCGAAGAGGCGCCGATGATGGCCAACCTCGCGATGGACTTCGCCTCGATCGTCAGCGCCGAATACGGCGCCGCGATGGTCGCCGCCGGAACCCCTGAGGCGATCAACCAAGCGCCGATCGGCACCGGTCCGTTCAGCCTGGTCGCCTATCAGAAAGACGCGGTGATCCGCTACGCCGCCAACCCCGACTATTGGATGGGCGCCTCGCCGCTGGATTCGCTGGTGTTCGCGATCACGCCCGACGCGTCGGTCCGCTATCAGAAGCTGAAGGCGGGCGAATGCCACGTCATGCCCTATCCCAACCCCGCCGACGTCGCCGCGATGAAGGCCGATCCGGCCGTGGTGGTGATGGAGCAGGAAGGCCTGAACGTCGGCTATCTCGCCTATAACACCAAGGTCGCGCCGTTCGACAACGTAAAGGTCCGCAAGGCCCTGAACATGGCGATCGACAAGCAGGCGATCATCGACGTGGTGTTCCAGGGTTCCGGCCAGATCGCCAAGAACCCGATCCCGCCGACGATCTGGTCCTATAACACCGCGATCGAGGACGACCCCTATGATCCGGCCGCGGCCAAGGCGATGCTGGCCGAAGCGGGCGTATCGGACCTGTCGATGAAGATCTGGGCGATGCCGGTGCAGCGCCCCTACAACCCCAACGCCCGCCGCATGGCCGAACTGATGCAGGCCGACTTCGCGAAGGTCGGCGTGACGGTGGAAATCGTGTCCTATGAGTGGGGCGAATATCTGACCCGCTCCAAGACCGAGGACCGTGACGGCGCGGTGCTGCTGGGCTGGACCGGCGACAATGGCGATCCGGACAACTTCCTCGCGGTGCTGCTGGGCTGCGACGCGGTGGGCGGTTCCAACCGCGCGCAGTGGTGCAACGCCGACTTCGACGCCCTGACCAAAAAGGCCAAGATCACCTCGGACGTGGCCGAGCGCACCAAGCTTTATGAGCAGGCGCAGGTCGTGTTCAAAGAGCAGGCCCCCTGGGCGACGATCGCGCACTCGGTCGTGTTCATGCCGATGCGGCCCGAGGTCACCGGCTACAAGGTGCACCCGCTGGGCGGGCACATCTTCTACGGCGTCGACCTCAAGGAATGACGCCAACAGGGGGGGCGGCGCGCAGGCGCCGCCCCCCTCTCCTTTCCCCCCAGCGCAGCGAGGGACCATGTCCGACCGATATCCCGAATTGCGCGACCTCGCCCGCGACCTAGGCGTCGATGCCGTCGCGCTGGTGCCGGGGCCGAATTTCGTCCGCGCGTTCAACGCCAATTTCGGCGCCCATGAACGCCCGCTGTTGATCATCGTCCCAGCCTATGGCCCGGCCGCCGCGATCGTGCCCAACCTTGAATTGCTGTCCTTTGACAAGCTGCGGTTCGAGGGCGACGTGTTCGATTGGCGCGACCAGACCGGCTATGCGGGCGCCTTCGCCGCGCTGGCCGCCGCGATGCCGCTCAACTCCATCGCGGTCGAAGGGCAGGTGATGCGCGTCTTCGTCCACCACGCGCTGACCAACGCCTATTCGGGCGTCAAGATCGTCGACGCGGAAACCGCCATCTCCGGCCTGCGCCTGTGCAAGTCCGAGGCGGATCTGGATGCGCTTTCGGTCGCAATCAAGCTGTCCGAGGCCGCCCTGGCCGACACGCTGGACCAGGTCCGCGTCGGCATGACGGAAACCGAGGTTGAGCGTCTGCTGACCCAAGCCCTGTTCGCCCATGGCGCCGACGCCCACGCCTTTCCGCCCATCGTGGCGGCGGGCGACAATTCGGCGATGCCCCACGCCCATGCCCGCCACGACTACGCGATCAAAGCGGGGGATGCGCTGCTGCTCGATTACGGCGCGCGCAAGGGCGGGTTCTGCGCTGACATCACTCGCACCGTGTTCGTCGGCCACGCGCCGGACCGCGGCGCGGAGATCTATGACACCGTGCTGCGGGCCAATCTGGCGGGCCACGCCGCCACCCGCGCCGGGGCCACTGCGCACGATGTCGACGACGCCGCGACCGGGGTGCTGGAGGCATCGCCCTACGCGCAATTCATCCGCACCAAGACCGGGCATGGTTTGGGCCGAGAGGTGCATGAGGCCCCCTATATCATGCGCGGCAACGCCCAGACCCTGACCCCCGGCATGGTGTTCACCATCGAGCCGGGGCTGTATCTGGCCGGAGAGCTTGGCGTGCGAATCGAAGACGATGTGGTGGTGACCGAGACGGGGCTTCGCTCGCTCACCAGCTTTCCCAAGACCCTGACGGTGGTGGGACGATGATCAAATATCTGCTTTCACGGCTTCTGACGTTCCTGCCGACGTTTTTCGGGGTCACGCTGATCTCTTTCTCGTTCATCCGAGTGCTGCCCGGCGATCCGATCGTGGTGATGGGCGGCGAACGCGGCGTATCTCCGGAACGCTATGCGGAGTTGATCCAGCAATTCGGCTTCGACCGCCCGATCATCGAGCAATATGGCGATTACCTCTGGGGGGTGCTGCAGGGCGACCTCGGGCAATCGTTCGTGACCAAAAAGCCGGTCTGGGATGAATTTTTCGCGCTGTTCCCCGCCACGTTGGAGCTGTCGCTATGCGCGATGGTGTTCGCCGTGGTGCTGGCGCTGCCCGCGGGCGTGATCGCGGCGGTGAACCGCGGCAAATTCTTCGACCGCGCGCTGATGTCCACCGCGCTGATCGGCTATTCGATGCCGATCTTCTGGTGGGCGCTGCTCCTGATCATCGTCATGTCAGGCTGGCTCGGGCTGACGCCGGTGTCGGGGCGGATCAGCCTGCTTTATTACTTCCCCGACACCACCGGGTTCATGCTGTGGGATGCAGCGATATCGGGGCAGAAGGGCGCCTTCACGTCCGCCGTCCAGCACCTGATCCTGCCGACCATCGTGCTCGGCACCATTCCGCTGGCGGTGATCGCGCGGCAGACCCGGTCCGCGATGCTGGAGGTGTTGTCCGAGGATTATATCCGCACCGCCAAGGCCAAGGGCCTGTCCCCCGCCCGCGTCAACGGCGTGCATGCGCTGCGCAACGCGCTGATCCCGGTCATCACTGTGATCGGCCTGTCGGTCGGCACGCTGCTGGCGGGCGCGATCCTGACCGAGACGATCTTTTCGTGGCCCGGCATCGGCAAGTGGATGGTCGATAGCATCTTCCGCCGCGACTATCCGGTGGTGCAGGGCGGCTTGTTGCTGATCGCGGTGATGGTGATGGTGGTGAACCTCGCCGTCGACGTCACCTACGGCTTCATCAACCCCAGAATTCGGAAACGCTGATGACCGCCGTCAAATCCTCCGACCGCCCCGGCCCGCTCAGCGAATTCTGGCACTATTTCCGGGAGAACCGCGGCGCGGTGATGGGGATGTGGGTGTTCGTCGCGTTCGTCGCGGTGGCGATCCTGGCCGACCTGATCGCGCCCCACGACCCGACGCAGCAATTTCGCGAACACCTGCTGCAACCGCCGTTCTGGCAAGACGGCGGCAGCTGGACCTTCCCCCTCGGCACCGACGCGGTCGGGCGCGACATGCTTTCGCGCCTGCTGCACGGTGCGCGCTATTCGTTCTATGTCGGCATCGTGGTGGTGACGGTTGCGGCCTCTGGCGGGATAATCATCGGCCTTCTGGCCGGGTTCGCGCCGCGCTGGGTCGATACGATCATCATGCGCGTGATGGACATCATCCTCGCGTTCCCATCCTTGCTGCTGGCGCTGGTGCTGGTGGCGATCCTCGGGCCGTCGCTGACCAACGCGATGATCGCCATCGCCATCGTGCTGCAACCCCATTACGTGCGCCTGACGCGGGCGTCGGTGATGGCGGAGCTGTCCAAGGATTACGTCACCTCCGCCAAGGTGATCGGGGCCGGGCTGCCGCGGCTGATGTTCATCACCGTGCTGCCGAACTGCCTGTCGCCGATCATCGTGCAAGGCGCGCTCAGCTTTTCCACCGCGATTCTCGATGCGGCGGCGCTGGGGTTCCTAGGGATGGGCGCGCAACCGCCCACCCCGGAATGGGGCACCATGCTGGCCGAGGCGCGCGAATTCATCCTGCGCGCCTGGTGGGTGGTGACGCTGCCGGGCCTTGCGATTCTGGTCACGGTGCTGGCGATCAACCTGATGGGCGACGGGCTGCGCGACGCCCTCGACCCAAAATTGAAGCGGAGCTGAGCCATGCCGCTGCTGGAGATACGCAATCTGAGCGTCGATTTCGCCACCGCCTCGGGCGCGTTCCGGGCGGTGGACGGGACGGATGTGTCTGTGGATGCGGGCGAATTGCTCGCCATCGTTGGCGAATCCGGGTCCGGCAAATCGGTGTCGATGCTGGCGCTGATGGGGCTGCTGCCGTGGACCGCGACCATCACCTCCGATGTGATGACCTTTGACGGGCAGGATCTGCGCGGTATCTCGCCGCGCGATCGGCGCCGGATCGTCGGCAAAGACATGGCGATGATCTTCCAAGAGCCGATGTCGTCGTTGAACCCCTGCTTCACCGCAGGCTATCAGATCAAAGAGGCGCTGCGGATCCACCTCGGGATGGGCCGCACGGAGCGCCACGCCCGCGCCATCGAATTGTTTGAGATGGTCGGCATCCCGGCGCCCGAACAGCGCCTCGGCGCATTCCCGCACCAGCTGTCGGGGGGGATGTGCCAGCGGGTGATGATCGCCATGGCGATCGCCTGCAAGCCCAAGCTGCTGATCGCGGATGAACCCACAACCGCGCTCGATGTGACGATCCAAGCCCAGATCCTCGACCTGCTGACCGGGTTGCAGCGCGACACCGGCATGGCGCTTATCCTGATCACCCACGACATGGGCGTGGTGGCGGAAACCGCTGAGCGGGTCAGCGTGCAATACGCCGGGCAGAAGGTTGAGGAGCAAGGGGTGATCGATCTGTTCGCCACCCCGCATCACCCCTACACCGCCGCCTTGCTCGCGGCCCTGCCGGAACGCGCGACCGAGCGGCGCCTGCCCACCATCCCCGGCGTGGTCCCCGGCCAGTTCGACCGCCCGACGGGGTGCCTGTTCTCGCCGCGCTGCAGCTTTGCGGATGATGTCTGCCGCGCCGTGCCGCCCATCCAGGCAGGCGCCGATCTCGGCCTCGCCCGCTGCCATTATCCGTTGAAGGCCACCGCATGACCGCCCCCGTTCTTGACGCGCCCGTTCTTGTCGCCCGCAACCTGACCCGGCATTACGATGTGAAATCAGGGCTGTTCGGCGCCCCCAAGGTGGTGCGCGCGCTGTCCGAGGCGTCGTTCACCCTGTCGCCGGGCAAGACGCTGGCGGTGGTGGGGGAATCGGGCTGCGGCAAGTCCACCCTCGCCCGCGTGGTGACGATGATCGAGCCGCCCACTTCCGGCACCTTCAGCCTCGCGGGGGTGGAGGCGACGCCCGAGACCTTGCGCGAATTGCGCACCACAGTGCAGATCGTGTTCCAAGACCCCTACGGCTCGCTCAACCCCCGCCAGCGGGTCGGCGCGATCCTCGAAGAACCGCTGAAAATCAACCGCCCCAAGATGACGGCTGAGGAACGTACCGCCAAGGCCCGCGACATGCTGCGGCTGGTGGGATTGCGAGAGGAGCATTTCGACCGCTACCCGCACATGTTCTCGGGCGGGCAGCGCCAGCGGATCGCGGTGGCGCGGGCGCTGATGCTGGACCCCAAGGTGCTGGTGCTGGACGAACCTGTCTCAGCGCTCGATCTGTCGATCCAAAGCCAGATCCTGAACCTGCTGGTGGATTTGCAGGAGCGTCTGGGGCTGGCCTATCTCTTCATCAGCCACGATCTGTCGGTGGTGCGACACATGGCCGACGACGTGGTGGTGATGTATCTGGGCCGCCCGGTGGAGATCGGCCCCAAGGCGGCGATCTTCGCCGCCCCGCACCACCCCTACACCAAGGCGCTGCTGTCGGCGACGCCGGTGGCCGACCCGACCGCCACCAAGGCGCGCATCAAGCTCGAGGGGGAATTGCCCTCGCCGCTGTCGATCCCGCCGGGCTGCGCCTTTGCGCCGCGCTGCTGGAAGGCGCAGGCGCTGTGCCGCGAAACTCGGCCCGAATTGTCGGGCGACACCCATCAAGCCGCGTGCCATTACCCTGAGGGGTGATGGCGCCCGCGGCGTGCCGCCCCGGCCCCGCCGCACGCCATTTCACAACGAGAAAGCCCGCCGACATTTCTGTCGACGGGCTCTGTCTCAGGACCTGTGCGGGGCGCTACCAGCGCGCCTCAGCCAAGGCCGTGCGGGTCTGAAATCAGACCAGCGCGATGTTGATCGCGGACTCGCGGCCGTCACGGCCGGCTTCGATGTCGAAGGTCACAGCCTGGCCGTCGTCGAGCTGGCCAATGCCTGCACGCTCAAGAGCCGAGATGTGAACGAAGACGTCGCGCTTGCCGTTCTCGGGGGCGATGAAACCGAAGCCTTTGGTGGCGTTGAACCATTTCACGGTGCCGTTGGCCATCGTGAGATCTCCTGCAGTGTGTGCTGCCCGCACTATGCGGCAGCCCGGCTCAGTCAAATCAAGATCGAGAACTGAAGCCACAGGAGCACAGAAGGTCGATAGAGATAGCGTCGCAATGCCTAGATAGGCGGACCAAAGGATTCGCGCAAGGGAATTCGCGATAAAAACTCAGCCAAGCGCCGAGCGGATCAGCCGATCACGCGTCCGCGGAACGGGTAACGCGGGTCGGCGTAACGCCCCTGCACCGCCCCGGCCGGGGTGATCGAGGCGATGAAGTCCTCGTCCTCGGGCCCGAACGCGGTGTCCATCGCCGACAGGTATCCATCAAGCTGCGCCAGTGATTTCGGGCCGATCAGCACGCTGGTGATCGCGCGGTTGGCCAGCACCCATTGCAGCGCCACGTCGGCGGTCTTGCGGCCCGACGGCGCGACATGGGCGTCGATCCGGGCTGCGGCCTCGATGATCTCGGGCCGCATCTCAGTCTGATGCAGGCGCTTGTCACCGCGCGCGGCGCGCGAGCCATCAGGAACCCCGCCCACGTATTTGCCAGTCAGCACCCCCCGCGCCAGCGGCGAATAGGGCACCAACGCGATGCCGAAATGGGCGCAGGCGGGCAGATAGTCGATCTCCGCCAACCGATAAAGCGCGTGGTAATAGGGCTGCGCCGCCGCCGGACGCGGCGCCCCCAGCTTGTCGGCGATGCGGATCATGTCGGCGATCTTCCACGCGCGATGGTTTGAAAAACCCCACGCCTTGATCCGTCCGTCCTCGATCGCGGCGCCAAGGGCTGCGATGGTTTCCTCAAGCGGCGTCACCTCATCATCCTGGTGCAGATAATAAAGGTCGATGCTGTCGGTCCCGAGCCGCGACAGACTGGCGTCGAGCGCGGCATCGATCCAGCGCGCCGACAACCCGCCGCTGCCCTCCACCCCCGGCATCGGATTGCCGAGCTTGGTGGCGATCACCCAATCTCTCCGCCGCCCGGCGATCAGCTGGCCCAGCATCCGCTCCGACGCGCCGGCGGTATAGGCGTCGGCGGTGTCGACGAAGTTGCCGCCCGCCTCCGCGAACCGGTCCAGAATCGCGCGCGCCTCGCCCGCATCGGTCTGGTCCCCGAACATCATGGTCCCGAGGCAGAGACGCGACACAGGCGTTGCGCCCATCGCGGCGCGGTCGGTGAGAGAGGGCATGGCGGCTCCTTGGTCGGCGTTCCCCGGACTATTTCGCGCCCCGCCCAAGGATTACAGCGAAATCTCGCCCGTCGGGCCATGATCGAGCCGGAACACATGGCCCGGCCCATCCTGCGGAAAGATCTTGGTCACCAGCGGGTCATGCCCCGGCACGATCAGCCGGGACGAGGAGGCCAGCCGGTTCAGCGTGCCGAACCCGTTCAACATCGCCTCGATGTCGACCACCAGCGGGAAGGGTTTGCCGAGCATGAAATTCTCATAGAAATGCGAGGCGTCGGAGGCGAGCACCAGCCACCCCGCCTCGGTCCGCACCCGCACCGCCTGCAGGCCGCGCGAATGGCCGCCGATGCAATGCACGGTCACGCCGTCGGCGATCTCAGCCTCGCCGTCGTGGAAGATCACCTTGCCCGCGAACACGCGCTTGACCGCCTCGCAGACATGGTCCGCGGTGAACGGCAGCTTGAGGATGCCGTGGCACATGCACGGGCCGGTGGCATAGGCCATTTCCGCCGCCTGAAGGTGCAGCTTGGCATTGGGGAACAGGTGCAGACCGCCCGCGTGATCATAATGCAGGTGGGTGACGATCACCTCGTCGATATCCTCAGGCCGGATGCCGAGGGGGGCGAGCGCGCCGGGCGCGTCGAAGATCACCGGGCGGCCGCGGCTGTCGGCCTCGGCCCCGTCATAGCCGGTGTCGACCAGAATGGTCCGCCCGTCGCCGCGCAGCAGCCAGACGAAATAGTCGATCTGGTGGGGCGAGTTGTGATCGTCCGCCAGAATGAACGATTCCGCCCGCGTGCGGTCGCCGCGCTCGGCGTATTTCAGGGCGTGAACGGTCCAGATGGTCATGTGCGCCTCCCCTGGCGGCGGCCTCGGGCGTTGATCGCCTGAGTTCCGCATTGCATTTATTTGCGTATACGTTACGCCTGTGGCCGTCAACGAACTCAGCGAAAGGCCGATGCCATGTCCCGACAGTTTTCCATCGCCGTGTTCGAAGGCGACGGCATCGGGCCGGAGATCATGGCCCCTACGGTCGCGATCCTGCGCGCGCTGGCCGATCAGTCTGACGACTATGGGCTGGAGTTCGCCGCTCTGCCAGCGGGCGCCGCGCATTACGTGAAAACCGGCGAGTCCCTGCCCGAGGCGTCGATGGACGCCGCCCGCGCCGCCGACGCGATTCTGCTGTCGGCGATGGGGCTGCCCTCGGTCCGTTATCCTGACGGGACTGAGATTTCGCCGCAGATCGAGCTTCGCAAGGCGCTGGACCTGTTCGCGGGCCTGCGCCCGGTGCGCGCGACGTCGGGGGGCCACAGCCCGCTGACCATCCCGCCGGGCCGCGTCATCGACTTCATGCTGGTGCGCGAAAGCACAGAAGGCCTGTTCTTCACGCAAGGCCGCGGCGAGGTTGAGGCCGATGAGGCCCGCGAAACCCTGCGGATCACCCGCGCGACGTCTGAAAAACTGTTCCGCACCGCGTTCGCGCTGGCCGCATCGCGCAAGGCGGCGGGGCGCGGGCCGGGCCGGGTGACCTGCGTGGACAAAGCCAACGTGTTCCGCGCTTTCGCGTTCTTTCGCGGGATTTTCGACGCCGAGGCCGCGCGCCACCCGGACCTGATCGCGGACCACGCCTATGTCGACGCCACCGCGCTGCGGATGGTGCAAAAGCCGTGGGATTTCGACGTGATGGTGACGGAGAATATGTTCGGCGACATTCTGTCGGACCTCGGCGCCGGGCTGATGGGCGGGCTTGGGCTGGCGCCGTCGGCCGATATCGGGCTCGATCATGCGGTGTTCCAGCCCTGCCATGGCTCCGCGCCCGACATCGCGGGGATGGGGGTCGCGAACCCGCTGGCGATGATCGCGTCGGGGGCGATGATGCTCGACTGGCTGGGGGACCGGCACGGCGTCGCGGGGCTGGCCGCCGATGGCGCGCGGCTGCACCGGGCGGTCGATGCGGTGATCGACGGGCGCGTCGCGCTGACCCGCGACTTGGGCGGCACGGCGGGAACCGAGGATGCCGCCGCCGCGGTGATGGCGGCGCTGGGGCTGTGACGCTGCGGGTCGGTTGCCTTGGGGCCGGGTATTTCGCGCGGTTTCACCATGACGGCTGGCGGCGGATCGACGGGGCCGAATTGGTCGCGGTTGCGGATCTGGACGTGGCGCGGGCGGAGGCGTCAGGGACCGCGCCGTTCGCATCCTTGGCCGCGATGCTGGACGGCGCGCGGCCTGACATCGTGGACATCGCGACCCCGCCCCCCGGCCATCTGCCCGCGATCCGGATGGCGCTGGACGCCGGGGTCCGCGCGATCATCTGCCAAAAGCCGTTCTGCGAGGGGCTGGAGCAGGCCCGCGAGGCGACGGCGCTGGCCGAGGCCGCGAACATCCCCCTGATCGTCCACGAAAACTTCCGCTTTCAGCCGTGGTATCGCGCGATCCGCATCGCGCTGGATCAGGGGCGCATCGGCGAAGTGCATCAGGCCACGTTCCGCCTGCGCCCCGGCGACGGGCAAGGGCCGCGAGCGTATCTCGACCGTCAGCCCTATTTCCAGACCATGCCGCGGCTGCTGGTCCATGAAACCGCGGTGCATTGGATCGACACGTTTCGATACCTGCTCGGCGATCCGGTTGCGGTCTATGCAGATCTTCGCCGCCTCAACCCCGTGATCGCAGGCGAGGACGCGGGGCATATCCTGTTCGAGCATCCCGATGGCCGCCGCGCGCTGTTCGACGGCAACCGGCATCTCGACCACGCGGCGGCAAACCCGCGCCTGACCATGGGCGAGGCGCTGGCGGAGGGGACGATGGG
>JBLIKI010000069.1:0-13224 GCA_047636235.1 Paracoccaceae bacterium | reverse complement strand
CGATCGCCGCCGTGCAGTGCACCGAGCGGCTGATCCGTCATGCGCGCGAGGCGCGTCGGCGCATCCACATCCTCCATATCTCCACCGCCGAGGAAATCCCGATCCTCGCCCGCCACAAGGATCTGGTCACCGCCGAGGCGACGCCCCACCACCTGACGCTGGACGGGGATGAGGCCTACGCCCGCCTCGGCACGCTGGTGCAGATGAACCCGCCGGTGCGCGGCGCCGCCCACCGCGACGCAATCTTCGAAGGGCTTCGCCAGGGCGTGATCGACGTGCTCGGGTCCGACCACGCGCCCCATACGCTTGAGGAAAAGGCGAAAACCTATCCCGCCTCGCCGTCGGGCATGACCGGCGTGCAGACGCTGGTGCCGATCATGCTGGACCACGTCGCCAACGGGCGCCTGACGCTGGAGCGGTTCGTGGACCTGACCTCCCACGGGCCGCAGCGGATTTTCGGGATCGCGGGCAAGGGCCGGATCGCGGTCGGCTATGACGCCGATTTCACGGTGGTCGACCTGAAGGCCCCGCGCACGATCCACAACGACTGGATCGCCAGCAAATGCGGCTGGACCCCTTACGATGGCGTCACCGTCACCGGCTGGCCCAAGGGCACGATCATCCGCGGCGCCCGCGTGATGTGGGAGGATGAGCTCAGCGGCCCATCCCGCGGCGCCCCGGTCCGGTTCCAGGAAGGCTGGATCGAGTGAGCGACGGCAGCCCCGCCCCCACCCACGCCGGGCGCTCGCCGATCGCGCGGCTCGACCGCGCGGAGGGGCCGAAGACGGCCGCCAAGGCCACCTTCGGCTTTGTCGCGCTGATGGCGTCGCTGGGGGCGATCAACGCGTTCTCGACCGACATCGTGATCCCGGCCTTGGGCGCCATCGCGGCGGAGTTTGCGCTGGACGATCCCAACCAGCGCCAATGGGTGCTGCTGACGGTGTTCGTCGGGGTCGCGATCAGCCAGCTGTTCATCGGGCCGATCGCGGATCGCTATGGGCGCAGGCCCGCCGCCGCGATCAACATCGCCACCTTCATCGCCGGGACGTTGATCGCGCTTTTCGCGCCCAGCTTCACGGTGCTGCTGCTGGGGCGGCTGCTACAGGGGCTCGGGGCAGGCGGGCTGCGGGTGATATCGATGTCGGTCACCCGCGACCGGTTCTCAGGGGATGAGATGGCGCGGGTGATGTCGCTGTCCTCGGGCGTGTTCGTGATCATGATTCTTCTGGCCCCGGCGGTGGGCCAAGCGGTGATCTCGGTGCTGGATTGGCGCTGGGTGTTCGCGGTGCTGCTGGCGCAAGCCGCGATCACCGCGGCGTGGTTCTTCGGCGCGCAGCCCGAAACGCTGCGGCCCGAACACCGCCGCCCGCTGTCGTTCCGCGGGGTGGCCGAGACGTTTCTGGAGGTGGTCGGCAACCGCGTCTGCATGGGCTATGCGCTGGCGCTGTCGTGCGTGTTCGGGTCGTTCGTCAGCTATCTGGCGACCTCGCAGCAGATTCTTGAGGATATCTATGGCCTTGGCGCGCTGTTGCCGGTCGCGTTCGGCGCGCTGGCGGTGGTCAACGGGCTGGGCAGTTTCGGCAACGCGCGGATCGTGCGGCGGGTCGGGGCGCGGCGGATGGCGCGGTGGGCGCTGATCGCCACCGCGGCGTCGGGGCTGATCGGCGCGCTGGGGTTCGCGGTGGCGTATGACGGCGTGCCGCCGCTGTGGATGCATCTGACCTGGGCGGCGATCCCGGTGGCGGCCTTCGCGGTGCTCTATGGCAACCTGGCGGCCATCGCGCTCGAGCCGATGGGCGCCCGCGCCGGGGCCGCCAGCGCGGTGGTGGCCGCATTGGGGTCCGGCGCGGGGGTGGTGTTCGCCACCGTGGCGGGCGGGTTGTTCGACGGGACGGTCGTGCCGCTCTATCTCACCTTTGGGCTGGCGGGGGTCGCGGGCTATGTCAGCATCCGCACCCTGGGCAGAGAGGTGACCGCATGAGCGCACCGGTATCGGTGATCATCCCGACGCTGAACGCCGCCGACCGGATCGGCCCGTGCCTTGGCGCGCTGGCCGAGGCGCTGACCGCGGGGCTTTTGCGCGAGGTGATCCTGTCCGACGGCGGGTCCACCGACGATATCGAGGGGGTGGCCGACGCGGTCGGCGCCCGGCTGATCCGCGGCGCGCGTGGGCGCGGCGCGCAGCTGGCGCGGGGGGCCGAGGTCGCTCGGGGAAGCTGGTTCCTGTTCGTGCACGCCGACACCGTGCTCGGCCCCGGCTGGGTGGAGGCGGTGCAGCGCCACATGGCCCGCACCCCCGACCACGCCGGATGGTTCCGCCTGCGGTTCGACGATCCGGGCGTCGCGGCGCGCGCGGTGGCGGGCTGGGCGAACCTGCGCTCGGGCGCGCTGGGGCTGCCTTACGGCGATCAGGCGCTGCTGGTTCCGGCGCGGCTTTACCGCGCGGTCGGCGGCCATCCGCCGATCCCGTTGATGGAGGACGTGGCCCTCGCCACCCGCCTGCGCCGCCGCCTGCGCCCGCTGGGGGCCGAGGCGATGACAAGCGCCGAGCGCTATCACCGCGGCGGCTGGCTGCGCCAAGGCGGGCGTAACCTGTCAACGCTGGCGCTGTGGCGGATGGGGGTGTCGCCGGAGAAACTGGCGGCGCGGTATGAGCGGCGCTGAGCCCTTCGAGGGGGAGCGCCCTCGGGGGGGATCGACCCCCCGCTCGGGCGCGGCCCGGCTGCGCCGTGCCATCGCGCCCGGCCCGCGGCGCCCCCGCCTGTTGGTGATGGTGAAAGAGCCCCGCCCCGGCCGCGTCAAAACCAGGCTGGCGCGCGGGATCGGCGCGGTGGCGGCGGCGCGCTGGTTCCGGGGCGCCGCGCTGGGCACGATCCGCCGCCTTGCGCGCGACCCGCGGTGGGAGGTGATCGTGCTGGTCGCCCCGGACCGCGAGGGGATGGCGAGCCGGGTCTGGCCACCGGAGTTGCGGCGGATGGCGCAAGGCCGCGGCGATCTGGGCGCGCGGATGGCACGGGCGCTTCTCGGCGCCCCCCCCGGCCCCGCGGTGCTGATCGGCGGCGACATTCCAGGCGTGACACCGGCGCACATCGCGGGCGCCTATGCCGCGCTGGCAGGCGCCGACGCGGTGTTCGGCCCGGCGACGGATGGCGGGTTCTGGCTGGTCGGGCTGGCGCGTGGCGGCCTCGCGACGCCCCGCGGGTTCCTGCGCGGCTGCAGATGGTCTTCCCCCCATGCGCTCAGCGATGCCGAGCGCAGCGCCGCCCCACTGCGCCTGTCGCGCGCGACCACCATGCGCGACGTGGATGATGCGCGCGACCTTGCCGCCCTGTCCTCCCCGCGCTGACCCCGGCTTAGGGGTGCGGCCCGGCCCTTGCCGGGCCCGGTCTGAGCGGGGGGTCGATCCCCCCCGAGGCCGCACCCCCTCAGTACGCGTTCATCGTCAGCAACTCATAGGCCGCCGTCGCGTCGCCGTCCTGGTCGAGGATCGTCACCGCCCAGCGCACCTCGCCATAGCTATCGTTGCGGCGGGTCTTGGCCTTGACGGTCAGCGTCACATGAATCCGCGCGCCGGGGCTGACGGGTTTCAGAAACCGCAGCCCCTCGAGCCCCGTGTTCGCCAGCACCGGCCCCGGCGCCGGGTCGACGAACAGACCCGCCGCGAAGCTCAGCAGCAGATAGCCGTGGGCGACACGGCCCGGGAAGAACGGGTTGGCCTTGGCGGCATCTTCGTCCATGTGGGCGTAGAAAGTGTCGCCGGTGAAGGCGGCGAAATGCTCGATGTCGTCCAGCGTCACTTCGCGCTCGGCGGTGGTGATCGTCTCGCCGATGCAGAGGTCGTCAAAGCCGCGGCGGAACGGGTGGGCGGGGCCGTGGGACACCGGCGCCCCCTCCAGCCATTCGCCGCCGATCGCGGCCAGCATTCGCGGGCTGCCCTGCACCGCGGTGCGCTGCATGTAGTGCATGACCGCGCGGATGCCGCCCAACTCCTCGCCGCCGCCCGCACGGCCCGGGCCACCGTGGACCATGTGCGGCAGGGGGGCGCCGTGGCCGGTCGCCTCGCGCCCCGCATCGCGGTCTGCGATGTAGACGCGCCCGTGCCACGCCGCGGATTCCATGGTGACCTCCCGCGCGAACCCCGGATCGTTGGTGAACACCGAGGCGACCAGCGACCCGCCGCCGCGATTGGCCAGCGCGCTGGCGTGGGCGGCATCGCGGGCGGGCATCAGGGTGGCAACGGGGCCGAACGCCTCGACCTCATGCACCGCGCGCGCGCCATCAGGGTCGTCGCAGCGCAGCAGCGTGGGCGGAACGAACGCGCCCACCACCGGGTCGCCGCGCAGGTCGATCCCGTCCCACCCGGTGCGGATCGCGGTGGTTTCCGCCGACAGACGCGCCACCGCGGCGGTCACGTCCGCCTGTTGGGCCAAGGATGCCAGCGCGCCCATCCGCACGCCGTCCAGCCGTGGATCGCCGACCACCACCGCCGACAGGCCAGCGGACAGCGCGCCCGCGACCTCATCCATCAGCGCCGCGGGCACGATCAGCCGCCGCATCGCCGTGCATTTCTGGCCCGCTTTCACGGTGATCTCGCGCAATGCCTCACGCACGAACATGTCGAATTCAGGCGTCCCGGGGGTGGCATCTGGCCCGAGGATCGCGGCGTTGAGGCTGTCTTGCTCCGCCGTGAACCGCACCGCATTGGCGATCAGCGCCGGGTGCGCCCGCAGCCGCACGCCAGTCGCCGCCGATCCGGTGAACGCCACGATGTCCTGCGCCCCGAGGTGATCGAGCAGATCGCCCGCGCCCCCCGCCACCAGCTGCACCGCGCCGTCCGGCAGGATGCCGCTTTCGGCGATCATCGCAAAGCACGCCTCGGCCACATAGCAGGTGTCGGTGGCGGGCTTGATGATCGCCGGAACCCCAGCAAGAATTGTCGGCGCCAGTTTCTCCAGCATCCCCCAGACCGGGAAGTTGAACGCGTTGATATGCACCGCCACGCCGGGGCGCGGCACGCAGATGTGGCGGCCCTTGAAGGCGCCGCCACGCGACAGCCCCTCGACCCCGCCATCCAGAAACACCTTGCCATCCGGTAATTCGCGCCGGCCCTTGGCCGCATAGACGGCGAGGGTCGCGATCCCGCCCTCGATATCCACCGCGCCGTCCGCGGGCGTCGCGCCGGTCAATAGCGACAGCGCGTGAAGCTCTCCCTTCCGCTCCCCCAGCAGCGTCGCCAGCGATTTCAGCATCCGCGCCCGGTCATGAAACCCCAGCGCGCGCAATCCCGGCCCGCCGACATCGCGCGCGAACCGCGTCATTGCGGCGAAGTCGAGCGCCCCTGACCCCGCCTGCGCCACCGGCGCGCCATCGATGGCGGATCGGATCAGGCGGGGCGCTTGGGGCGCGATCCACGCGCCGCAGGCGAAGCTTCGGACGTCAATCACAGGCATGGCATGTCCTTGGTGCAATCAGGTGTCGAGTTATGTTTGACCGACCGGTCGGTGTATGCAAGATCAAATCCAACAAGCAAAAATTGGGGAGGACGCGCCATGACGGCGACTGTTCTGACGACCGAGACCGACGGCGTGCTGGAAATCACGCTCAACCGCCCTGACCGGCTGAACGCCTTTACGGTGGAGCTGCACGCGGGCCTGCGCGCCGCGATGGACCGGGCCGAAGCGCCCGAGATCCGCGCCGTGCTGCTGACCGGCGCGGGCCGCGGGTTCTGCGCCGGGCAGGATTTGGGGGAGCGCGACCCCACCGCCGCCCCCCGCGATTCCGGGGACACGCTGCGCAGCACCTACAACCCGCTGATCGCCCGGATCAGGGCGTTGGAAAAGCCGGTGATCGCCGCGGTGAACGGGGTTGCGGCGGGGGCGGGCGCGAACCTCGCGCTCGCGTGCGACATTGTTCTGGCGGCGAAATCGGCCAGCTTCATCCAAGCCTTCGCCAAGATCGGGCTGATCCCCGATGCGGGCGGCACCTGGGTTCTGCCGCGGCTGGTGGGCGAGGCGCGCGCCAAGGCGATCATGCTGACCGGCGCGCCGGTGACCGCCGATCAAGCCGAAAGCTGGGGCATGATCTGGCGCGCGATTCCCGATGACGCGCTGATGACCGAGGCCCGCGCCATGGGCGCCACGTTCGCCAAAGCGCCGACCTTCGCGCTCGGCCAGACCAAGCTGGCGGTGCAGGCGGGGGCCACCAACGATCTGGCGGCGCAGCTGGAGGACGAGGCCTCGCGCCAATCGCGCTGCGGCTTCTCGCCTGATTTCGCCGAGGGCGTCGCCGCGTTCAAGGAAAAACGCCAGCCCGCGTTCAAGGGCGTGCTGTGATGACCCCGCAGCAAATCGCCGAGGCGTCGGCCACCGCGATGTGGGCCAAGGATGCAGCGTGCAAGGCGCTGAATTTCAGCCTCGACGCCATCGGGCCGGGCACGGCGACCATGTCGATGGTGGTCCAGCCGCACCACGTCAACGGCCACGGCATCTGCCACGGGGGCTATATCTTCACCCTCGCCGACAGCGCCTTCGCCTATGCGTGCAACAGCTATAACCGCAGCTCGGTGGCGCAGCACAACACCATCAGCTTCATCCGCCCCGGCCAGATGGGCGCAACCTTGGTGGCCGAGGCGCGCGAGGTCAGCCTTTCGGGGCGATCCGGCCTTTACGACGTTACGGTGCATGCGGGCGGCAAGGTGATCGCTGAGTTCCGCGGCGCGTCACGCATCATCGACGGCGTGCATTTCGACGCCGACGCGCAGGGCTGATCGCCCGCCATCAGCCCAAAGGACGCCCCCGATGAAAGACCTGACCCCCGACCGCAAAACCCTGGACCCGATCGAGATCGCCAGCCGGGATGAGATCGAGGCCATGCAGTTCAAGCGTCTGAAATGGTCGCTGGCGCATGCGTATGACAACCAAGCCGCGACCCGTGCGAAATTCGACGCGGCGGGGGTGCATCCCGATGATCTTGAGCAGCTGTCGGACCTCTCGAAGTTCCCATTTTCCACCAAGCAGGACCTGCGCGACAGCTATCCGTTCGGCCTGTTCGCGGTGCCGCGCAAGAAGATCGCGCGCATCCACGGATCGTCCGGCACCACCGGCAAGCCGACCGTGGTGGGGTATACGGCGGGGGATCTGAAGAACTGGGGCAACCTCGTGGCGCGATCGATGCGCGCGGCGGGCACGAAGGCGGGGGACATGGTGCACGTCGCCTATGGCTATGGGCTGTTCACCGGCGGGCTTGGCGCCCATGCGGGGGCGGAGCGGCTCGGCTGCACGGTCGTCCCCGTCTCCGGCGGCATGACCCAGCGGCAGGTCACGCTGATCGAGGATTTCAAGCCCACCACGATCATGGTCACGCCGTCCTATTTCCTGTCGATCCTCGACGAATATCGCGCCCGCGGGATCGATCCGCGCGATAGCTCCCTGGAGGTCGGCATCTTCGGCGCCGAGCCCTGGACCGACGCGATGCGGCGAGAGATCGAGCAAGCCTTCGACATGCACGCCGTCGACATCTACGGCCTGTCCGAGGTGATGGGCCCCGGCGTCGCCAGCGAGTGCGTCGAGACCAAGGACGGGTTGCACATCTGGGAGGATCACTTCTACCCCGAAATCGTCGATCCGGTCACCGGCGCCCCGGTCCCCGACGGCGAGATCGGCGAATTGGTGTTCACGACGCTAACCAAAGAGGCGCTGCCGATGGTCCGCTATCGCACCCGCGATCTGTCGCGGCTGCTGCCGGGCACCGCGCGCTCGATGCGCCGGATGCAAAAGATCACCGGGCGCAGCGACGACATGATCATCCTGCGCGGCGTCAACCTGTTCCCCAGCCAGATCGAGGAATTGGTGATGGCCGCCCCCGGCCTGTCGCCCCACTGGCAGATCCGCCTGACCCGCGACGGACGGATGGATGAGATGACCGTGCAGGTCGAGGCGACCGCGGACCACGCGGACCACGCCAGCCGCGCCGCCGCCGCCGCCGGATTGGCCGAGGCGATCAAGGGCGTGATCGGCGTCAACGCCCATGTGGTTGTGGCGGGGCCGGGCGAAGTGGAGCGGTCCGCCGGCAAGGCCCGCCGCGTGGTTGACGACAGGCCGACCGCCTGATGGCGCGCACGCGGGCGAACGATTACGACGAAAAGCGCGGCGCCCTGCTGGCCGGGGCGGCGCGGGTGTTCGCCAAGGGCGGCTATCACGGCGCGTCGATGAACGCGCTGGCCGCCGAATGCGGGGTGTCGAAGGCGCTGCTCTACCACTACTGGTCGTCGAAAGAGGCGCTGCTGTTCGACCTGATCCACGGCCACATTGAAGGACTGGCGGAGGCGCTCGAGGACGCGCCCCGCCCCGACGACCCGCGCGCGCGGCTCTGCGCCCTGATCCACGCGCTGATCGAGGCGTATCGGGACTCCGACGCCGCCCACAAGGTGCAGCTGAACGATCTGGGCGCCTTGCCCGAGGACAAGCAGGCCGCGATCCGCGCGCAGGAACGCCGGCTCGTGACGATGATGACCGAGGCGGTGCAGGCCGCGGCGCCCGAGATGCCGCGCGCGCAGCTGCGCCCATCGGTGATGGCGCTGTTCGGGATGGTGAACTGGGCTTGGACTTGGTTTCGCGACGACGGGCCGATGACCCGCGCGCAATACGCCGACATGGTGACGGCGCTGTTCCTCGACGGGGCCTGCGCGGCGCGCTGAGGGGGGCCCGAGAGGAAGCTTCGTTCGCCGGGGGGATCGACCCCCCGACGCCCGAGCTGCCGCGGAACATGTCGGGGGGACGGCGCCCCGCGGCCCGCCCTTGCGGGCTGCGGGGGAAAAGGCATGCGCCCGGCAGGGCGCTCCGTCTGATCAGTCGGCGGGCCTTCAGTCTGCGCTTGGGCGGTGCGCGTGACGGGCCGCGAGGATCGACACCGGCGCGTCGGCGCCCCCCTCGGCATAGCCCGACTGATAGCGCCCGACCGCTGCGCGCCGCGCGGCGGCATAGTGCGCCGGGCCGGTGCGGCGGGCCATCTCGTCGGGGATCTGCAATTCGTCGAACCCCACCCGCTCGGCGAAATGCACCTGATCGGGGATCAGCGGGCCGACCGCGCGCAGCACGCCCGCGAACCCCGCCTGCCGCAGCCGCCGCGCCAGGGAAAACCCCCGCCCGTCGGAAAACGACGGAAAGCTGAGCGCGATCAGCGCCGCCCCCCCCGCCGCCGCGCGGGCGATCGCCCCCGCATCCGCGCCCTCGGCCCGGCCATGCACGCCAAGGCGCGCGCCGGGGGCGAGGCGCGCCGACGCGTCCTCCCACGCCTCCGCCGGGACGATCAGATCGCCCGAAAGCTCCGTCACGCCATCGAGGCGCGCGTCATCGGCCGCAACCCAGGTCCAGCCATCCGCCACAAGGGCGCCATCACGCAGCAAGGTCATGCAGAGCCTCCTTGAAAGCATCGGGGCCGAGGCGGCGGCAGGTCTGAAGGAACGTCTCCTCCGGCGCCTCGCGCAGGATCAGATAGCGATCCACCAGCCGCTCGATCGCGGGTCCGACCTGCTCCGCCGCGAAACCGGGGCCGGTACGGGTCCCGAGGCTGGGCGTTTCGGTCGCGTCGCCCCCTAGCGTGATCTGATAAAACTCCTCGCCGGATTTATCGAGGCCGAGGATCCCGATATGCCCGACATGGTGGTGCCCGCAGGCGTTGATGCAGCCCGAGATCTTGATCGCCAGCGGGCCGATATCCGCCTGCCGCGCCGGGCTTTGGAACCGGATCGACAGGTCTTGGGCCACCGGGATCGACCGCGCCGTCGCCAGCGCGCAGTAATCGAGGCCCGGGCACGCGATGATGTCGGTGATCAGGCCCTTGTTCGCCTCAGCCAGCCCTGCCTTCACCAACCGCACCCAGACGGTGTGCAGATCGTCGAGCGGCACGTCCGGCAACACGATGTTCTGCTCATGCGCGATGCGAAGCTCGCCAAAGCCATGCTCGTCGACGATGTCGGCGATCAGGCGCATCTCGGCGGCGGTCATGTCGCCGGGTTCCCCGCCCACCGGTTTCACGGTGACGGTGATGGCGGCATAGCCGGGGCGCTTGTGCGCCAGCGCATTGCGGTCGACCCAGGCTGCAAAGGTCGGATCGGCGGCGCGGGCGGTCTCATAGCTGGCGGACCGTTCGGGCAGGTCGGCATAGGGGGGCGGGGCGAAATAGGCCTCGATCCGCGCCAATTCCGCAGTGGCGATGGCGTGGGACGCCTCAGGCGCGCGGGCGAATTCTTCTTCGACCGCATCGCGGAACGCATCGACGCCGGTCTCGTTCACCAGGATCTTAATGCGCGCCTTGTATTTATTGTCGCGCCGCCCGAACAGGTTGTAGACCCGCAGGATCGCCTCAAGGTAGCCGAGCAGCTGATCGGGGGCGATCCACTCGCGGATCACCTTGCCGATCACCGGGGTGCGGCCCTGCCCGCCGCCGACGATCACCTGCCAGCCGGGGTTGCCGTCCGGCCCCGGCTGCGCGCGCAGGCCGATGTCATGAAAGAACACCGCCGCGCGGTCCGCCGAGGCGCCGGTGATCGCGATCTTGAACTTGCGCGGCAGGTAGGTGAACTCCGGGTGGTCGGTGGACCATTGCCGGATCAGCTCCGCCGTCGGGCGCGGGTCGATCCATTCATCCGCCGCGACCCCTGCGAACGGGTCCGAGGTCGTGTTGCGGATGCAATTGCCCGAGGTCTGGATCGCGTGCATCTCCACCGCCGCCAGATCGCGCAGGATCGCCGGGATGTCGGTCAGCTTCGGCCAGTTGAACTGGATGTTCTGGCGCGTGGTCCAGTGGCCATAGCCGCGATCATAGGTCTGCGAGATATGCGCAAGCTGCCGCAGCTGCGTGCTGGACAGCGCGCCATAGGGGATCGCGACCCGCAGCATATAGGCGTGCAGCTGCAGATAGAGGCCGTTCATCAGGCGCAGCGGCTTGAATTCATCCTCGGTCAGCGCGCCGGAGACGCGGCGGGAAATCTGGTCCTCGAACGCCTCCACGCGGGCGGAGACGACCGCATGGTCGAACTCATCATAGCGATACATGCCGGGGCATCCTTGTCGATGAAATCTTGATTGAAGCCGGTTCAGGCGGCTTGGGCGTCGGCCAGATGGCGGCCGCGCAGATCGGGGTTCAGTACGCCGACGGTCGGGCCGTCGCGGCGGATCTGTTCGCGCCGGTGGGTCGGGACGGGGCCGTCCTCGGTCAGCGTCACGGCGGCGAAATCCGGGCCGACGGCGATGGCGGCCTGCGCGCGGGCGCGGGCCAGCAGCGCGTCGGCGGCGTCCCCTTCGGCGGTCTCAGCCTCGTGGATGTCCTCAGACCAGCCTGCGCGGGTTAGATAGATGGTGTCGCCGGTCAGCAGGTGGTTGGCGGACACGATGACGTGGCCTTTGATCTTCGCCATGACGGCTCTCCTATCTCAGACGGCGGCAAGCGCGAGGGTCATCGCGTCGGGGGCGGGAACGGGCATACGCAGCGCCTCGGCGCGGGGCGCGAGGCCGAGCAGGATCACCGCAGGGCCGGTGACGTTGGCCGCCGCCATGTCCTGCGCAAGGCGGCCCAAGGTGGTGGCGAGGCGGCGTTCCTCAGGGCGGCTGGCGTTTTCCACCACCGTGACCGGGGTGCCCGGCGCGGCGCCGTGGACCATCAGGCGGCCTTGCACGAAATGCGCGGCGGCGACGCCCATGTAGATCGCGGCGGCGGGGTCGCGGGCCAGCGCGCGCCAGTCCTGCTCCGCAAACCCCTTCACGTCCTGGCCGGTCATGAAGCGCAGCGCGGCGTTGCGCCCGCGCCGGGTCAGCGATGCCTTTGACGACGCCGCCGCCGCGATCGCCGCGGTGATGCCGGGCACGATGGCGTACTCGATCCCCGCCGCATCCAGCGCGTCCATTTCCTCATCCGCGCGGCCGAAGATCAGCGGATCGCCGGATTTGAGGCGCACCACGCTGCGCCCCCGGCGGGCCTGGGCGATGATCTCAGCGTTGATCGCGTCTTGGGTCCAGCCTTTCAGGCCGGGGGCCTTGCCGGTCTCGATCAGCTCCGCCTGGGGCGCGAGCGCGAGGATGGCGTCGCTGACCAGCCGGTCATGCAGCACGACGTCGGCGGCCCCCAGCGCGCGGGCGGCGCGCAGGGTCAGCAGGTCCGGATCGCCCGGGCCGGCGCCGACCAAGAGCACTTGGCCGAGAGGAACGTTTGTTTTGATCGAGCCGGTCATATCTGGCCTCTGCCGCAGTTTCATGGCATGGAGGTGGCAGAATGTTCCGCGTTAGGCAAGGAAACGCCCAATGAACGCGAACAATGTTTTGACGAATGGCAAGAGGGCTGAACGCATGGTCTCCGACACGGGCGATGGACGGAATGCGGTGGTGCTGGATGATCAGGACCGGGCGATTCTGCGGGTGCTGCAGATCGACGCCTCGCTGTCTTTGGAGCGGGTGGCGACCAAGGTCGGCATGTCGAAGACCGCGGTATGGAATCGAATTCAGCGGCTGCACGCGGGCGGGGTGATCCTGCGGCACACGGTGATCCTGGACCCGGCCAAGGCGGGCCTGCCGGAGACGTTCTTCATCTCCGTCCGCACCAACCGCCACGACGCGGAGTGGGCGGGCAAGTTCGAGAAAGCGGTGCAGGACCTGCCGCAGATCACCGAAGCGCATCGGCTGGCGGGGGAGATCGACTATTTGCTGAAAGTGCAGGTCGAGAGCACGCGGGCGTTCGACGCGTTCTATCAGGAGTTGATCGGGCGGATTTCTTTGTATAGCGTTACGAGTAGCCTGTCGATGCAGGTGATGAAGCGGGGGGTTGGGTTGGCGGTGTGATCTTAACGGCCATCTATTGAAATCAGTCCGTCAAATGACGATATTCACACGGCGTTAATCATGCGAACGGCGGCGTCTTGGCTGGCAACCTTCAGAATAAATCCGAGGAATCCCAATGACAAATCAAAAAGGCACACCTAAAGGCATCCGAACTGTAGCAGTGAGCACACAGTCCGGATCGACACAAGGTGCCTTGGACCTCGGGATTGAGAAACAAGCGGACGTTTCTGGAATCGGCATGGGGGTTCTATCCGATGGCACGCCCTACCTAAGAGCGTGTTTGAGAAGGTGGATTCCCACGGCACTGGCATTGTGATTCATGGGGTGTCGGAGTCCACGACACGAGACGAATGCCGATGCCCCACCGCAAGCGCCGCGCCTATCCGAGCGACCT
>JBLIKI010000068.1:0-13336 GCA_047636235.1 Paracoccaceae bacterium | reverse complement strand
CGGCATCGATCCTCAAGCCTGGCTCGCCGATACCTTGGCTCGCATTCCTGACGGCAAGATCACCCGCGTCGATGAACTCCTGCCCTGGAACGCAGCCAAGTAGGGCGGGCAGGCCGGACGCTTACGGAGAATTTATATTTTAAAAATAGAATTTTCGGCGGACTGATAGCTTAAAAATTGATCATACCCCGCCCCGAGGGAGCTGCTTTCAATCAGGCGCGCCAGCGAATATTCCTCCCGCTTGATCGACTCATTCGCTCGAACCGCAAGGGCGACGTTCGGGGCCCCCGGCATGGCGCCGCCGAGGCCAAGAATCTTTTTGATCGCGGGTCTCATCCGACATCTGCGGCAAGGCGGAGCCAAGCTGAACGCTAGCGCGCCGCGCCCTGCCCTGCGGCCGCCATCGCGGCGATCAGTTCGGCTTCGGTCAGCGGCAGCGGATTGCCCTTCATCGAGGACGACGCCGCCGACGCGGCAGCCACCGACCCGCTGTCCGCCGGATCATGGCCCAACGCCCCCAACCCTGGCAGCCCCGCGCCATGCGCCCATGCCGCCAGCGCGGCGGGCGCGTCGGCGGCGTCGCAGTCGAACGCGGCGCCGATCATCGCGCAGACCTCCGCCACCCGCGCGGCGCCCGGCAGCTCCGGGCCGCGCGCCGCCAGCGCCGCGCGGTTGGTCGCCAAGATCGGGCCCAGCAGCGCGCCGCAGATCGCACCATGGGCGCCGCCCGCCGTCCCGCCCAGCACGCCCGCCAGCCCGTGCACCGCGCCAAGCCCCGCATTGGCCAAAGAAATTCCACCCATCAGGCTGACATGGGCCATGTCGGCGCGGGCGCCCCTGTCCTCCGCCCCGGCCGCCAGCGCCGCGATCAGCCGTGGCAAGGCGGCCAGCGCGCGCGCGATCGCATCGCGGCACAGCGCGTCGGTCATCGCCGTGGCCTTGGAGGACACATACGGCTCTATCACTTGCGTCAGCGCGTCCAGTCCGGTCGCCAGCGTCACCGCCAGCGGCAGCCCGTGGGTCAATTCGGGGTCCACCAACGCCAGCCGCGGCAGCAGGCGCGCGTCGCGCAGGCTGACCTTGCGGCCTTGGGCGGGAACGCCGAGGACGGCGTTGCGCGTCGCCTCGGCCCCGGTTCCGGCGGTGGTCGGGATTGCGATCAGCGGCAGCGGCGCGACGGTCAGCGGCAGGCCTTGGCCCACGACCTCAAGGTGCTGCATCGGGTCGCCCGGCTCCATCGCCAACCCCGCGACGGCTTTGGCCAGATCCAGCGCGGCCCCCCCGCCGATCCCGATCACGATGTCGGCGCGGAACCGGCGGGCGGCGGCAACGGCGGCCATGGCGTCTTCGACCAGCGGCTCATGCGCGATCGAGACGATCTCCACCGCCACCCCGGCGGCGCGCAGGCCATCCGCAAGCCATGCGGCGCGCGCGGGGGTCGCGCCGGTCACCACCAGCGCGCGGGCGCCGAACGAGGGCGCTGCGGTCAGCGCCTGGCGCGAAACGCCCGCGCCGAATGCGATGGCGGCGGGGGCGGCGAAACCGTAGGGAGCGATCATGGCGCAGGCCTTTGTGCAAGGGAACGCGCGCACAATGGCGTCGCGCCGCGCCAAGGTCCAGCCGGTTACAGCGCGAAGGCCGGATCGTGCACCCCCGAAAACCCCGCCCCCAGCGCCCAGGTCAGCCCACCCCCGGGATCGGCCGCGCGGGCGGCGGCGTCCATGCCTTGCCGCGCTGACGTCACGATCATCCGATCCGCATCCCGCCCGACAAAGCACGGACAGCTGGTTTGCAGCGCCGGGACCGGGATCGTACGCACCAGCGTGCCATCCGGCCCCCAGCCATTGACGGCGGACCCGCCCCAAGCCGCGCTCCAAAGCACGCCATCGCGGTCCATCACCGCGCCGTCATAGTGGCCGGGTGCGGCGCCGCCGGTCAGGAACACCTGGCGGTCCCCGACCGGCAGGCCGGTGGCGGGGTCGAGCGCGATCCGCCAGATGGTGTTCAGGCCAGTGTCGGCGAAATACCCCGTCGCGCCGTCCGGCGAAAAGCAGATCGCGTTGGGGATCGAGACGCCGGTAAACAGCGGCCGCACCTCCGCCCCGCGCGCCCAATAGATCGCGCCTGCGCGCCTTTCCGCCCGCTTGCCCATGGTGCCGACCCAAAGCGCGCCGCTCGGGTGGGTGCGGCCATCATTGCTGCGAGTGACGGGGTTGTCGGCCTCAAGCGCGGCCAGCAGCGTCAGCGCGCCGGTACGGCGGTCGCGGACGTAAATCCCGTCGTCCATGGCCATCACCTGCCGCGCGTCATCGATCCGCGCCAGCATGCTGGCCATGCGCGGCAAGGCGTGGGTCAGGGTCTCGCCGCCGCGATGCTCGTAAAGCCGCTTGCCGGTGATGTCGAACCACCATGCGGTGTCGGTGGCGGGGTCATAGGACGGGCCCTCGCCCAGCTCGCAAGCGGGGCCGGGAAGCGGCGCGATCACTTGCGCCACCGCGGCGACGCCGCGTCCGCATCGCGCGCCAGCGCCGCGTCCATGGCGCCGTTGCGGTGATGGACCGCGGGGCGGCGCATCCCGTCTTCGTCCGCGCGGCCGCCATCGTGGAACCGGGTCCGGGCGATGGGCGCAATGTCGGTGAGGGAATGTTTCATGGCTTGCCCTCGGACTGGTTTGATCTGCGCGCAGCGTCATAGGCGGCGACCATGGCGCGGGCGCGGGCGCCGACCGTGGCGGCGTCATCGCCGGGGGAGAAAAGCGCCGAGCCCATGCCGAACCCCGCCGCCCCAGCCGCGATCCAGTCGGCGAAATTGTCCGCCCCCGCGCCCCCGACCGCCATCAGGCTGACATCGGCGGGCATCACCGCCTTCAGCGCCTTCAGACCGCCCGGTCGCGCGACCGACGCCGGGAACAGTTTCAATTGCCGCGCTCCGGCCCGGATCGCCGCGAAGCATTCGCTGGCGGTGAACACCCCGGGCATCGAGGTCATGCCAAGCTGCAATGTCCACGCGATCACATGGCGGTCGGTATTGGGCGAGACGACAAGCCGCGCGCCAACCCCATGCACCGCCTCGACGTCGCTGACGCTCAGCACGGTTCCGGCGCCGATCAGGGCGGCTGTGCCATGCGCCTCAGCCAGCAGGCGAATGCTGGTCAGCGGGTCGGGCGAATTCAGCGGCACTTCGATGATCGTGATCCCGGCGGCGATCAGCTGATCGGCGATGGGGAGCACCGCGTCGGGGGTCACGCCGCGCAGAATGGCGACGAGGGGGCGGGTCATGTCAGGTCCTCCAAGGACAGGCGCGCTTGGAAAAGCCCCGCCAACGTAAGAGTTTGCGCATCATGGCGCATGGTGGCGCAGCCTGCGGCCTCCAGCGCGTCGGCATATGACGTCACCAGCGGCCCGGCGCCAACCAGATGCGCCACATGGCCGTTCCAATAGCTGCGGGCGGCGCCAAGCTCAGCCCCGATCAACAGCCCCGACAGGCGCGCGCGCGCCGCCGCCGCGCCCAGCCCGTGCAGCAAATAGCCCGCGCGCAGACCGAACAGATGCGCAATGGCCTGACCGGGGCTGGCGACCGCCTCACGCGCGGCATCGACGAAGGCGGCGTCGTTCCAGCCATCCCCGCCCACGGTGTGGCGCAGGATCGACCGGGCGGCGAGCAGGTCGAACAGCTCTCCGGTCAAAAAGGTCTGAAAGCGGATCACGGCGCCGCCGCGGATCTCAACCCACTTGCTGTGAGTGCCGGGCAGGCAGACCACGCCGTCAAACCCCGGATCGGCGCGGAGCAAGCCCGCCAGTTGCGTTTCCTCGCCGCGCATCACGTCGGGCGGGTCCATCTGGCGCAGGCCGGGTACGATATAGGCGTCAAGGCGCGGATCGCTCGTCGGCACGCGGGTCAGCCCGCCCCCGGACACCGGCGCGCAGGGCGCGTCGCGATAGCCCGCCTCGCGCCAGCCCTCGCGCGCGCCCGCCATGCCGCAGATCAGCGCCGGCGTCGGGCGATCGGTCAGCCATGGCGCGATCAACTCCAGCAAGGCGCCTTCGAATTCCTCGGGCGCCAGCGTTCCCATCCCGCGGTCCGACGCGGCGTGGGTCAGGACCGCGCCGGAGCGGTCCATGGCCCAGACGCGCAGGCGCGAGGTTCCCCAGTCTATCGCGATCCAGTCCATCGCGATCCAGTCCGTGGCGATCCAGTCCATCCCGCCAGCCATCAGAAGTCGAACGGCGCGACGACCGCGCGCCGGCCAAGGGTGAAGGCATCGGCGACGTGGACCATGGGCGCCAGGTCGATCTCAGACGCGCCGCGCGCGATCAGCTGCGCGAACGCCTGATAGATGCCGCGATATTCGCGTTCGGGGCCTGAGGCGGCCTCCGCCCCGTCCACGGTCATCACGGCGCCGCCCATCGACAGGACCATGGTCCCCTCATCGGCGGTGACGCGGATGTCCCAGGTTTGCGGGCCCTCTTGCCGGAAATCGAACGCTGCCGTCACATCGGCCCCGCCGCGGTCATGGAACGTCAGATCAGCGGCGATGGGCGTGTCGCGGTTGGACGGAAAGCTCAGCTCCGCCTTGGTGAGGCGGAGGGGGCGGGGGAAGATCTCCGTCAGGATCGACAGCGCATTGACGCCGGGGTCGAACACGCCGAACCCGCCCGGCCGCCAAATCCAGTCCTGGCCCGGATGCCAGCGGCGCACGTCCTCTTTCCAGATGATCTCCAGCTTGCGGATGGTTTTCCCGGCCAGCCACGACTTGGCGGCGGGAACGCAGTGCGCGAAGCGCGAATGCCAGGTGGCGAACAGGGTCACGCCGCGCGCCTCGGCCATCGCGACCAGCGCGTGCACCTCGCTCAGCGTCGCGCCGGGGGGCTTTTCGAGCAGAACGTGCCGCCCCGCCGCAATCGCCATGCAAGCCGCGTCAAAACGGACCTGCGGCGGGTTGCACAGCGCCACGCAGGCAATGTCGGCCCGGGCCGCCAGCAGGCTCTCCAGATCGCGGAACGCCTCGACCCCCTCGACCGAGGCGTTGCGGCTGGCGGTGGCGCGCAATTCGAACGCGGGGTCGGAATAGATGGCAGGCAAGTGCTGATCGCGCGCGATCTTGCCGAACCCGACAAGGGCGAGGCCGAGCGGCGCGGCGCTGAGATCATCGCTCATATCACTGGACATCCTTGCCAACCGCGGACCCGCGACAACCGCTGAGAAAATCGAACCCCGCCCCGGTGAAGCGATCATGACAAAGCTGCGCATGACCGCCCACGGGGGCCGCGACCGGGTCGCGCTCCGCTGCCAGCCTACCCACGATCTTCTCGGGCGCAAGATCGAGATGCAGGCGCCGGCGCGGCACGCCCGGCTCGATCCTGTCGCCGCGCCGCATGATGACGCGCGATCCGCCCGGCGCAGCCTCGGGCGTCGGGTGCGAAATCGCGGCGCCGGACATTGGCGCGCCAACGATCCGCAGCCTGTCGGCGGCCCCCTTGTTCAGCCCTTCGGGCGGCAGGTTCATGGCGGCTTGCTCGGCCATGCCGAGATAGAAGCGGGGGCTGCAAGTCTTCGGCGCCCCGGGCGGGCCGTGGGGGGCGACGACCTTCTGCGTCGAATTATTCCCCTACGGCGTCAGGGTGACGATGCTCGGCACGTCGCGCCGCGGGCTGCCTCGGTCGTCCGGCGCCACGCGCTTGGTCGGCGCCGACAGGTGGATCACCGCATTGGCGGACCCGCCGATGGCGCCCTCGGTCGCGAACGCCGCCATGGTCGGCATGTCCGAGGGGTTGAAGGCATCCTTGGCCATCCACCCGATGCGCCGCCCCGTCAGCCGCGCCATGGCTCGGCGGCGGCTGCCGACGGCTGCCCCCCCGGCGGCGCCCGACAAGGCGATGCCGGGCGCCTCCTAGGCCATGCCCGTCATCGCGGATGCCGCGCCCATCGCGGCGCACCAGCCCGGCGATCAGGTCATGACCTGCGCGGCATCGAGGAACTTGTCCGGCGTCATGGTCGCGGGCTTGAGCGTCTCGGACCTATGCGACGGTGCGCCGCCTGACCCGGCGCTTTGATTGGGGAACCAGCCGCCGCCGGTGGGATATGCAGCGATCCGGGGCCTGACAGAAGCGCAGGCGTGGTCTTGTCACCGCCAAGCGTCAGCGCCGTCGCGCCGATGGGGTTGGCGCGCCAGGCCCCTGCGACGTCCATCACCGCTGGGTTGCGATATATCATCTTAGTGGGCCGCAGCGCTTTTCCCGTTGCATAGCAGCGGGACCTCCGGCGGCTCGCCCCAAGCCGCCTGCGCCCCATGCTTCGCCCGGACGCGCGTTGCACGGCGTCAGGTGGGGCCGGGCGTTGCAGATGCCGATCACCGGGCGCCGGTCGATCAGATCGGCGGGCAGGCCTTGGCTGTGCATCCGAAAGCGGTGACGGATGTGGTTGCGACGGGGGTCCCCGGCCCCCTCCGAGGACCGCGGCTTGCAAGTCCGTGCCGCCGGTTCGAACGTCATCATCAGTCACCGCCTTGTTCTTGATGCAGACGTTGAAGATCACGGGCCTAAGCCGAACCAGTCCCTTGATCATCTGTCGATCATCGATGCAGATGACCGACATGCCGTTGTCCGTCCCCCTTATGATGAAGGCGTCGAACACCGCCGCATTCCCGTCCGATTCAAACGACGCGCCCGCCTCGGGGCGCCCGCGGTCACGCGCGCGGCAAAGATCGGCCCCGCCGCCGCCCGAAAGCCCATGTTGGCGAAGGTCAGAAACCTGAGCGCGCGTGGCGTCGACGCCCAACCGCCGAGCCGACAGGCGGGTCGATACGCCGACCAGCGCGCCTGCTTACATTGCATATATCCGGTCCACATCCCCCGAAGCTTCGGCATTTCGCGGGAGATCATGATCACCCTCTTTCGCCGCGCGTCCGGCGGGGTGATGGCGCCGTAAATCTCGCACTTGGCGCCGCTGGCGACGCCGGGCAGTTTCGCCAGCGTGATGTCGCGCAGGATGCTTTCATCGAGGCTTGGGCTCGGCTCCGGGCGGCGCTCGGCCACATGGTCCGGCCCCGCGGCGAGGGCGCAAGGCGCGATCGATCGGCGCCCCGCATGATTTCGCCTCGCCCGAGATGCCGCGCCGGACGAGCAGGCTCATGGCGCACTCGGCTCGGCCCCAGCCGATCAGAGCGGCGAGGCCCTCGACCTCTCCGGCCGCGACTCGTGGATGCACGTCCTTGATCATCTGGCGCGACGCGTGGGTCGGGCGCCGGACGCGGCAGCCCGACACCTCCCAAAGCGTCTCGCCGATGTCCGGGGTGCGGGCGCGGTCCGCTCATCAGACGCCGGTTCCGCGCGGCGATCGCGGGTTGAGGCGGTGGCCGCCTCTGTCAGCGCGGCGGACGGCTCATTCAAGATCACCGGCCCGAGCGTGCGGCAGCTTTTCGGCGCCCAAGAACGCCTCCCGCCAGTCGATCCTGCCGTTCGGGGTGATTTCATCGCCCGGCGCCCGCGTTGACCTAAACCGGCTGCGGCGAATAAGACAGGTTCCCAGCGGCGCCGCTGTCACGGGCGGGGGTTTCGTGAATGTCCGGCATCGTACCGGCAGGCAGGGCGGAGACCATGCCGACGTTGACGCGCGCCTGTGCGCGCCTGACCCGGAAGACGGCGAAACCCGGTTCCCCGTGAGAATCGGTTCGCCCGATCGGAGCTCGGCGCCGTGCCCCGACACGACCGGCGCCTTGATGCCGCCAAAGCCGATGTCGGCCCCTCGGGCGCGCTGATCGGGGCTGATGCGCGAAGAGGTCGCTTTCATCCCGTGCCGCCGGGCGCCGATGCCCGGCAGGTCTGGAACATGCTCGGGCAGGCGCAAAAGATCAGCCCTCAGACCCGCGCCGCGCTTCCGCCGGACGGGCGCGCGGGGCTGGCGCGATGGGTCGCCGGGTGTCGATGAACGGGCGGTTCCCGCGCACGGGGCGCCCGGCGGCGCGGGGCGGGGCCGGCGATCCAGGCGCGGGTCTCCGCCGGGTCGATCACGGCGTCGATCTCCAGCACCGACCCGAAGGCGACCGCTTTGCCGTTCCCATAAAGCCGCGCCAGCAGGGTGTCGAACAGCGCCTGTCTGGCGGCGTCATCCTCGGCCGCCGCCAGTTCCTTGGGATAGCCGAGGCGCACTAAGCCCTCCAGCCCCATGCCGCCGAATTCGCCGGTGGGCCACGACACGGTCGCGGCGCTTTCATGAAAGCCCCCGCCCAGCAGCGCCATGGCGCCAAGGCCGTATCCCTTTCGCAGCACCACGCCGATGATCGGGACCGTGAGCAACGCGGCGGTCACAAACATTCGAGCGACAGGGCGCACGAGGCCGGTTTTCTCCGCCTCCGGCCCCACCATGAAGCCGAGGGTGTCGCATAGGGGCACGATCGGCAGGCCGAAGGCGCCGCATAGCTGCAGGAACCGCGACGCCTTGTCCGCCGCCGGGGCGTCGAAGGCGCCGCCTAAATGCAGCGCGCTGTTGGCGATCAGGCCATAGGGGCGGCCTTCGATCCGGATCAACGCCGTGACCATGCCGAAGCCGAAATCCCGGCGCAGCTCCGGCACCGAGCCGTCATCGGCGAGCGTTTTGATCACGCCCCGGACGTCATGCACAAGCAGGCGGTTTTCGGGGATCGCGGCGCGCAGGCGGCGCTGGTCGGGGGCGGTCCGGCCGGTCAGATCGCCTTGGAAGTAACCAATATATTCGCGGGCGGCGGCGCAGGCCTCAATTTCACCCTTCACGCGGATGTCGACCGCGCCGTTGGCGGACTGGACCCCGATCGGGCCGATTTCCTCGGGGCGATAGCGGCCGAGACCGCCGCCCTCGATCATCGCCGGGCCCGCCATGCCGATATTGCTGCTTTCATCCGCGATGATCACGTCGCAGCACCCCAGAAGCGCGGCGTTGCCCGCAAAGCACCGGCCCGAGACGACGCCCACCAGCGGCGCCCGCCCCGACAGCCGCGCGAACTGCGCGAAAGCGCCGATGTCGGGCCCCGCCATATTCGCCTGATCGACGTCGCCGGGGCGCCCGCCGCCGCCCTCCGCCAGCAAGATCACCGGCATCCGCCACTTGCCCGCCAGCCCGAACACGCGGTCCTGGTTCTTGTGGTTGCGCTGCCCTTGGGTGCCAGCCAAGACCATGCAGTCGTAGACCGCGAAGGCGCAGCGGGCCGCGTCCTCAGGGAACAAATCCCCGTTGACCGCGCCTAACCCGGTGACCACGCCGTCGCCCGAGGTGTTGGCGATCAGGTCCGTCAGCGTGCGCCGCGACCGCTGCGCCGCCGTCGCCAGCCCGCCGTATTCCAAAAACGTCCCCGGATCGCAGATCAACCCAGGTTTTCGCGCGCGGTGCGCTGGCCGCGGGCGTCGCGTTTGGCGACCGCCTCGGGGCGGTTCGCATCAAGGCCCGCGCCGAGGCGTTCCCGCAGCTCCGCCAGATCGGGGCGGATATGGTCGAGATCGACTTCCTGCGCCGCGACGTCCTCGGCCTGCGCGTCGCCCGACGGGTCGATCAGCAGCACCACCGCGCCGTCGGCCAGCGTATCCCCCGCCGCCGCCAGCGCCGCGCGCACCGTTCCGGCCACCGGCGCGGTGACCGAATGCTGCATCTTCATCGCCTCCAGCACTGCCACTTCGGCCCCGGCGCGCACGGCATCGCCGGGGGCGAAATGGACGGCGATCAGCGTGGCTTGCATTGGCGCGCGCATCGGGTTCGCGTCCTCGGGGATCGCTTCGGCGGCCTGCGCGGCGGCGGGGGCGGCGCCCGGAAACAGCGGGGCGGCCATGGCGGCGGCGGAGGCGTCTAGCGCTTGCGCCTCAGCCTCGATGAACCTTGTGGTGACGGCGTTGGCGCGCACCGCATCATGGGCCGGCAGGGCGCGCAGCCAGGGCAGGTTGGTCGCCGCCCCCTCGATGCAAAATTCCGCCAGCGCGCGACCAGCCTTGCGCGCCGCTGAGGCGAAATCACCGCGCGCATGCACGATCACCTTGGCGAGCAAGCTGTCGTAATGAGGCGAGGTGGCATAGCCCGCATAGGCGAACCCATCGACCCGAACGCCGGGCCCTGAGGGCGGATCATAGGCGGTCAGCGTGCCGCCCGCGGGCGTCGCGCCGCCATCGGCGCCCATGGTTTCCAAGTTCACCCGCGCCGGCATCGCCACCCCGTCCGGGGCGGCGATGCTGGCTTGGGTGACGCCCAAGCCCGCCAGCGTCGCCCCGCCGCAGACCTGCAATTGCAGCGCCACCAGATCGAGGCCGAACAGCGCCTCGGTCACGGTATGCTCGACTTGGATGCGCGGGTTCGCCTCGATGAAGAACAGGTTGGCGCCGGGCGCGGCATCGAGATCCATCAGAAATTCAAAGGCGCCGAGGCCGCGATACCGCCCCGCCTGCGCGAGCGTCAGCGCAAAGCCGGTCAGCACATCGCGCTCCGCCCCGGTCAGGGACGGCGAGGGCGCGATCTCCAGCACCTTTTGATGGCGGGGCTGAAGGGTGCATTCCCGCTCTCCGACATGGACCGCGGCGCCGGTCCCGTCGCCAAGGATTTGCCCCCCAAGGCGCCGGGCGCGGCCGATGAACCGCTCGGCCATGAGCGCGCCATCACCGAACGCGGCCTCGGCTTCGGCGCCGCAGCGAGGAAAGGCGTCCTCGATCTGCGCGAGGTCCGTCACCGCGCGCATCCCGCGCCCGCCGCCCCCGTGGACCGCCTTGATCATCATCGCGGCGCCGGGGGGAAGGCTGGCGAAGAACGCCCGAACCATGGGTTGGTCCGCCTCGCCGGTCCCCGGCAGCACCGGCACGCCGAGATCCGCCGCCATCACCCGCGCGCGCCTTATCGCCCAAGAGCGCCAGCGGGTCGGGGCGCGGGCCGATGAAGGTCATGCAAGCGGCCTCCACCGCCTCGGCGAAGGCGACGTTCTCAGCCAGAAAGCCATAGTCAGGGTGCACCGCGTCGCAGCCATGCTTCAGCCCCGCCGCGATCACGGCGCCCGCATCCAGACAGGCCCGCGCCACCGCCCCGGCAGCGCCGCCGCCCGGTCGGCGCGCCGGGCGTGCAAGGACCCGGCGTCATCGGCCGGAAACACCGCCGCCGTCCCGACGCCCATGTCGGCGCAGGTGCGGATCAGGCGGCACGCGATCTCGCCGCGATTGGCGATCAGAACGCGGGCGAAGGGGCGGCGGTCACTCCAGAACCATCCGTGGCGACAGCGCCTTCGGGTCAAGCTTGAGGTGCACGATGGCGGGAAGGCCTGAGGCCAGCGCGGCGGCGAAGGCGGGCGCGAACTCCGCATCGCTCGTCACCGTGGCGCCGAACCCGCCATAGCTTCGCGCCAACGCGGCGAAGTCAGGGTTGCGAAGGTCAGTGCCGCTGGGCCGCCCCGGATAGGTCCGCTGCTGGTGCATGCGGATCGTGCCGTACATGCCGTTGTCGCACAGCAGCACGACGACGTTGGCGCCATGCTCGGCGGCGGTGCCGAATTCCTGGCTGACCATCTGGAAACAGCCGTCCCCCGCCAGACAGATCACCGTGCGGTCCGGGGTGTCGAGCTTGGCCGCGATCGCCGCCGGCAAGCCATAGCCCATCGACCCGCTGGTCGGCGCCAGCTGAGTGCGCCAGCCGCGATAACGGTAATAGCGGTGCAGCCACGCCGAATAGTTGCCCGCCCCGTTGGTCAGCACCGCATCATCGGGCAGCACGTCGTTGAGATGGGCGATCACCGTCTCCATCTTCAGCGCGCCGGGGGCGGATTGCGGGATCTGCCATGCCTCATAGGACGCGCGCAGGCCGGTCAGCCAGTCGCCCCCCGCGGCTGCGCCAGAGGCGCCCCGCTTGCGCGCCGCCGCGGCAAGCTGCAAGGCGAACGGGCCGGGGCGCGCCACCACCGCCAATTCGGGGCGATAGACGCGCCCGATCTCCGACGGATCGGCGTGGACATGCAGCAGCGCCTGCGCGGCCACGGGGGGCGTCAGCAAGGTGTAGCCCGACGTGGTCATCTCTCCCATCCGCGCGCCAAGCGCGAGGATCACGTCGGCGTCTTTGACCGCCTGCGCCAGGTCTGGATTGATGCCTATGCCCACGTCTCCGACATAGTTCGGGTGGCGGTTGTCGAGGTAGTCCTGACAGCGGAACGACGCCCCCACCGGCAGGCCCATGGTCGCGGCGAAATCGCCCAACGCGCGGGCCGCCTCGGCCGACCAGCCGCCGCCTCCGACCACGATCATGGGGCGTTTCGCGGCCGCCAGGCGGTCGATCACCGCCGCCACGTCATCGTCGGCCGCGCGGCCCGACGGCAAGGTTGCGGCGGGCACGGGGATGCCTACGGCGGGGCCGGACAGCATGTCCTCAGGCAACGCCAGCACCACCGGGCCGGGGCGGCCCGATTGCGCGACGTGAAAGGCGTGGCTGATATATTCAGGGATCCGATCGCTGCGGTCGATCTGCGCCACCCACTTCGCCAGCGGGCCGAACATGGCGCCATAGTCGACCTCTTGGAACGCCTCGCGGTCCTTTTGGTCGCTCGCCACCTGGCCGACGAACAGCACCATCGGGGTCGAATCCTGGAACGCGACATGCACGCCTGCGCTGGCGTTGGTGGCGCCGGGGCCGCGGGTCACGAAGGCGACGCCGGGCCGCCCGGTCAGCTTGCCGCTCGCCTCAGCCATCATCGCGGCGCCGCCTTCCTGGCGGGCCACCACGACGTCGATGGCGCTGTCGTGCAGCCCGTCCAGCGCGGCCAGAAAACTTTCGCCAGGGACGCAGAAAACACGGGTCACGCCTTGGGCCGCAAGACAGTCTACCAGCAGCGCGCCGCCATGCATGGGGGAATTGGTGTTCATAAAGGCTCTTTCGGATCAGTCAGGCGGGCGGGCGAAACGGGCGGCGAAGGCGGGAGCGCGGCACTGCCCCGCGCCTTGCCGCGACGGACCGGCGTGGGCGCAGGGCGAAGCCGGCTGCACCATACCTGAGCACCTGCCTATCTCGCGGTCAAGGAGGCGCCAATGATCGCGGAGCGCCTCGGACCTATCGGCTTTGGCGGCATGGGACGCGGCCTTGCCAAGAACTTGTTGGCGCATGGCGCGGAGCTGCGCGTGGCCGATCCGGCCCCCGCGCTGGTCGACGCTGGGGCGGCCCCGAGGGCTGTCGCCGCCGAGGTCGGCGCCATGGCCGAGGCGATCGACATCCGTGCGATCTGCATCACCAAAGGCGAGGCGAAGCGCGCGCTTTGCCTCGGGCCGGACGGCGCGCTGGCGCGGATGCAGCACGGCTCGGCGCCGCTCGACCACGCCACGGTGTCGCCGGATCATCTCGACATCATACGCGCCGCCTG
>JBLIKI010000067.1:0-13449 GCA_047636235.1 Paracoccaceae bacterium | reverse complement strand
GCCAGATCGATCCGCCCGTCGCGCAGCCATTCGGCGACGAAGCCGCTCATCGCCTCGGCGATATTCAGCCGGATCCGCGGGTGGCGCGCGCGCATCAGCGCGATCAGCGGGACCGAGACGATGCCGCTGATCGTGCCCGGCAGGCCGATCCGCACCTTGCCAGATGGCTCTGCGCCTAGGCTGCGGATCTCCTCCTCGGTGCGGTCCAGATCCGCGAGCAGGGTGCGGGCGCGCCGCGCCAACAGCTCCCCCGCCTCGGTCGGCGTCACCCCGCCAGCGGAGCGCAGCAGAAGCGGAGTTCCAAGCGCCTCCTCCATCTTGCGGACCCGCAGGGATAGCGCAGGCTGGGCCACCCCTATCCGTAGCGCGGCGCGGGAAAACGACCCCTCCTCGACGATCGCCAGAAAGTGGCGCAGCTGCTTGATGTCCATGGGCCCCTCACCGCAAAGGCCCATAATATTTCGGTATAACCCATAGGCCAATCAGATATTTGCCGTATGGCCCGGATCCGTTGCATATAACCTCACACGCGGCGCGCCGCCGTGCCGGACCGGGATGCACACCATGCTCAGCAATGCCGACGACCAGTATCAGGACATCCGCGACGCGGTTCGCGCGCTTTGCGCCGAGTTCCCCGACAGCTACCACCGAGAGGTGGATCTGGCGCGCGGCTACCCCGAGGCGTTCGTGGACGCGCTGACCAAAGCGGGCTGGATGGCGGCGCTGATCCCCGAAGAATACGGCGGATCGGGCCTCGGCCTGACCGAGGCGTCGGTGATCATGGAGGAGATCAACCGCGCGGGCGGCAATTCGGGCGCCTGCCACGGCCAGATGTATAACATGAACACGCTGGTGCGGCACGGGTCCGAGGCGCAAAAGGCCGCGATCCTGCCCAAGCTGGCGTCCGGCGAATTGCGCCTGCAATCGATGGGCGTGACCGAGCCGACCACCGGCACCGACACCACCAGCCTCAAGACCACCGCGGTGCGGCGCGGCGACAAATATGTCATCAACGGCCAGAAGGTCTGGATCAGCCGGGTCCAGCATTCCGACCTGATGATCCTGCTGGCGCGCACCACCCCGCTGGCCGAGGTGAAAAAGAAATCCGAAGGGCTGTCGATCTTCCTCGTCGATATCAAGGATGCGATCGCGAACGGCATGCGGGTGCAGCCGATCCTCAACATGGTCAACCATGAGACCAATGAGCTGTTCTTCGACAACCTGGAAATCCCCGCCGAGAACCTGATCGGCGAGGAGGGGATGGGCTTCAAATACATCCTCACCGGCCTGAACGCCGAGCGGGCGCTGATCGCGGCGGAATGCATCGGCGACGGCTATTGGTTCACCGAGCGGGTCTGCGCCTATGTGAAAGAACGCACCGTATTCGGCCGCCCGATCGGCCAGAACCAGGGCGTGCAGTTCCCGATCGCCGAGGCTTTCATTGAAATCGAAGCGGCGTCCCTGATGCGGTTCGAGGCATGTCGCCTTTACGATGCAGGTCAGCCCTGCGGCGCGCAGGCCAACATGGCGAAATACCTCGCCGCGAAAGCAAGTTGGGAGGCCGCCAACGCCTGCCTCCAATTCCACGGCGGCTTCGGCTTCGCGTGCGAATACGATGTGGAGCGCAAGTTCCGCGAAACCCGCCTCTACCAAGTGGCCCCGATCTCCACCAACCTGATCCTCAGCCATATCGCCGAGCATGTGCTCGGCCTGCCGCGGTCGTTCTGATGGACGCGCTTCCTCTCGCGGGCCTGACGGTCGTCGCGGTCGAGCAAGCCGTGGCGGCGCCCTTCGCCACCTCGCGCCTCGCCGACGCCGGCGCACGGGTGATCAAGGTTGAGCGGCCTGAGGGCGATTTCGCCCGCGGCTATGATGCGGTGGCCGCGGGACAAAGCAGCTATTTCGTCTGGCTCAACCGCGGCAAGGAGACGGTGACGCTGGACCTGACCTCGCCCGTGGGCAAGGCGGCGCTGGCGGACCTGCTGTCGGGCGCCGACGTGCTGATGCAGAACCTCAAGCACGGCGCGATGGCGCGGCTCGGGTTCGACGCGGCGCGGTTGGCGCGAGACTACCCAAAGCTGATCAATTGCTCGATCTCAGGCTATGGCGAGGACGGCCCGATGGCCGACCGCAAGGCCTATGACCTGCTGATCCAGGCGGAATCGGGCCTGTGTTCGATCACCGGCGGGCCGCAGGAGCCGTCGCGGGTCGGCACCTCGGTCGTCGACATCGCCACCGGGGCGACCGCCTATGCCGCGATCCTTGAGGCGCTGATCCGGCGGGGGGTGACGGGCAAAGGCGCCGCGATCTCGGTGTCGATGTTCGACGTGATGGCCGATTGGATGACCGTGCCGCTGCTGAACCACGAAGGCGGCAAGACCCCGCAACGGGTCGGCATGGCCCACCCGTCCATCGCGCCCTATGGGGCGTTCGGGACGTCGGACGGGAAACTGATCCTGATCTCGATCCAAAGCGATCGGGAATGGGTGAAGCTTTGCGCAACGTTCCTAGGCGACGCGGCGCTTGGGACCGATCCGCGGTTCGCGACCAATGTGGCGCGGGTGGTCAACCGGGCCGAGACCGACGCCATCGTCGGCGCCGCCTTCGCCGCCCGCACCGCGGCCGAGGCGATAGAGGCGCTGCACCGCGCCGACGTGGCGCTGGCGTCTGTCAACGACATGGCGGGCCTGTCGGCGCACCCGCATCTGCGGCGCATCACCGTGGACACGCCGAACGGCCCGGTCAGCTATCCCGCCCCCGCCGCGGTGGTGGCGGGCGACACGCGCAGCTATGGCCCCGTCCCCGCCCTGCGCCCGCTCGGGGGCTGATCAGGCGCGCGGCAGGACCACGCCTCAGGCGCGCGATAACACTACGCCTCAGGCGCGCGATAACACCGCGCCTCAGGCGCGCGACAACACCGCACCGGGGCGGGCGCGGGCCAGCGCGGCGGTGACCACCCCGGTCAGCGCCGCCTTGATCGCATCGCCGGGGAGGAACACCGCGACCAGCATCGTCGCCTCAGGTATCGTCTTGCCCAAGGTCACCGACATCCCGACGATCCCCGCGGCATAGAGCACCACGACCCCGCCGATCAGCGCGCCGATGGTCGCCGCGGCCCCGACCGGGGCTGCGCGGAGCCGCTCAGTCACCAGCCCGGTGACGAAGGCCGCCATCGGCCAGCCGATCAGGAACCCCACCGTCGGCCCGGCGAACACCCCGAGGCCCCCTCGGCCGCCCGCCAACAGCGGCAGACCCAGCGCGACCAAAAGCAGGAACAACAGCACCGCCAGCGCCCCGCGCCGCGCGCCCAAGACCGCGCCCGACAGCATGATGCCGAAGCTTTGCGCCGTGATCGGCACCCCGGGGATGACATTCAGCGGCGGCGCCAGCCCGAGGGCGGCGATCAGCGCGGCGAACAGCGCGATATAGGCGATGGTACGATCCATGGGGGATTTCCTTTGAAGTTAACGGTCCGGCCCCGCCGCGCCGCCTCGGGCGCGCAGGGCGTCGGATACGGCGTCGGCGTCGTCGATGGCGATAAGCGCGAGCGGAAACAGCATCCGCCAGCCGGGGCGGCGCGGGCTGCGGGCGCGCCAGCTTTCCACCAGCCGCGCGCCCTTGTCGGACAGCGCCGGGATGAACCGCACCGTCAGCGCGATGGCGATCCCCAGCGGGCGGGGGTTCAGCCCGATCCGGCGCAGCGGCGCCAGCGCGCCTTCGACCGCCGCGATCATGTCGTCAAGGCGGGTGGTCATGGTCACCAGGTTCGCCAGCCCCACCGCCGCCACCAGCCGCACTATCAGCCAGGCCCCCGCGACCGGCGTTCCCTCCGCCACATGCCACACCGCCAGCAGAACCAGGAACCAGCGCAGCGGACGCAGCATCCGCAGCCCTTGGCGCGCGAAGGCCATCCCGCCGCCGAGGTACAGCGCGACCGTGATCGCCAGCGCGAGCCCTGAGCCGGCCCCGCCCGGCGCCCCGCCCGGGGCCATCGACAGCGCCAGCGTGACCGCGCAGAGCGCGCCGAGTTTCCACCGTGCGGGCATCGGGTGATAGATCGTGCGGATATCAGAGGTCAGCGACAGCATCGTCATCCCCTAGGCCCTGCATCCTCGCCAGATAGGCCGCAATCACCGGCTCGGGCGCGCCATCCATCGCCACCGCGCCCCCGTCCAGCCAGATCACCCGGTCATAGCCCGCCAGCGCCGCCATATCGTGGGTGATGTGGATCAGCCGCTGGTCCAGCGCCGCCAGCATCCGGTTCAGCCGCCGCGCCGTCAGCGCGTCGAGGCCCGCGAACGGCTCATCCAGCACGATCACCGACGGCGCCATCGCCAGCACCGCCATCATGCACACCAGATGCCGCTGGCCCTGCGACAGGGTCTGCACCGGGCGCGCCGCCCAATCACGTGCGCCGAACCGGTCCAGCATCACATGCGCCGCCCCGCGCGCCGCCGCCTTGCCGAGGCCCTGCTGGGTCAGGCCGAAGGCGATCTCCTCCTCCACCGTCGGGAAGATGATCTGGTGGTCGGGGTTCTGGAACAGGATGCCGACGGTGTCGATCGCCCGCCGCCGGTCGCGCGCGACGTCCACCCCATCGACCAGCGCGCGTCCCTGATCGGGCGCGATCAGCCCGGCCAGCAGCCGCGCCAGCAGCGATTTGCCCGACCCATTGCGCCCGATCACGCCGATCCGCCGATCCGCCAGATCAAGGCTCAGGCCATCGAGCAGCCGCCGACCGCCGATGGTCAGCGATACGGCGTCGAGCGTGGTGCGGGGCGCGTCAGTCACGGGGATGGGCGATCTTTCACGGGAGGCGCGGGCGTTGTGGTGCGCTGCAATAGCAAACTCCGCGCCCCAGCGCGAGACCTCTGGCGCCCCCCTTGCCGACGGCCCGGGTCTTGCGATGGTGGACGCGCGATGGTGGGGGGGCGCGCGATGGGGGCCGAGGTCACGCCTCGGCGGGCGTCACCTCGGCCAGCAGGGCTTGGGCGGCGACCTGCGCGCCGGGAGCCGCATGCACCGCCGCCACCACGCCCGCCACGGGGGCGGCGTGGATATGCTCCATCTTCATCGCCTCGAGCGACAGCAGCTTTTGCCCCGCGACCACCGCATCCCCGACCGCGACGTCGACCGAAACCACGGTTCCGTTCATGCTTGCGCGCACCTTGCCATCGACGCCGGGGGCGGCGGCCGCGCTGCGGGGCGAAAGGCTGCGATCGGCGAAATCCCAGCCGACCCCGTCGATATGGGTCAGGATCGTGTCGCCATCGCGCGCCAGCCGCAGGGCGCGGACCCGCCCGCCCATCGTCACCGCGCGCACCCCATCGCGGCCCGGACCGACGGTCAGCGACATCGCCTCGTCGCCGCAAGTCGCCTCGCACACGCCATGGGCGTGCGCGATCACTCGCACGTCATACACCGCTGGCCCGCGGGTCAGCCGCACCGGAACCCCATGACCATGGGCCAGCGCGGTCGAGGGCGAGGCGCGCAGCACCGCCGCGGTCAGCATCGCCGCCCGCCGCTCCTCGGCCGCGCTCGGCGCCAGATCAGCATGGTGGCGCGCGATGAATGCGGTGGTGGCGAGACCCGCCACGAATTCCGGGTGCGCCAGACAAGCGGCCAGAAACGCCTGATTGGTGCGAACCCCCAACGCGACGGTATCGGCCAGCCCGGTCGCCAGCATCCGCAGCGCATCGCCCCGGGTGTCGCCATGGGCGATCAGCTTGGCGATCATGCTGTCGTAGTGGGGCGGGATGTCGGCCCCGTCCGCCAGCCCATGATCGACCCGCAGCGTTTGAGCCGGCCGCCACACCGCCATCCGCCCGCTTTGCGGCAGGAACCCCGCGCCGGGGTCCTCAGCGCATAGTCGCACCTCGATGGCGTGGCCGCGCAGCACGATGTCGGATTGGACCAGCCCCAGCGGCGCCCCACTGGCGATTTTCAGCTGCAGCGCCACCAGATCGAGGCCGGTGATCGCCTCGGTCACCGGATGCTCGACCTGAAGGCGGGTGTTCATCTCCATGAAATAGAACGCCCCGTCGGCGTCGAGCAGGTATTCGAAGGTCCCCGCCCCCTCATACCCGATCGCCAGCGCGGCCTGCACCGAGACCGCGCCCATCCGCGCCCGCAGATCGGGCGAGACGGCGGGGGACGGCGCCTCCTCGATCAGCTTTTGGTGGCGACGCTGGACCGAGCAGTCGCGCTCCGCCAGATGCACCGCCGCGCCGAAACGGTCGACAAGGATCTGAATCTCAAGGTGCCGCGGCGCGATGATCGCGCGTTCCAGCAGCACGGTGTCGCTGCCGAACGCCGATTTCGCCTCAGATTTGGCGGCGCTGAGCGCGGTGGCGAAATCGCCCGGATCCTCAACCAGCCGCATGCCGCGCCCGCCGCCCCCGGCGGTGGCCTTGATCATCAGCGGATAGCCGATGCGCGCCGCCTCGGCGGTCAAGGTCGCCTCGGACTGATCGGCGCCCTGCCAGCCGGGCACGCAGGGAACCCCGGCGGCGATCATCAACGCCTTGGCGCCCGCCTTGTCGCCCATGCGCGCGATGCTGTCCGCAGACGGGCCGACGAACACGATCCCGGCCTCGGCGCAGGCGGCGGGAAGGCCCGGGTTTTCGGCCAGAAAGCCGTAGCCGGGGTGGATCGCATCGGCGCCGGTCCGGCGGGCGGCGTCGATGATCCGGTCGATCCGCAGATAGCTATCGCCCGGCGCCGCGCCGCCGATGCACACCGCTTGGTCGGCCATGGCGACATGCGGCGCACCTGCGTCGGCGTCGGAATGAACCGCGACCGTTCGGTAGCCTAGCGCGCGGGCGCTGCGCAGCACGCGCACGGCGATCTCGCCGCGATTGGCGACCAAGAGCGTGGAGAACGGAGTGGCGCGGGTCATGGCCGCGCCACCGCGAACTGGACCTTGCGGGGCGTTCGCCGCGCCGCCTCGCGGCAGATCCGCATCGTCTCAGCCAGCAGATCGCGGGTCAGGCGCGGGTCGATCACCCCGTCGTCGAGCATCCGGGCGCTGGTGTGCAGCGCGCTCATCTGTCCGTTGAAGGTGTCGATGATCTTGGCCTTCATCGCGTCGATGGCGGGGCGGTCGGGCGGGGTTCCGGTCCGCTCGGCTCGCGCCTCATGGACGATGGCCATGGTGCCGGCGGCTTGCTCTCCGCCCATCACCGCGGTGCGGGCGTTGGGCCAGGAAAAGCAGAACCGCGGCGAGAACCCCCGGCCGCACATGCCGTAATTGCCCGCCCCGAACGAGGCGCCGCAATAAATGGTGAACTGCGGCACGGTGGCGTTGGCGACCGCTTGGATCATTCGGGCGCCGTGCTTGATGATCCCGGCCTCCTCATAAATCCGGCCGACCATGAAGCCGGTGGTGTTGTTGAGGTAGAGAATCGGCGTCCCCGCCTGACAGCACGCTTGGATGAAATGCGCCGCCTTGGCCGCCCCGTCCGGGTCGATCGGGCCGTTATTGGTGACGATCCCGATCGGGTGGCCGTGGATCGTCGCGGTCCCGCAGATGGTGGCGGCGCCATAGCGCGCGCCGACGTCGAGGAACTCGGACCCATCCACCATCCGCGCGATGACCTCATGCATGTCGACCGGCTGGCGGTGGTCGGGGGGCATGATGCCGAGCAGACCCTCAGCATCATAGGCTGGGGGGGCGAAATCGCGCGGGGCCTCGGCGCACCCGTCCCAGCCCAAGTGCGCGATCACCTCGCGGGCGATGCCGATGGCGTGGGCGTCATCCTCGGCCAGATGGTCGCCAAGGCCCGATATCGCGGTGTGCATCTCGGCGCCGCCCAGATCCTCTTCGCTGGCAATTTCGCCGGTCGCGGCTTTCAAGAGCGGCGGACCCGCCAGAAACGCCCGCGTGCGCCCGCGCACCATGATGATGTGGTCCGACAATCCGGTCTGATAGGCGCCCCCGGCGGTGGAGGACCCGTGCGTCACCGTCACCACCGGCAGCCCGGCGGCGGACATCCGCGCGAGGTTGCGAAACAGCGCGCCGCCGCGAACGAAATCCTCAACGCGGTAAGCCATCAGATTGGCGCCCGCGCTTTCGACCAGCTGCACATAGGGCAGCTTGTTTTCCAGCGCGATCTCCTGCACTCGCAGCTGTTTCTCCAACCCCATGGGCTGCAACGCCCCCGCCGCGATGCCTGAATCGGACGCGTTGATCATGCAGCGCACGCCCGCGACCACCCCGATGCCCGCGATCACGCCCCCGCCGGGGACCGACCGCACCGGGTCGGGGTGGTCGAGGCCATAGCCCGCCAGCGCCGACAGTTCGATGAACGGCGTGTCGGGGTCGAGCAATAGCGCCAGCCGGTCGCGCGGCAGCAATTGGCCGCGTTTTTCGAACCGCGCGCGGGCGGCCTCCGACGCGATCCGCGCACGAGCCGCGATGTCTTGCGCCTGCGTGAGCAGCGCGAGCATACCGCCCCGGTTGGCGGCAAGCGCGTGCGCCGTCAGCCGCGTTTCGATCCGTGCCATGGGGCCTCCCTTTTGCATCAAGCCGCCGTCACAGCCCCAGCATCGCGCGCGCTTCGGCAGGCGACGCCACCTCACGGCCCGCATTGCGCGCGCAGCGGACGATTTCGTCGACCAGCGGGCCGTTGGAGGCGACCTTGTCCCCGTTCGGCAGATAAAACGTATCCTCAAGCCCGACGCGCAGCATCCCGCCCAGATCGGCGGCTTTCTGGTGGAGCGGCCAAATCTCCGCCCTCCCGATCGCGGTGACCTGCCAGCGGGCGTCGTCCGGCGCCAGATCCACCAGGATCGGCAGCAGGTCGACCGACACCGGCATCCCCGACGCCACTCCCATCACGAAATTCATCTGCGGCGCGCCGTGGAACATCCCCGCGCTGCGATACATCGCGATGCTGCGCACGATCCCGGTGTCGAAACATTCGAACTCCGGGATCGCGCCCGCGCCAAGGATCACGTCCAAAAACGCCTGCACTTTCTCCACCGGGTTGTCGAACATCATCGGCGGCCACGCCCAGCGCCCGTCAGCGCGGGTCCTGAGATAGTTGAGCGAGCCTGCGTTGCACGCCGCCATGTCGGGCCGGGTTTGCGCCACGCAAGCCAGCGCGGCGGCATAATCGGGCCCCACCACCCCGGTGGTGTGGTTGAGGATCACGCCGGGGCACGCATCGCGGATCGCGGCCTGCACGTCGCGCGACAGGTCCACGTCCCAAGACGGCAGATGGCCCTGCCCCGGCCCCTGCGCGCGCAGGTGGAAATGGATGATGCTGGCCCCTGCTTCATAGGCGCGGCGCGCTTCGGCGGCCATCTCCGCCGGGGTGACCGGCACGCCGTGCCGTTTGGGGTCGGTCAGCACGCCGTTGATCGCGCAGCAGAGGATCGCCTTGGTCATGTCCGGGGTCCTTATGGCGCGTCAGCGCTTGGCGGGCGGCAGCGCGATCGCGCTGATCGCAGGCGCCCAGCCGCCCGCGCCGTCATTGCGGCCGTGCTGTTTTTTCAGCTCCAGCCGCGCGATCTGATCGCGGTGGACCTCATCCGGCCCGTCCGCCAGCCGCAGCAATCGCGCGGTGGCATAGGCCGAGGCGAGCCCGAAATCATTGCCCGTCCCCCCGCCCCCGAACATCTGGATCGCCCGGTCGATCACCTTGCAGGCCATGTCCGGCACCGCGACCTTGATCATCGCGATCTCGGCGCGGGCCTGTTTGTTGCCAACGGTGTCCATCAGGTGCGCGGCGCGCAGGGTCAACAGCCGCGATTGCTCGATCTCGATGCGCGATTGGGCTATCCGCTCGCGCGTCACCGATTGCTCCGACAGCAGCTTGCCGAAGGCGGTGCGCTGGGTGGCGCGGACGCACATCTTTTCCAACGACCGCTCCGCCAGCCCGATCAGCCGCATGCAGTGGTGGATCCGGCCGGGGCCGAGGCGGCCTTGCGCGATCTCAAAGCCCCGCCCCTCGCCCAGCAGCATGTTGGCGGCGGGGACGCGGACGTTCTCGAACAACACTTCGGACGCGCGGTCCGGCACGCCATAGAACCCGAACACCGGCAGCGCGCGCTCCACCGTGATGCCGGGGGTGTCTTTCGGGACCAGGATCATCGATTGCTGGCGATAGGGGTCTGCGTCCGGGTCGGTCTTGCCCATGAAGATGATGATCTTGCAGCGCGGGTCGGTGGCGCCGGTGGTGTACCATTTGCGCCCGTTGATCACATACTCATCCCCGTCGCGCCGGATCGAGCTTTCGATGTTGCGCGCGTCCGACGATGCCACCGCGGGTTCGGTCATGGCGAACGAGGACCGGATCTCCCCGTTCAGCAGCGGGACCAGCCAGCGTTCCTTGTCCGCGGGCGATCCGTACCGCTCCAGCACCTCCATATTGCCGGTGTCGGGGGCGGAGCAATTGAACACCTCCGGCGCCATATGGGTGCGCCCCATGATCTCGCACAAAGGCGCGTAATCGAGGTTGCTCAGCCCCGCGCCGCGGTCCGAATGGGGCAGGAACAGGTTCCACAGCCCTTCGGCCTTGGCGATCGCCTTCAGCTCTTCGATCACGGGCTGGACGCCCCAGGGGCCGATATCCTCCGATTCGCGGTAGAACCGCGCCTCGTTGGGATAGATATGGTCGTTCATGAAGCGCGACAGGCGGGCTTCGAGGTCGAGCACCTTGGGGGATTTGCCGGGGATCATCGCGTATTCTCCGCTTAGGGTCGCGTCGCGGCAGAGCCTACGCGCGCCCCAGACGCCCCGCAACAGCGGCGGCGCCGGGTCAGCCCCCAAGGCCATAGCCCGCGAATTTGGCGCGCACCCGGGCGATTTCGTCGAGCGGCAGCAGCGGCGGTTCTCCGATCTGCAGACAGCCGTGATATTGCCGGGCCAGCGCCTCGACCTCGGTCGCCAGCCACATCGCCTTGGCCAGCGTCGCGCCGGTGGCGATCATGCCGTGATGGGCCAGCAGACAGGCGTGGCGGTCCGTCAGCGCCGCCAGCGCATGGTCCGACAGTTCCGCGGTGCCGAAGGTCGCGTAGGGCGCGCAGCGGATGTCATGCCCCCCCGCGGCGGCGATCATATAGTGGATCGGCGGGATCGCCCGACCCAAGATCGCGATCGTGGTGCAATAGGTCGGGTGCGCGTGGACCACCGCGTTCGCGCCCGGCCTGGCGCGCAGAATGTCGAGGTGGAACCGCCATTCCGAGGACGGAGCATTGCGGCCCCGCACCGCCCCGTCAAAGCCCATCCAGACGATGTCATCGGGGGTCATGGCATCATACGCCATCGAGGTCGGCGTGATCAGGATGCCGTCCCCGCTGCGCACCGAGATGTTGCCCGACGTGCCTTGGTTCAGCCCGCTGGCGTTCATGGCGCGGCAGGCGTCGATGATCGCGGCGCGGGCGGCGCGGTCGTCTGGCTGGGTGTCGGGGGGGGCGTCATGCATGGTCAGGCTCCGCCAAGGGGATGAGCCGCAATTGGTAGCCGCGGGGACGCAGGGCGGCAAGATCGCGCCATCATCGCAGAAGGCCGGGCGCCGCATGGTCCGCTGCGGGCGGCGCTTATCCCTCAGTCGCCCGGATTCATCGTCTGATGCTTTGAAAGATCAGCGCTGGCGCAGGTTTTCAGGTGAAAGTCTGCCGAAAGCATTGACCTTTCGGGCTACTATACCAGCATCGTCTGAAAGGAATATGTCCCTCCGAACCCGTCGATCAATGTCGGCTTTCCCGACACCGGCAGCGCGATCTTTCACGCGAGCTATGCCGGCCGGTCCGGCGGTCCGATCGCCGCGTTCCGGCTGCGCACCGTCAGCGGCGACACGTTCCGCCTCGCCAGCTTTCTGGGCAATGAGGGGCATGTGAACGGCGGCTATCGGGACGCCTTGTCCTCCGCCGTGATTCGAGTGTCCGGGAACAAGCCGGGCGACGCGATCGTGACCGAACAGGTCACCCTCGACGGTCGGTCGAACGAGGATGATCCGGCCTCCTGCCAGCGCTTTGCGTTCGGGCCGGAGCGGAGCGATCCGTCCTTCGTCGACTTCGCGGCCGTGGCGGGGCTGAACCGCGCCGCCTTCACGTTCAATGTCGACGATATCGTCGCGATCAAGGGCGCGACGGTTCCGCTGCCGCTTGGGGCGCTGGCGGCGCTTGGCGCGGAGGCGGGCCGCCAACGGGCCAAGGCGACTTAGCGCGCGAAACCCCGTGATCGCGCGGCGCGCCCGCCCTATGGTGGCGCTCGAGATCAACCGGAGCGCCGCATGACCCAAGACTTCCGCCCCCTCGCCGGGATCCGCGTGGTGGAGATGAGCCACATGATCATGGGCCCGTCCTGCGGCATGTTCCTCGGGCAGCTCGGCGCCGAAATCATCAAGGTCGAGCCGCCCGGAGGCGACAAGACCCGCGATCTGACCGGCATGGGCCGCCCGATGTTCCCGCTGTTCAACCGCGGCAAGAAATCGGTGACGATCGATGTGAGCGCCCCCGAAGGCCGCGACGCCTTGCAAGCCCTGCTCGCCACCGCCGACGTGTTCGTTGAGAATTTCCGCGACAGCGCGCTGATCAAGGCCGGGGTGGACGCCCCTGCTCTACGCGCGCGGTTCCCGCGGCTGATCCTGGCGTGCTGCAAGGGGTTCCTCAGCGGCCCCTATCAAGGCCGCACCGCGCTGGACGAGGTGGTGCAGATGATGACCGGGCTGGCGTATATGACCGGCCCGTCGGGGCGCCCGCTGCGGGTCGGATCGTCGGCCAACGACATCATGGGCGGGCTTTTCGCCGCCTTCGCCGTGATGGCCGCGTTGATGGAGCGCAAGGACACCGATCAGGGCCGCGAATTGCGCGTCGGCTTGTTTGAGAATTGCCTGCTGCTGGTCGCCCAGCACATGGTCCAGTTCGAGCTGGAAGGCGTCTGCCCCCCGCCGATGCCGGAGCGGGATTTCTCATGGCCCGTCTATGACATCTTCACCGACGCCTCAGGCGTGCAGCTGTTCGTCGGCGCGGTGACCGAGGGGCAATGGCGGACCCTGTGCGCGATTCTGGACCTTGAGGACCTGCTATCCCACCCCCGCCTGCAAACCCCGATGGACCGGATCCGCGCGCGCGACTGGACCGTGCCGCTGGTGGCGGCCAAGATCGCGCGGCTGGACGCGGGCGCGCTGGCGCCGAGGTTCGAATCCGCGGGCATCCCGTTCGCCCCGATCCTGAAGCCGAGCGACATGTATGACGACCCCCATGTGATGCGCCCCGGCGGGCTGGCGCTGTCGCGCTGCGCCGACGGGACTGCGTTCCGCGCCCCCGCGATGCCGTTCGAGGTGGACGGAACCATGCTGACCGGCGGCGGCGACGTGGCGGGCATGGGCGAGGACACCGCGGCGGTGCTGGGCGCGCTGGGGCTGACCGCGGACGCGATCGCGCGCGCCTCGGGCGCTGATCGGATCGCGCCCGTCTCAGGCGGCGGCTCAGGCGGCGGCT
>JBLIKI010000066.1:0-13854 GCA_047636235.1 Paracoccaceae bacterium | reverse complement strand
CCGTCCGCCATTCAACCTTCAGGGTCTGCACATGAAACATCTGGTTCTCTGCACCGCGTCGCTACTGGCCGCCTCGACCGCCGCCTTCGCGCAGGATCTGCCGCAGGCCAACGACGCCTGGTTCAAGGCAGGTCAGGCCGTGATCGCGCAGCGCCTCGCCAACCAGCCGATCACCGGCAAGGCCAAGAACGTGATTCTGTTCACCGCCGACGGCAACGGCGTCGGCACCAATTATGCGATCCGCCTGTTCACCGGCCAGGCCAAGGGCGGGCTCGGCGACGACTATGTCCAGCCGCAGGAAACGTTCCCGAACGTCGCCCTCGTCAAAACCTATTCGTCCAACGGCCAAACCCCCGACAGCGCGCCGACCGCGAGCGCGATGAACACCGGCGTCAAGCTCAAGAACACCATGGTCAACGTCGACGACACCGTTGCGGTCGGCGATTGCGCCGGGCGGGTCGGGCACGAATTGACCACTTTCGCTGAGATAATGGCCGCCGAGGGCCGCTCGGTTGGCGTGATCTCCACCGCGCGCCTCACCCATGCGACCCCGGCGGGCGTCTACGCCAAGTCAGTGAACCGCAATTGGGAAAACGACAGCGAAGTGCCCGCGGGCTGCGACCAGCTCGATATCGCCGACCAGCTTCTGCAGCAGATGAAAGCGGGCGTGATCGACCTCGCGCTTGGTGGCGGGCGCTCGCAGTTCCTCCCGAAGGACGCCAAGGATGACGAGGGCAAAAGCGGCAAGCGCGCCGACGGCCGCGATCTGATCGCCGAGGCCAAGGCCATGGGCGCGGTCTATTCATGGAACGACACGGACTTCGCGGCGCTGCCCGCCGACGGCACCCCGATCCTGGGCCTCTATGAGGCCTCGCACATGAAATATTCCTATGACCGCACCGGCGAGCCGTCGCTGGCCGAGATGACCGAACTGGCGATCAAATCGCTGGGAAACAACGACAAGGGCTTCTACCTCAACATCGAAGCGGGCCGGGTCGACCACGCCAACCACGCGGGCAACCTGCACCGCACCCTGACCGACGGCGTGGCGTTCGCCGACGCGATCGCCAAAGCGATGGCGATGACCGATCCGTCTGAGACGCTGATCATCGTCACCGCCGATCATGAACACGCCATCGCCTTCAACGGCTATTGCGGCCGCGGCAGCGCGATCACCGGCCTGTGCTATGAGGCCAATGACGCCGGTGTCATGCACACCGGCGAGCTGGCGCTGGCCGCCGATGGCAAGCCCTATTCGGTGGCGGGCTATCTGAACGGCGCCGGCTCGGTGCTGATCAAGCAGGCCGACGGCACGTTCTCGGGCGCGCGTCCCGACGTGACGCAGGAACAGGCGATCGATCCCGACTACCTCCAGCAGGCGCTGATCCCGATGCGGTCCGAGACGCATTCGGGCGAGGATGTCATGGTCCATGCCCGCGGTCCCTGGGCGCATCTGTTCGGCGGCGTGATCGAGCAGAACGTGATTTTCCACGTGATGAACTACGCCGCCCACGCTGAGTGATCCTTGTCGGGGGGCGGTGCGCCGCCCCCCTTCCCCTCCTCCCTTCACGCATCCGAGGTTCGCACCATGGGCACGCCCCTCACTCGCCGGGCTTTCACGCTGGCGCTCGGCGCCGCGGTGATGGCGCCCTATGCTTTGCGCGCCGCGGGGCCTGAGCTGAAGCTGCGCGACCTCTACGCCAAAGACCTTAGCTTTTCAGACGCCGCCCTCGCCGCCGATGGCGGGCGCATCACGATCCGCGGCTTCATGGCGCCCCCGTTGCGGGCGCAATCAGCGTTCTTCGTGCTGACCAAACGCCCAATGGCCACGTGCCCGTTTTGCGAAACCAGCGCCGACTGGCCCGATGACATCATCGCCGTCTATGCCAAACGCGTGGTCGACGTCGCGCCCTTCAACGTGCCGCTGGCGGTGAACGGCGTGCTGAGGCTGAGCGACCATATCGACCCCGACACCGGGTTCTTCAGCCGTCTGCGCCTGACCGACGCCATCTATGACCGCGTTTGACCTGGAGGTCCGGGGCCTGTCGGTCACCGCGCCGTCCGGCCGGACGCTGCTGGACGTGCCTGCGCTGAGCGTCCCCGCGGGCGCGCTGCTCGGCGTCAAAGGCGCGTCGGGCGCGGGCAAATCCACGCTCCTGTCCGCGCTGGCCGGGCTGATCCGCCCCCGCGCGGGCGCCGTGCTGTGGGGCGGGCGCGACATCTCGGGGCTGGGGGCGGAGCCGATGGCCGCCTTTCGCCGCCGCCATCTGGGCGTGATGTTCCAGACTGCGCGCCTGTTCGATGAGCTGAGCCCGCACGAAAACGCCGGCATCGCCGCCGGTTTCGCGCCGCGCGCCGAGGCGGCGCGGATCACCAAAGCCGCCGCCGGGTTCCTGACCCGGTTCGGGCTGGACGCCGACGCCCGCCGCGGCGCGGCGCGTCATTCGGGGGGCGAGCGTCAGCGCATCGCGCTTGCGCGCGCGCTGGCCCATTCTCCCGCCGCGGTGCTGGCGGATGAACCGACGGCGAGCCTCGATCGCGCCACGGCGGATGATTTGATCGGGCTGCTGTCGGATCTGGCGCGGGCGCAAGGCATGACCTTGATCGTGGTCAGCCACGACGCCGCCCTGCTGGCGCGCATGGATCGAGTGTTGGAGCTGAGCGGCGGCGGCATCGTCGACGACCAAATCCGAAAGGCCGCCCAATGACCGATCTGTGGCTCGCGCTTCCGGCCGATGTGCAGGACGCGCTGTGGCTGGCGGCGCTGTTATGCGCGGCGCCGGCGCTTGGCCTGTGGCTGACCCGAGGCTATCGCACCCGACCGCTGACCCGCGCGCTGCTGCGCCGCCACCTTGGCGCCAACGCGATGTTCGTGGCGCTGATCGCCGTGTCGGTGGGGCTTGGCGTCGCACTTTCGGCGCAAGAGCGCGCCTTGCGGGTCGCGAGCGCCCGCGCCGCGGATGGCTTCGATCTGGTGATCGCCGCGCCGGGCGGCGAGATCGCAGCGCTGATGGCGACGGTGTACCTGCAGCCCTCGGACATTCCGCTGCTGTCGGGCGAGACATTCGCCGCCGTGGCCGCCGACCCGTTGATCGCGCTCGCCGCCCCGATTGCGTTCGGCGACAGCCATGACGGCGCGCCGATCGTCGGGACAGTGGCTGAGTTCGCCCTCCAGCTTGCCGGCCCCTTGGCCGAGGGCCGCCTGTTCGCCGCCCATGGCGAGGCGGTGATCGGCGCCCGGTCGCCGCTTGCGCTTGGCGACCGGATCGCGCCAGAGCACGGCGCCGCGCCAGAAATCGCCGCGACGCGCGCCCTTGGCGAGACGCCTGACGCCCATGACGACGCCGAGCTGACGGTGGTGGGGCGGATGGCGCCGACCGGATCGCCGTGGGACCGCGCGATCCTCATCCCCATCGAGACCGTGTTCGAGCTTCACGGGCTGGCGAGCGGCCATGCCCCCGGCGACACTCATATCGGCGCCCCCTTTGACGCGGCGAGTTTCCCCGGAACTCCGGCCATTGTGGTGCGCCCGCACCGGCTGGCCGATGCGTATCAGTTGCGGGCGCGCTATGGCTCGGCGCAGACCATGGCGTTCTTTCCCGCCACCACGCTGGCGGGGCTGCACGCGATTTTGGGGGATGTGCGCCAAATCCTGTCGGTCATGGCGCTGACCGCCGAGGCGCTGGTGGCCGCCGCGGTGCTGTCGGCGCTGGTGATAGTGATCCGCCTGTTCGCCGAAGGGTTGGAGCTGCTGCGGGCCATCGGCGCCCCGCGGCGCTATCTGTTCGCCGTGGTCTGGAGCTATTGCACCGCGCTGCTGACCCTTGGCGCCGGGCTGGGGCTGATGGCGGGGCTGGCGGCGACGGCGGGGTTGTCGCAGGTGCTGAGCCGCATGACCGACCTGATGATCGTCGCGTCGGTCAGTTGGCCGGAGGCGCATCTTGTCGCCGCCTTCGTGCTGTTGGGCGGCGTGTTCGCGCTGATCCCGGCGTGGACGGCGACGCGCTGATGCACCCCGGCCGCCCGCCAGCCTCAGGCCTTCACGAACGCCGCGGCGCTGCGGCTTATTTCAGCCGCCCGGTCTGGAACAACTGTACCTTCAGCCCGCCATGCAGCGCCCGCGGCCCCGCGGTGAACGGGAGGCCGGAGCCATAGGCGAGCGCCGGCTCGCTGGTCACCATCCCGACCCGCCAGCCCGAAAACCGCGCCAGCAGCGTTTTGCCGAGTGCGCCATAGACCGCCCGCAGCCCCGCCACATCGCCGATCCGCGCGCCGTAGGGCGGGTTGACGATGACAAGGCCGGACCGCCCCTCGGGCCGCATCAGGTCGCTGACCGCGTGGTGGGTGAACTCGGTGAAATCGGCCACATCGGCGCGGGCGGCGTTCTCGGCGCTCATCCGCACGGCGCCCGCGTCGCGGTCGCTGCCGCGAAAGATCGACGTCGGCGTCATGGGGGCGTCTCGGGCTTTGAGCTGCGCCCAAGCGCCTGCGTCAAAGGTCGCCAAACGCTCGAACGCGAAGGCGCGGGATCGGCCGGGGTGCAGGTTCGCCGCGATCTCCGCCGCCTCGATCACAAAGGTGCCGGACCCGCACATCGGGTCGACCACCGGCTCCGCCCCGTCATAGCCGCAGGCGCGCAGGAACATCGCGGCCATCGTCTCTCGCATCGGGGCCTTGCCGACCTCTTCCTTATGACCGCGCTTGTGCAGCGGCTCGCCCGAGGTGTCGATGCTGAAGGTGCAGAAATCATCCTCGATCCGCGCCATGACCCGCACCGCCGCGTCATCGCTGATCGGCGCGCCAAGGGTTTCGCGGATCGCGGTTTCGACCCGCTGCACGATGGCGCCCGCGTGATAGACGCGGCTGCTCTTGGTCGCGCTCGCCTCGATCCGCACCGGCACGTCGGCGCGCAGAAAATCCCCCCACGGGAATTTGCGCGCGCGCTTGTCGAGCTGCGCCAGATGCATCGCCCGGAACCCGCCGATCCGCGCCAGCACCCGGCCCGCGCCGCGCAGTTCGAGGTTCGCGCGCCATACCTCCGGCCAGCCGCCGCGCAGCGTCACGCCGCCGGGCACGGGGGTCGGGGCGTCGAAATTGCGCGCCCATGCCTCATCCGCCAAGGGGGATTCGAGCCCGGGGGTGGCGGCGAGGAAAATCTCAAAGTCATCGGATGTGGTCATGGCGCCTCTCTATCGCGAAACCGCGCGGCCTTCGACAGGTTTTCGCGGGCGCGACGCAGGGTTGATAAGGCAGGCTTGGCTTGCCTCGGCGCGTTCAGTCCTTAAGTTACAGGGCGAACCGTTTCATCAGATCGAGATCCCCATGACCGAGCCAGTGACCGAGCCAGCCGCCTACACCCCCCCCGACGTTTGGACGTGGAGCGCCGAGAACGGCGGAGCCTTCGCCAAGATCAACCGCCCCATCGCCGGGGCGACCCACGAGAAACCGTTGCAGGTCGGCAAGCACCCGCTGCAGTTATATTCGCTCGCCACCCCCAACGGCGTCAAAGTGACCGTGATGCTGGAGGAGCTTTTGGCCCTTGGCCATGACGCCGCCGAATATGACGCGTGGCTGATCAAGATCGGCGACGGAGATCAGTTCGGCAGCGGCTTCGTGGCCGCCAACCCCAATTCGAAAATCCCCGCGCTGGTCGACCATTCGGTGTCGCCGCCGCAGCGGGTGTTCGAATCCGGCGCGATCTTGCTGTATCTGGCGGAAAAATTCGGCGCCTTCATGCCGACCGATCCGGCGGCGCGGGCCGAATGCATGTCGTGGCTGTTCTGGCAGATGGGCGCCGCGCCCTATCTCGGCGGCGGCTTCGGGCATTTCTATGCCTATGCGCCGATCAAGATCGAATACTGCATCGACCGTTTCTCGATGGAGACGAAGCGTCAGCTTGATGTGCTCGACCGTCATCTGGCGGAGCATGAGTTCATGGCTGGGGATTATTCCATCGCCGACATGGCGATCTGGTCTTGGTATGGCCAGTTGGCTCTGGGGCGGCTCTATGGCGCGGCGACGTTCCTCGACGTCGCGTCCTATGCCAACGTGATGCGCTGGGCCAAGCAGATTGACGCCCGCCCCGCGGTGCAGCGCGGCCGCAAGGTCAACCGCGTGTTCGGAGAGCCGGAGACCCAGTTGCATGAGCGTCACGACGCGAGCGATTTCGACACCATGACCCAGGACAAGATCGCGCCCGCGACCTGATCCGACCGCGGCGCGCCCCCGGGGCGCGCCGCATCACGCCAGCATCGCCGCGATCCGCACCGCCGAGGCCACGCCGTCGATGATCCGCACGCCGATGCGGTCCTTGGCCAGCCGCGGGATGTCGACCATTCCGGCGCAGCCGAGCACGATGCTGTCGATGGCGTCCTCGCGCTCGGCGGCCTCCATTTCTGCGATCACCTGCCGGGCGGCCGCGACGGGGTCGGTTTCCAGCGCCAGCACGGGCACCCCGCTGGCGCGCACCCGTCCCAGATGGCCCGCCAGCCCGTAAGCCTCGATATTGCCGCGCAGAATTGGGACTGAGATGGCCAGCGTGGTGACCACGGAAAACCGCCCCCCCGCCATCGCCGCCAAGTGATAGCCCGCCTGCCCGATCCCGATGACCGGACAGGCGGCGATGCGGCGGGCCTGCGCCAACCCGGTGTCGTCAAAGCAGCCGATCACGATGGCTGAGGCGCCGTTTGCGGACTCCCACTCCACCAGCGCCAGCAAGGGCGCGAGCGCCGCCAACCCGTCCGCCTCGCCTTGGATCGAGGGCGGGCCGTCCAGCGACGTGATCGCGTTGATCAAGGCCCCGGGGACCGCGGCGCGCGCGGTCGCCAGCATCGCGTCGGTCATGGACGCGGTCGAGTTGGGGTTGATGATGCTGATCGCCATGGCCGTCAGACCATCCCCGCGCCGGCATCGGACCCGGCCTTGGCGCGTCGCCGGTTCATCACCCGCGCCGCGATCAGGAACACTCCGATGATCATAAACGAGAACACAGTGGTCAGCGTGCCGAGCGCGAAGATCACCGGCGTGGTGACATTGGTGGTCATGCCGTAAATCTCCAGCGGCAGCGTGTTGTAGCTGCCCGAGGTCAGCAAGGTGCGGGCGAATTCGTCATAGCTGAGCGTGAAGCCGAACAGCGCGACGCCGATGAGCGATGGCGCGATGATTGGAAGCACCACATGACGGATCGTCTGCCAGTTGCTGGCGCCTTGGTCGCGGGCGGCTTCCTCATAGCTTTTGTCAAAGCGGTTGAAGACCGCGAACATGATCAGCAACCCGAACGGCAGCGTCCAGGTCAGCTGCGCGCCAAAGCCCGAGGTCGCCCAATGCACCGGCAGGCCAAGCTGCGAAAAGATCAGCCCCACCCCCAGCGACACCAGGATCGATGGGATCACCAACGACGTGATGATCAGCTGGAACAGGACGCCCGACCCGCGGAACCGCTTGCGAAACGCCAGGCCGCCCATCACCGAGGCGACCACGGTGGTCACCATCACCATCAGCCCCAGCGCGATGCTGCGCCGGAACGATCCCCAGATGTCACCCACCGCCTGCTGCTCAAACAAGTCTTTGAACCAGTGCATCGACACGCCGCGCATCGGAAAGGTCAGCCCGCCGGTCGGCCCCTGGAACGACAGGATCGCGATGGTGAAGGTGGGCCCGTAAAGGAACAGCAGGAACGCTGCGAAGAACGCCGACAGGATGTAAAAGCTGCGGGGACGAGGCTCCATCTCAAAGCTCCTTGCGGATGTCGACGAAGCGCAGAAGGATCCCGATGGTGATCAGCACCGTGATCAGCAAGATCACCGCCGTGGCCGACGCCGAGGGGTATTGCAACAGGCCGATGTCGTTTGATATCAGCCGCCCGACATTGGCCGACTGGCTGCCGGACATGATCCGCACCGTCACGAAATCGCCCATCACCAGCGTGACCACGAAGATCGTGCCGATCATGATCCCCGGCTTGGTCAGCGGCACGATCACGTTCCACAAGATCTGTGCGCCTGACGCGCCGGCGTCGCGCGCCGCCTCGATCAGCGATTTATCAATGCGCATCATGGTGTTGAAGATCGGCACCACCATGAACAGCGTATAAAGATGCACGAACGCCAAGATCACTGCGAAGTCGGAGAACAGAAGCCAATCAAGCGGCTCATCCACCACCCCCCACGACATCAGCGCCGAATTGGCGATGCCGTTGCGCCCCAGAAACGGGATCCATGAGATCATGCGGATAATGTTCGACGTCCAGAAAGGAATGGTGCAGATCAAAAACAAGGCGATCTGCCAAGTGAGCGTACGGACATGAAACGCCAGAAAATACGCGACCGTGAACCCAATCCCGAGGGTCAGCGCCCAGGTGATGAAGGCGTATTTGAAGGTGTTCAGAAACACCGACACCGTGACCGGCGACCCGAGCAGGAAGTCATAATTCTCCCACGAAAATGCCGGGATGATCGAGAATTCGGTCGCCTGCCAGAAGCTGACCACCACGATCACGAGGATCGGCAGGATCAGGAACAGCGCCAGCACGATCGCCACCGGAGACGCGAGCGCCCATCCGGTGAAATGTCGTGACGATAGGAATCGGTCCATGGGCGCTCCTTCGGCCAGGGTCGGACCCCGGGGCGTCCCGGGGCCCGAGGGGGATCAAGCGGCGATGAATTCGTTCCACTTGCGGACCATGTACTGGTTCTCGGGCATGACCGAGTTCCAGCACGCCACCGCGCCCATGCGGTCGGAGAACGACCCGCCGTCGCGGATGTCTCCGGCCCCGGCCAACTTGGCGCCATAGGGGTTGGCGATGTCGCCGGCGGCGGCCTTGCCCTCGAACCAATAGCCCCACTCATCGGCGGACATGTGGTTCTTGGAGGTCTCGGGCACGGCGGAATAGTAGCCCTGACGCATCAGGAACCCGCCGACCCAGCCGTCGAGATACCAGTTGATGTATTCATAGGCCGCGTCCAGCTCCAGCCCGCTGAGGTTCTTCGACAGACCGATGCCGCCGCCCCAGCTGCGATAGCCTTCCTTCAGCGGCTGGTACACGCACGGGATGCCGCGCGATTTGACGGCGGTGATCGCGGGCGACCACATCGACTGGATCACCACTTCGCCCGACGCCATCAGGTTGACGCTCTCGTCGAACGATTTCCAGAAGGCGCGGAACTGGCCGGCCTTTTTCGCCTCGGTGAAGATCGCCATGGTCTTGTCGATCTCGGCGCGGGTCATCGCGCCCTTGTCGCCGTAGTTAATCTCTCCCATCGCCTCGCAAACCATGGCCATGTCCATGATCCCGATCGAGGAGATGTCGAGGAGCGACGCCTTGCCCTTGAATTCGGGGTTCAGCAATTCCGCCCAGCTATCGATCGGACGGCCGATCAGGTCGGGGCGGATGCCCAGCGTGTCGGCGTTGTAGATGGTCGGGATCAGCGTCATCCAGCCGGACTCGTTATCGACGAAATCCTTGCCGCCGGGGCCGGAGGTGAACCCGACCGAGTGCGGCGCCGTGCCCTGCGCGATGGTGCTCTCGGGCGTCAACTTGCCGTTGCGGAAGATGCCGACGATCTTGTCGTAGTTCTTGATCTTCTTGGTGTCCATCGCCTGAAGGTTGCCGGTCGGCCAGACCTTTCTGCAGATCCAGTATTCGATGTCGGCGATGTCGAAGCTGTCGGGCTGAGTCGCGGCGCGCTGGGTGACGCTATCGCTATCGAGCGCGGTCATCTCAAGGGTGAAGCCGAGGTCCTCCTTCACCTTCTGCGCGACTTCGTTGATGTTCGACACGCCGGTGCCGAACTGGCGCAGGGTCACGTCTTTGATGTTCTGCGCCCAGATCATCGGGGCGGGGAACGCGGTCGCGGCCACGGCGGCGGCGCCGGTTTTCAGCATCGCGCGGCGGCTGAATTTCACGGTCTTGTCGGTCATCGAGGGGGCTCCTTTGGGAAAGACGGTCACGAGGAAAGAGCGTGCAGGTCGGCGTCGGCCCAATTCAGGCCGACGCGGTCGCCTGCGTTGCGGGGACGGGCGAAAAACTCAGCCTCGGGGATCAGCGCGGTGACGTCCTGATCCCCGGCCATGCGGGCGGTCAGCGCCACATGGGCGCCTTGGTATTCGACATGGGTGACGGCGGCCTCGGCCGATGCGGGCGCGCCCGCATCGGCCACCGCCACCGCGTCGCAGCGCAGCGCGAAATGGCCCTGCGCCAGCGCGACCACGTTGTGCCCGCCCATGAAGCGGGCGACGAACCGAGTGCGCGGGGCGTTGAACACCTCCCGCGCGGGGCCGGCCTGTTCGATCCGTGCGTCGTTCATCACCACGATCTCGTCGGCCAAGGCCAGCGCCTCGTCCTGGCCGTGGGTGACGTGCAGAAAGCTGATGCCAAGTTCGCGCTGCAATTTGCGCAATTCGGCCCGCATGCGGATGCGCAGGAACGGATCGAGCGCGGATAGCGGCTCATCCAAAAGCAACACCTGCGGGCGGGTGATCAGCGCGCGGGCCAGCGCGACGCGCTGCTGCTGGCCGCCCGACAGCTGCGCGGGAAGGCGCGCGGCATAGGCGGTCATGTCGACCAACTCCAACATCTCCATCGCGGATTTGCGGCGGGCGGGGGCGTCGATGCCCTTCATCTTGAGGCTGAAGGCGACGTTGTCGACCACGCTCAGATGCGGGAACAGCGCATAGGATTGGAACATCATCGCGGTGCCGCGCTTGGCGGGCGCCAGCCGCGACACGTCGCGGCCCGACAGCATGATCGACCCGTCGCTGACCGCCTCATGCCCCGCGATCATCCGCAGGGTCGAGGATTTGCCGCAACCCGACGGTCCCAGCAGGCACGCATAGGTGCCCGCGCGGAAATGGTGGTTGATCGCGTTGACCGCGACGGTGGTCCCATAGCGTTTGGTCAGGGACACAAGTTCGAGGTCGTTGCTATGTGCTGTCATGGGTCCCTCGTGGCTGCAGCACCATGGCGCAGGCAAAGGGGGGGGCGGTGCAATTCAAAGATGCGTCCAGGCGGTGTGATTTACCGAAGATGGCGAAAATTTGGGCGAAAACGCCGCCCGATGCCGTCAGATTGCACATGGCATTGTATACGATCTGTGGAAAAATCACCGACAACTCGAATCGAACTTGTCCAGCGTCCGGCCCTCTGGCAGGTATCGACGATCCTGCGCAGGAGCCAGCCCGTGACCAAGCCCGCCGAACGCCCCCGATCCGCGCCCCGCGACGCCGCCAGCATCGCCGTGGCCGACGGCTTGGCCAGAGCGATCCACGAACATCGCCTCGCCCCCGGCGCCAAGCTCGGCGAGGACGAGATTGGCGAGATCTATGGCGTCTCGCGCACCGTGGTGCGCGCCGCCCTCCAGCACCTCGCGCATGAGCGGATCGTGCAGATCGAGCGTCACCGAGGCGCCTTCGTCGCCCGTCCCAGGCTGCGTGAGGCGCGCGAAGTGTTCGAGGCGCGCGCCCTGCTGGAGCCGCGCACCGCGCGATCCGCCGCCGCGCGCGCGACCCCCGATGACATCGCCTTGTTGGAGCGGCACATCACGGATGAGCACGCGGCCCTGGATGCCAACGACATCGGCCGCGCGCTGCGCCTGTCGGGGCTGTTCCACATAGAGATTTCGCGCATCGCCGATCAGGACACCATCGCGGGGTTCATCGAATCGCTGATCGCGCGGTCGTCCCTGATCATTGCGCTTTACTGGCGGCGTGCCGGGGCCTTGTGCGAAAGCCACGCGCACCATGCGTTGCTGCGCGCGATGGCTACCGGCGATGGCGCGCTGGCCGAGGAGCTGATGCGCTCACACCTCGTCGACATCCTGTCGGCGTTGGACCTGCGCGACACCGAGCCGCCCGCGCGGACCTTGCGGCAGGCGATCCTCGGGGCCGATTGACAGGCTTGATTGACAGGCTTGATTGACAGGGGGCCGCGCGCGCGGGAGGGTGCGCGCGAAAGGTCCCTCCATGCATCTCACCTTGCGTTCCGTCGGCGGCCTGCCGATGCGCCTGATGTCGCCGCCCGGGCGTCCGCATGGCTGGGCGCTGACGCTCCATGGCCGGGGCGGCGCATGGGACCGGCCACATATGGCGGCGATCGGCGCGGCATGGCTGCGCCGCGGCTGGGCGGTGGCGGCGCCGTCGCTGCGCCATTCAGGCGCCAATGACGCGCCGGGCGACCCTGCGGGGTTCACCATGGCGGGGCATCTGCGCGACGCAGCCGCCGCGCTTGACGCGCTGATCGCCGAGGGGCGCGGGCCAGTGGCGCTTTGCGGACATTCGATCGGCGCATGGGCTGCGGCGATGCTGGCGCCGGACGCGCCCTTATTGGCGGTGTCGCCGGTGCTGAGCGGGTCCGCCTTGCTGCGCGCCCGCCACGCCATGGGCGGCGACGCGATGGCGGTCTTGGCGCAAGAGGTCCCGAGCGCCGCGACCGAATGGCCCGGCCATGACGCCGCCTCGGCGCTGGCCGCGCGCTCCGGTCCGGTCGCCGTGGTGTCGGGCCACAGCGATGGGATCGTGCCGCCCGACGACGCGCGCGCCTTTTTCGCCGCCGCCCGCGACGGGCGCTTTCTGTCGCTGATCCCCGGCCAGCACCATTGCCCGGCGGGGCCGCCGTTCGACGCCGCGCTCGATGCCGCGCTCGACGCGCTGGGGGTGTGAATGGACCTCGATGCCTGGATCGCCGCCACGGCCGAGGGGGCGGCGCGGTCGCTGCGAGGCGCGGTCTCGGCCACGCACCTGACCCACCGGCGAGCCGTGTTCGGGCGCATTGTGCGGCCCGCGCGCGGCTCGGTGCTGGCCAGTCCGGTCTCGGCGCATTGGGACCCGGAACCGGATTATTTCTTTCACTGGCCGCGCGACGCCGCGGCGGTGATGGCGCGCATCCCGCAGATGATGGGCATGGGGCCGGGCTGGGACGCGGCCTTCGCTGAGATCATCGCCTTCAGCCTCGCCGCCACCGACCCGGATGCGGCGCCGCTGCGCGCCAACCCCTCGCGCCCCACGACCCTGCCCGATGGCCTGCGCCATCTGCGCCCGGACGCCGACCTCGCCGCGCTGACCGGCCCCGCCCGCATGGCGGAGCCGCGGACCGAGGCGGACGGAACGCCGGATCTGGAACGCTGGTCGCGCCCCCAGCATGACGGACCGGCGCTGCGGGCGTCCGCCTGCATGGCGGTGATCGCGGCGGCGCCTGACTTGGACAGCCCCGCCGTCGGCGCGCTGATCGCCCGCGATCTGGCATTTTGCGCCGCGGTGGCGGGCATGCCATCCGTCGGCCCGTGGGAGGAAGAACCCGCCCGCGCGGACGCCTTCACCGCCATCGCGCAGTGGGACGCGCTGACCCGCGCGGGGCGGGACGGCGCGCGCGCCATGGCGGTGATCGACGCGTCGCGCGACCCGGCAACCGGCGCGATCCTGTCCCATCCCGGCGGGGCGCTGGACGCGGGCGTGGTGCTGGCGATCCTTGGCGCAGGGCGCGCCGACGGGCCGCTGGCGCTGACCTGCCCCGCGGTGCGCGCGACCATGGCGGGGCTCGAGGATCTGTTCGCCGGGCTTTATCCCATCAACCATGGCGCGACCCCGCCGCTGATCGGGCGCAATGCGGCGGATGTGTTCTTTGGCGGCAACCCGTGGCTGCCGACCACGCTGGGCTTTGCGGAACTCCTGTATCACCGCGCCGCCTTGGCCCATGACGGCGCTGATCTGGCGCGGGCCGAGGGGTATATGGCCCGCCTGCGCGGCATCCTGCCGCCCGGCGACGCCTTGCCTGAGCAGATCGATCGCAGCACCGGCGCGCCGACCTCGGCCCGTGAGCTGAGCTGGAGCGCGGCGGCGTTCCTCGGCGCCGCCGAGGCCCGC
>JBLIKI010000065.1:0-13955 GCA_047636235.1 Paracoccaceae bacterium | reverse complement strand
CGGTCGGGTCCGGGCGCGATTCGACACTGCGTGGCCATGCAGATGCGCCAGCGCGAACGCAAAAGACGGGTGCGCCTGCGTCTGAACGACGTCGGGATAGGTGGCTTGGGCATAGCCGGGGGCCAGCGTGGTCACGTCATGGCCCCCGATGCCCGGCTGCGGATGTCAGGCCCGGTCGCGGCGGCGACGCCCGGCCGCGCCAAGCGCCGCGACCCCGCCGACCAGCAGCAGACCCGCCGCGGGAAGCGGCACGGCGGCAATGCCGGCGCCCATGGTGATGGGGCCGCCGGTGTCTTCGTAGCCATAGCGCACAAAGGTCAGCTCTGCATTGTCCAAGGTCGTGCCGGTGGCGGCGAATTGCAGCCACCCTTCAAGCAACGTGCCTGAGCCGGGGAAGCGAATGCCGACGAAACCGCCATTGGGCAGGGGCGCAAGGCCGCCGCCGGTGACGGAACTGCTGGCGCTGGCGCCTTCGAAGTAGATCAAATGCGTATCACTGACCAACAAGCCGGTGGGCAGGCTGTCTCCCGCACCCAGAATGCCGGCAAGGCCGGTTGGCACCACCTTGGAGTCGGGCACGAACTCCGTCCTGACATCAAAAGCCTTGTCCCAATGGAGGTAGATGTCATCGATCCCGTCGCCGTCCAGATCATAGGTCAACCTGCTCACACTGATCGGATCGCTGCCGGGCGTGAGCTTGAGGACCTCGTTCACCTCTACCACCACGACGGCGGCTTGCGCCGATGTGGCGGCGGCAAGCGTGGCTATGCCCGCCGCGGCGAGGCTGGTTTTGGTTTTGCTGAACATATGACCCCCAGAATGTCGACAAAGCCGGGCGCCATGAAATTATGCGCCAAGACATTGCTCACTACCATATGAAAAACTGATGAAAAATCAACGAAAAAGCTGATGCGTCAGCGCTTATTCACTAAAATAAAACATATGAAAGCGCAGGCGTTACATAAGAATTTCAAATGAGTAAATTACCTTTCAATTCATGTTAGACTTTTAAAAGTGCGTCAATTTTCAACGGGTACTGGTGATGGGCAAATGGATAATTCTTGACGCACGAAGCAGAGCATTGGCGTCAGGAATCAAGCTAATAAGAACTGGCGTCCACCCGGCCAGAAAACAAGCAAGCAAGCAATCAACAGAGGCCATCCGAACCTAGAAAACTATTTAGAAGCACCACGAATTCAGACCTCCGCCGACCGACCTGGCGCCCAGAGCGGCGACCCGCACAGTGCTGAAAATGACCCCGACGCCGCAGAAGGCCCGCCTGGCCGCGCTCAGCAGACCTTGGCGCATCTCGCAGCGGAGGACCGCTTCCCGCCCTGTGCTGCCAACTGGCGGCATCTTTACGAATGTTACGGGTCGGAGCGGCAGGCGCCGGCGCTTCGCTCTTGGCCAGCCAGCAGACGCCGGGCCGGTCGAGGTCGTGTCTCATTTGCGGCTTTCCCAAGCCGCCCGGATGCGCTTTTCAGGTGTGGCCTAAGGCCCCACATTTGCGAGGGGTGTGTCGCGCAATCTGATTGCGCCGAAGCGTGATCGCTGTTTCGGTTCGGCGCACCATGGACGACAGGTGGGAGACAGGCCAAAAGCCCGTCTTCCACACTATCGCGTAAGTCATTGAATTTTTTGGTGCACCGGGAGGGATTCGAACCCCCGGCCCTCAGATTCGTAGTCTGATGCTCTATCCAGCTGAGCTACCGGTGCACTGTGCCGCGCTTTTCCGCGTGGCGTGAGGCGGTGTTTAAGGCCCGTCGCGGGGGAGTGCAATAGGCTTTCTCAAACTTTTCGCCCTGCCGCATCCCGTGCCGCAAACGGTCCCTAAAGGCCTCGTGCCACACGCCAAGACGGCGGTTCGCCCTCGCCCGACACCGCCTCATAGACCGCCCTCGCCACCGCGCGCGCGACGCAGTCGGCGGCGGACGATCCGATGGCGGCGATCCGGGCCGCGCGCAACGCGCCAACGCCCAAATCCGTCCCTCCGGTCGCAAGCGCGAAGATCGTGTCGCCGTCGAACGGGGTGTGCGCGGGGCGGATCGCGCGCGACAAGCCATCTTGCGCCATCATCGCCACGCGCTTGCATTCCGCCGCCGTCAGGTCGGCGTTGACCGCGACGACGCCGATCGCGGTGTTGGCGCCCTCGGCCACGCCGGGGTCCGCGGCGATGTCCGAGAACAGCGACGCCGGGTCGATCCGCATTTTGCCATCGCTGGGAATCGGCGCCGGATCGCCCCGCCAGTCGGGGCCGGGGCGCAGGCCGCCGAACTCTGCGTCGATCTCAAAGGGCCAGGCCCAGAACGGGCCGCCATCCCCCATGCACACGGACCCGACCGGGTTGGCCGCCACCAGCGCCCCCACGATCAGCCCCGGCGCCAGAACAAGGGAACACGAGCCGACCCCGCCCTTCAGCGCCCCCGCCTTGGCCCCGCGCCCGGCCCCGACCGCGCCCAAGGCCAGCGGCGCATCCAGCCGCGCCAACGCCAGCCGCGCCAGTCGGGCGTGGGGCGGGCCATCGGCGGCATAGGCGGCGGCGTTGTGGGGCCCCAGATCATAGAGAATCGCCGCCGGCACGATCGGCACCGGGGGGTGGCCGGGGGCGACCTCGATCCCGCGGCCCATGGCCGACAGCGCCGCGGCCACCGCGTCGGCGGCGCCAAGCCCCAGCGCTGAGCCGCCCGACAGCACCACCGCGTGGGCGCGCCCGACCTGGTTTTCGGCCGACAGGGCCTCGATCTCGCGGGTGCCGGGGCCGCCGCCGCGCACATCGACGCCCGCGCGGCAGGGGGCGTCAGGCACGATCACCGTCACCCCGGTGCGCCCGGCGTCGTCATGGGCCTGCCCGACAGCCAGGCCGGGCACGTCGGTGATCAGGTTCAGCGGCCCGGGGCGGAAACGGTCGGTCATGGCGCGGCGCGGTCCCTTTTGATGTGTGCGGCGGGCGCCCCCCCCGTCGCGGCGCAGCGCAGGTCCAGCCGGAACCGCGTGCCCGAGGTGTCCGACGCGATCAGCGTCAGCCGCCCGCCGATGCCCTGCGCCAGCTCCGCCGCGATCGCCAGCCCGAGGCCAGAGCCGCCGCTGCGTGCGCCCCCCTTGAATGCGGTGAACAGATGATCGCGCGCGACATTGGGCAGGCCCGGGCCATCGTCGTGGACCTCGATCGCCACCATGGCGCCCCCGCTGGTCGCCGCGACCGTCACCTCGCCGGTGCGCCCGGTCGCCTCGATCGCCTGGCGGGCGTTGCGCGCCAAATTGGCGAGGATGCGGTGCAGATGGTCGGGGTCCGCCGCCACGGTCAGGCCATCAGGCGCCGCGTTCACGAACCGCACCAGCTGGCGGGGGGCGTCGTCCTCGGACTCGCCGTCTTGGGGGGCGTCGGCGAAGACTTCGTCGCGTACCTCTTCGACCGCGCGGCGCAGCAGCACCACGCGCATCTCTGGCGCGGGTTCTTGGGCGCGGCCGAAATCCAAGGTGGCGGTGCACAGCGCCTCGGCCCGATCCAGGGACCGGATCAATTTCGGCCCCACCCGCCGCACAGCCGGATCGCCCGACACGGCCAGACGGTCCGCCAGCAATTGCGCGGTCATCACCACGTTGCGCAGATCGTGGCTGATCTTGGCCACCGCCTCGCCCAACGCCGCAAGGCGGGCGCGCTGGCGCAGGGCGGCGCGCAGTTCGACCTCCATCTCCGCCAGCGCGCGTTCGGCGGCGGCGATCTCGCGGATGCCGGAGGCCGGGCGCATCACTCGGCTGGCGTCTTCGGGCGCGTCACAGAACGCACGCATGTTGTCGATGACCCGCGCCATCGGCCCCAGCACGAAGCGGCGCACCGACAGTACGATCAGCGATGCCGTGATGATGGATATCACGAGGCTGAGCGCCAGCACCCGCAGCCCGTAGCTCATCATCGCGTGGCGCAGCGGGTCTTCGGGGATGGTGACTTCGATCTCCTCGCCGCCGCCCAGCGTGGGGGCGCCGATCACCCGCAGCATCCGCCCCGGCGGCGCGATCGCGCAGCCGATCGCGTCGACGATCAATTCCGCCCAGCCCGGGTCGCGCAAATCATAGGTGACATCCACCGCGGGCGGCATCGCCGAGGTCAGGATCAATTCGCGCACCGCGTTCCGGCGCAGCACGATGTTGCGCACCCCGGCGGTAGCCAGCAGTTCGTTCTCCAGATCCTCGGACACCATGTCGTCGGGGGTGGCCAGCAGCGCGAGCGACGCGATCTGCGCGCGCTCCAGCCGCTCGGACAGATAATCGACGCGGAACCGCGCGACCGAGGGCAGAAAGATCACCACCTCGGTCAGCATCACGAAGATGATGGTGAGCAGAAGCAGGCGCCCCGAAAGGCTGCGGAACAACATGTCTGCAATCCTGTGCGGCGCGAGAAACCTTTATCGCAAGCGCAGCTTAGGGCGGGACGCGCCGGGCGTAAAGCGGCGCGGCCGCTGATCAGCCGAGCCGGGCGAGAAGCCGCACCGCCAGCTTGACCCAACGATTGGCGAACAGGCGTTCCTCATAATAGCTGCCCGCCGCGCGTTTCGACAACTCCCCCAGTGTCGGATAGGGCGCGATCATGCCCGCGATCGCGCTGATCTTTAGGTTCGCGGACATCGCCAATTGCCACACCGCAATCAATTCCCCCGCCTGCGCGCCGACCATCGACGCGCCGACCGGGCGCCCGCCCGCGACCATGACCTTGAGGAAGCCGTCCGTCTTGCCCTCGGCCTTGGCGCGGTCATTGCCGGCATACTCGGCGCGCAGCACCTCGAGCTTATCGCCGTGGGCCACGCGGGCCTCGGCCTCGGTCATCCCCACTTGGGCGATTTCAGGGTCGGTGTAGGTGACGCGCGGGATCGCGCCGGCGGTCTTGATCGGCAGGCGGAACAGCGCCGACCGGATCACCAGCCCGGCGTGCCAGTTCGCCACATGAGTGAACTGCAGCCCCCCCGCCGCATCGCCGACCGCATAGACCCGGCGGTTTGACGACCGCAGCCCTGCGTCGACCTTGACCCCGGTGCGGGTCACCTCGATCCCTGCGGCCTTCAGGTTCAGGCGGTCCAGCGACGCCTTGCGCCCGGCGGCGACCAGCAGGTGCGATCCGGTCCAACGCCGCCCGTCCTTGGCGATCAGGCTCGGCGCTCCGTCTTCTTGGGCCGCCTCGGCGATCTCGGCATGCTCGATGATCTCAATGCCCTCGGCGCGCAGGGCTTTGAGGGCGACGGCGGCAAGTTCGGGGTCCTCATGGCCCAAGGCGCGACCGGCATCGAGCACCGTGACCGGCACGCCGAGGCGGGCGTGGGCCTGCGCCAGCTCCATCCCGATCGGCCCGGCCCCAAGGATCAGCAGATGCGTCGGCGGGGTGCGCAGCGCGAATATCGTCTCGTTGGTCAGATAGGGCAGGTCGGCCAGCCCCGGGATGGGCGGCGCGGCGGGGCTCGATCCGGTGGCGATCACGGTGCGGCGGGCGCGGATGGTCAGGTCGCCGACCTCCACCACCTCCGGCCCGGCGAATCGCGCCCAGCCGCGGATCACCTCGACGCCGAGGCCTTCGAACCTTTCTTGCGAATCGTGGGGCGCGATATCCGCGATCACGCCCGCGACATGGTCCTTGGCGGCGGCGAAATCGACCTGCGGCACGGCGGGGGTCACGCCGAATTTCGCGCCCGCGGTCATGGCATGGGCGGCTTTGGCCGCGGCCAGCAAGGATTTCGACGGCACGCAGCCGGTGTTGAGGCAGTCGCCGCCCATCTCGCCGCCCTCGACCAGCACCACCGAGGCGCCGAGCCGCGCCGCCCCCGCCGCCATCGACAGGCCTCCCGACCCGGCGCCGATCACCAGAATGTCAGGGCGCAAGGCGCCGGAGGCGTCGCGGGTCACGCGCGGGGCGGAGGAATCGGTCATAAAGGCTTCCTTGAATGAAAGGTCGGTCACAGCGCGGGCGGCGCGCCGGGCGATGTCCGCCCTCGCACCGCTTTGATGACCATCGGCAGGGCCGCGAGCGCGCACAGCGCCGCCAGCGGGCCCAGCACATTGGGGGTGAACAGGATCCCGAGGTCAGGATCTTCGCCGCGCGCGAACACTTCGCCCAGACCAGCGCCGACCCACGTATAGACCAAAGTGCCGGGCATGATCCCGAAAAACGTGGTCAGCGCATAGATCCGAAGCGGCACGCCAAAGAACGCGGGCGCCAGATTGGCGACAAAGAACGGCACCGCGGGCACCAGCCGCATCAGAAGAAGGAACGACACCTGGTTCGCCTCGATCCCCCGTTTGATCCGCGCCATGGTTCCGCCTGACGCGTCCATCCGCGCCGCCAGCCTATCGCCAAGCCCGCTGCGCGCAGCCAGAAAGATCGCCACCGCGCCCAAGGTGGCGCCCACCAGCGTCAGCAGCCCGCCCGCGGTCAGCCCGAACAAGAACCCGCCGGTAAGCGTCATGATCAGCGCGCCCGGCAAGGAAAACGCCACCACCGCCACATAAGTGGCCATATAGCCGAGAGCGGCGAGCAGATAATGCGCGTCGCGCCATGTCACCAGCGCGTCTCGGTTGTCGCGCAGGGTCGCGAAGTCGAGCTTGTCGCCGAACGCGATCGCCCCCGCAGCGGCGCCAACCCCCAGCACGATCAGCGGCGCGGCGCGGCGCAGGCGGTGCATGGGGGACGCCGGGGCAGGGGCCGGGATCTGGTCCGAGATCTGGTCTGGCGGGCCGGTTGGCGCCGAGGGCGTGGCGGGTCCGTCGTGCGGATCTATCATCGAGGTCTCCGTGACGGTCGGGCGGGGGCGAGCCGCCGGGAAAGCGGATTGCGCCGCCCCCGCGATATGCTCAAGGTCGGGGGGCGCTGAAAAGGCGCCTCACGGTCCATTGATCGGGAGTGATGGGGGCGGAGGCGCGCCCCGCGATCAACCTGCGATCGCCGCGCGCCTTGCAATTGACATCCCCCCGCACCCGGGCTAATCGGACGCCTCGATCAAACCACGCCCGGATCTGGGCGCCGGGTATCGGTTCTCTGGCGCCGCCCAAGGGCGCGCCCGCCGGTTCCGCCCGACTGACACGACGCCCGAGGAGAACCACGATGAAACGTACCTTCCAGCCGAGCAACCTGGTCCGCGCCCGCCGCCACGGTTTCCGCGCCCGCATGGCCACCAAGAACGGCCGCAAGATCATTAACGCCCGGCGCGCCCGCGGCCGCAAGAACCTCAGCGCATAAGGCCGGGGCTCGTCGTGGCCGCGCATCGCGCGCCGCGACGGAACCGCTTGATCGCGGCGCCGCAGGTCGGCGGCCGCGTCCCCTCGACTACCGGTCGCGCAAGCGGCCGGTTTCGTCGTTGAGCGGAGCGCATCGCGGATGAGCGACGCAGACATTCCATGCACGACCCTCGATCCCGCGTCCATCTGCGACGCGGGATCGTCGTCGGTTAATGGCCCGGGTCAGAGCCCTGATCCGGCCCCGATCTTGGTCCCGAATCCAGCCCCGGGTCAGACCGCGAATCCAGCCCCGATCCCCGTTGCCGCCCGCCGCGATATCGCGACCATCCTGATGCGCCGCGACTTCATCGCCGCGTCAAAGGCTGAGCGGTGGTCCACCCCCGGTCTGGTGATGCAAGCCCGTCGCCGCGCGCCCGAAGAACCGATGGGCGCCGGACCGCGCGTGGGCTTCACCTGCTCCAAAAAGGTCGGCAATGCGGTGGCGCGCAACCGCGCCAAACGCCGCCTGCGCGCCGCCGTCGATCTGACCATGCCCGGCCGGGCGCTGCCGGGCTGGGACTATGTGCTGATCGGCCTGCATGAGGCGACCGCCGCCCGCCCGCTGCCCGATCTGTGCGCCGATCTGGCTGCCGCGCTCGACGTGCTGCACGCCGGGCGCGGGCGCAAGGCAGGCCCGCCGCGTCCCCGCGGCAAAGGCGCCAAGCCCAAGGCCGGCGTCCATGGCCGCGGCAAGGGCGAAGCCGGCGCCGCGCCCAAGACCCGATGATCCGCAAGGCGCTTTCGCTGGCGTCGCGCGCGCTGGTTCTGGCGCTAAGCGCCCCGATCCACGGCTATCGGCTGCTGCTGTCGCCGCTGATCGGACGCAATTGCCGGTATCACCCGACCTGCTCGGCCTATGCGTTGCAGGCGCTGGCGCGGCACGGCCCGATCCGCGGGCTTTGGCTGGCGATCTGGCGCATCCTGCGCTGCCACCCCTGGGGCGGGATGGGCGACGATCCGGTGCCGCCGAAACGCGGCTGAGGCCGCCCCGTCAGCCCATCGTGATCGTGGCCAGCGCGGCGCGCATCGCGTCCGGGATGGGAATCGGGCGGCCCGTGGCCTTGTCGGTGCACACATGGGTGAACTTGCCGGTGGCGCAGGCCTCGTCCTCGTCATTGCGGAACACCGCGATGTCATAGACGACCGAGCTGTTGCCAACCCGCCCCACCCGCAGCATCGTGGTCACTCGGTCCGGGAACCCGAGGCTGGCCTTGAAGGTGCAGGTCGTCTCCACCACCAGCGCAACGATAGGGCCATGGGGGACGTCGAGCGCGCCCGAATCGATCATCCACTTGTTCACGGTGGTGTCGAAGTATTCGTAATAGACCACGTTGTTCATATGGCCGTAGACGTCGTTGTCTCGCCAACGGGTCTGCATCTCCAGGCTCCACGCATACTCTGCGCGGCGGGGGCGGGCGGTTGTCATTCGGGGCGTCTCCGCGGGTCTGGCTTCGTCGGGCAGGGGGGCGCGGCGTCCTCCTTGCGGCTCGGATCGAAGCTTACGGTGCGCGCCGCCCGGCCTCCAGCGGTTTTCGGCCCGCTTGGCTTGGCGCGGGCCTGCGGCCCGGATAGGATCGTCTTCCTGCGCCGCCACCGGCGCGCATAGGGCTAAGGAGCGCGCCGATGATCCGCGGCATTCTGTTCGACAAGGACGGCACGCTGTTCGACTTCAACGCCACTTGGCGCGGGGTGATGCAGGCCGCGCTGGCGGCGTTGGCGCCCGGCGATCCGGCGCGGGCGGACGCGATGGCGCTGGCGGTCGGCTATGACCCGGCGACGGGGAGCTTCGTGGCCGGCTCGGCCATCGTGGCCGGATCAACCGCGGATGTGGCGCAGGCCTGGGCGCCGTTCCTGCCCGATCGCCCCCTCAAGGCGCTGGAGCGGGAGATCAACAGCTATTCCACCGGCGCGGGGTCGGGGACGCTGGCGCCCGCCTCCGCCGATCTGCCCGCGCTGCTCGACGTGCTGCGCGGCATGGGTCTGGCGCTGGGGGTGGCGACCCATGACAGCGAGGCCGGCGCGCGGCATCATCTGGAGGAGGTAGGCGCCTTGGACCGCTTCGATTTCATCGCCGGCTATGACAGCGGCCACGGGCTGAAACCGGGGCCGGGGATGGTGCTGGCGTTCTGCGCCCATACCGGGCTGGCGCCGTCCGAAGTGGCGATGATCGGCGACAGCCTGCATGACCTAGGGGCCGGGCGGTCGGCCGGGGCCGGGCTGGTGGTCGGCGTGCTGACCGGCCCGGCGGTGGAGGAGGAACTGTCCCCGATGGCCGACCTCGTGCTGCCGTCGATCGAGGCCCTGCCCGGCGCCTTGGCCCGGATGCGCGGCGCCTGAGGGCCGGGTGCGCCGCGCCCCTTGGGGCGTGGCGGCGCGGCCGAGCGGGGGGCATGGCCCCCCCGAGGATGCGCCCCTACCTGAACGCTCCTATGCCAAGGCCGCGTCCAACGCCGCGTCGCAGTGGATCAGCGTGGTGTCGAACACCGGCAGCGGGCTGTTGGCGACCGACAGCAGCATCCCGACCTCGGTGCAGCCGAGGATCAACCCATCCGCCCCCGCCGCCGCCAGCCTGCCCGCGATGGCCTCATACGCGGCGCGGCTGTCGGGGCGGACGACCCCGAGGCATAGCTCCTGATAGATGATCCGGTGCGTCTCCGCCCGGTCCGCCGCGTTCGGGACCAGTGGGGAAAGGCCCGCGGCGCGCAGCCGCGACAGGTAGAAATCTTGCTCCATGGTGTAGGCGGTGGCCATCAGGCCCGGCCTGCGCACCCCAGCCGCCAGCAGCGCCGCGGCGGTGGCGTCGGCGATGTGCAGGAATGGGATTGGCGCGGCCTCGATGATCGCGTCCGCCACCTTGTGCATGGTGTTGGTCGCCAGGATCAGCAGATCGGCCCCGCCCGCCGCCAGTCCCTTCGCCGCCCCAGCCAGCAGCGCGCCCGCGCCGTCCCAATCGCTGCGGGCCTGCATCTCCTCGATCACCGCGAAATCGATGCTGCGGATCAGGCAATCGGCGCTGTGCAGTCCGCCCAGCCGCGCCCGCACGCCGTCGTTCAACCGCGCATAGTAAAGCGCCGTGCTCTCGCAGCTCATCCCCCCGAGGATGCCGATGGTCTTCATGCGCCGGGCCCTCCGTCGGGGATGGGGTGCGGGGCGTCGTGCCAGCGCGCCCAGCGGCCGTGGAAATCGCCGCGGCCAAGCTCGCGGCCGTCGCCGCCCGGCCCCTCGGCGCCGGTCCAGATCGTCAGTCGGAGCGAGGCGTCATCGGCCGCGCCGTCCGGCTCCAGCCTCAGCCATGCCAGCGGGCGGGCGGCGGTGGCGCGGGCGCCGGCATCGCGCAACGCGGCGCGAACCCGGTCCTTCACCGGCAGCGGCAGATACGGCCAGACGATGCTGTGCACCAGCATCCGCGCCATGCCTTCGGGCTGCGGGCGCGCCAGCCGGTCAGCCGCCCACTCCCCGGCATCGCCAGCATCGGGGCGCAATCCGGCGGCGGCGACGGCGGCCAGCGCCGCCTCAGCCCGCGCGATCCGAGCGGTCTGGTCGGGCCAGAGATAGGCGATCATCCGCGCCTTCGTCGCCGGATCGCTCGCATCCATCGGGCGCAGATCGCACCCCGCCCGCGCGCGGATCAGCAGCGGCGCGTGCAGGGGCGGGGTCGCGCCCTGCCAGTCGCTTTCAATCACCGCAGGCGCATCCATCGCGCCCCAGCCGCGCCCGCCGCCCAGCACATGCCGCCAGCGGTCGAACATCAGGTTCAGCCCGGCCGAGGCGCCGATCTCCAGCACCTCGAACGGCATCGCCAGCCGGTCCGCGGCATGCAGCGCCCCGCCGAGCAGCACCGAGGATCGCCCCACCTCATTGGTCTGCGGCGCGCTATCGAGCCATGGGAGCAGGAAATCGCCGTCCTGCGCCATCGCCGCCAATCCTTCGGCCACCGCATCGCCGCCCGATCCGCCGGGATACGCCGCCGACAGCGCCGGGCGCAGGCCAGACCGCGCCAGCGCATGCAGCCCCCCGGCCACCCGCAGCGCCAGCGCATCCGCCCAAGGGCGTCCCGGCCAGCCCAGCACCGCATCGGGGAACGGCGCGCCGCCGGTCAAGCGCGCGCCGATCCCCGCCATCAGCGCGCCCATGAACGGCGATCCCAGCGTCGGGCAGATCCGCGCCTGGCGCGCAAAGGCGATCCGCACCGCAGCCTCGGCGGTCTGCGGGGGCGGCGCGCCGATGGAATCGCTGTTTTGCGGTCTGTTGTTTCGCAAATCGGACATGCGCCCCCTCCCCAAATCATCGCGGCCATGATTACACTGCGCCCCACGCCCGGCAAAGCGCCACTCGGCCCGCCGCACCAAACACGCCACAAGGGGAGAAAACCCATGCGCGCAATGCGCCTTCACGCTTTGGGAGAGAGCCTGATCCTAGACGACATCCCGGCGCCGGAGCCCGGCCCCGGCCAGGTCCGCCTCCGGCTCGAGGCCTGCGGGGTCAATTTCGGCGACACGCTGTTGATCCACGGCAAGTATCAGGAAAAGCCCGCGCTGCCGTTCTCGCCGGGGGCCGAGGTCTGCGGAGTGGTCGACAAACTGGGCGAGGGCGTCACCGGCCTGACCGTTGGCCAGCGGGTCGCGGCGATGGTCGGCAATGGCGGGTTCGCGGAAATGGCGGTTGCCTCGGCCTCCGCCTGCGTGCCCACCCCCGAAGGGATGGAGCCCGCCATCGCGGCGGCGTTCCTGATCGCCTACGGCACCTCCCATGTCGCGCTGGAATACCGCGCGCGCCTGCAGCCCGGAGAGCGGCTGATGGTGCTCGGCGCCGCCGGGGGCGTCGGCCTGACGGCGGTGGAGATCGGCAAGCTGATGGGGGCCGAAGTGATCGCCTGCGCCCGCGGCGCCGACCGGCTTGCGATCTGCAAGCAGATGGGCGCCGATCACCTGATCGACACCTCGTCCGAGGATATCAAGGCCCGCGGCAAGGAACTTGGCGGCGTCGACGTGGTCTATGACCCGGTGGGGGGCGAGCAGTTCCGCGCCGCGCTGTCGGCCTGCCGGCCCGAGGCGCGGATGATCCCGCTTGGCTTCGCATCGGGCGATATCCCGCAGATCCCGGCCAACCTGCTGCTGGTCAAGAACATCGACGTGCTGGGGTTCTATTGGGGCGCCTATCGTCAGTTCAAGCCGAAGGTCCTGACCGACAGCATCGCGACCCTGTTCAAATGGTGGTCCGAGGGCAAGCTGCACCCCCATGTCAGCCACACCCTGCCGCTGGCGCAGGCGGGCGAGGCGATCGCGCTTTTGGCCGATCGCAAGGCCACCGGCAAGGTGGTGGTCGACTGCACCGCCTGAAACGGCGCGGCGCGGCGGCGCAGCTTTGCGCCGCCGCGCTGCATTCGCGCCCGTATGGCCGCGACGGATAGACCTCCTGCACTGAGATGCCGTAGCGAACCGCCAGATAGGGGGGCGTCACCTCGATGGCCGTGCCGGACCCGGCGGTCGCAACGCCCACTTGCACCGACACCTTTGCAGCGGCGGTGCGGTCAAGGCCACGGCGCCGGCAGGCGCATCGGTCAGCCCTGCGGCGGTCAGCGCCAGCACCGCGCCGGCCGGGTTGGGGGCGGATGCGGGGCTTGCCACCGCTTGGCTGTTGACCGCCGCCGCCAAAGGTTTTGCCAAGCAGCGACAATAGCGCTGAGGAGGTGGCGACCGGCAGCCGCCGCCCATCGGCCTTGATCCAATTGCGCGGGCGAAAACTGAACCCAACCAACATGATCTTGCCCAGAAACGGCTCGGGCCCAGCCCGCGCGTCGGTGGCGCGCAGCCCGGCGGCGGCGGTCAGCCCTGCCGCGGCAAAGGCTGCGGCCGTTCCCTTTTTCAACTGATGTCCTCGCAAATCTTCGATCTGCCGTGGCGACGGTCAGGCTGGTCCGCAGTTGCGGCGCGATGCCAGACCCGAAAGCTGGATCTCGCCCGCCAAAAGCGCCAGCGGCGCGCGAAACGGCGCTGACAGCGCGCCGACCGAGGCGGTCTCAACCGTCAGTCGGGCATGGTCGACGGCATGTTCATCGATGACGCGACAGGCGGTCTCGGGCGCGATCACCCGCCTGTTGATACTGGCATCCACCGACGAGGCGATGTTGACGCGGAACACCGGGGTCGTGATCTTGCGCTCGTGCAGGGCGCCGTGGGCGTCGGTCGGTTTGACATGGCCGCCGGGCGCCGCGCTGTTCGGCTTGAGCGCTGCGCCGAAACTGGCATCCACCGGCCCGCCGCGGATCGCCGGGTCCCAGCCCAAGTCGATGCCCGCCACCTGCACGTCAAGGCTGGCCGACGTCGCCGCAAGCCCGCCGAGGTTGAGCGGATCATAGAGCCCGACCGCCTCGATGGATGTGAACACGTCGGTTCCTGGCGCACCGCCCGAAGCGGCGTCGTCAAAGCGCTGCTTGGTGCGGGACGCCGCATAGGGCGGGCGGGAACACTGTGACGCAAAACGCGCAATCGCCGCCACAGCCGTCGGCGTCGCCTGCCATGACCGTGACCGCCGCGTTGACGCCGTTTATCGACAGGCCGAGCGCCAAGGCCGCCAATCACAAGGCGCCGCAGCTTCTCAATAATCACTGAATTTATTGATATGAATATTTAACTTGATCGGGCGTTCGGAATATATTTATTCTATTATCGCGTAAATAAACGTTCGCGCGCAGCCTT
>JBLIKI010000064.1:0-14086 GCA_047636235.1 Paracoccaceae bacterium | reverse complement strand
TCATCGCCCAGCGTCGCGATCGCCACCGCCGTCTGGTCCAGCAATCGCATCCGATCCGTCGCCCGGTCGATCAACGTGACGACGATGAAGATAAGCAGCATGAGGCCGCCGAACGCCAACGGCAGGGGTCCTGTCAGTCTGCTCGCCACGTCGCTTTCCCCCCGCCTGCGGGAGCGGCCGCGTGTGAAATGCGCCGGTCTCTCCCCATGCTTGTGTTCGCACAATGTGCTTTGCGGGGTTAAGAAAACCTTTGCCGTGGCGATGTTTCGCCGCGCCCCGGGTCGGACCGGGGGCGCGGCGTGGGTCAGGCGAAGGCGTCGGGACGGATTTCGCGCGCCATATGGTCGAGCACGGCGTTGACGAAGCTCGGCTCTTTGCCCTCGGGATAGAAGGCGGCGGCGACGTCGACGAATTCCTTGATGATCACCTTGGGCGGGGTCGCGGTCATCGCAATCAGCTCCGCCCCGGCGGCGCGGAACACTGCGCGCAAGGTCGGGTCGATGCGGTGGATCGGCCATTTCGCCACCAGTGCGCGGTCGGTCAGCTGGTCGACCTCGGCTTGGCGGCTGACCACGTTGGACAGCAGCGCGCGGAACAGATCCAGATCCGGTTCGCGATAGGTCGCCTCATCCACGGTGTGGCCGAGGCGATGGGTCTCGAACTCCTCCTGCACCGTGCGATAATCTTCGCCGGAGGATTCCATCTGAAACAGCGCCTGCACGGCGGCCAGCCGCGCGGCGGACCGCTTCAGCCGTTTCTCGTCATGGGCCGGCGAGGGGGTGCGGGCCATCAGGCGACGCCCTTATCGGTGGAGGCCATCAGAATCTCTCCCTCGGGCGCGCGGCCGGGCGCGCGGTGGCCCTTTGCGAAGCGGCGCGCGAGCGCGATCAGGTGGAGGGCGGCCTCGGCGGCGCCGCCGCCCTTGTTCATGCGGGTCGGATCGGCGCGCACCGCGGCCTGGTCCATGTTCTCAACCGTCAAGATGCCGTTGCCGAGGCACACGCCATCCAGCCCCAGCAGCGTCAGCGCGCGCGAGCTGTCGTTGCACACGGTGTCATAATGCGTCGTCTCGCCGCGGATCACGCAGCCGAGCGCGACGAACCCGTCATAGCGCCCGGTGCGCGACGCAAGCCGGATCGCGGTCGGGATCTCCAATGCGCCGGGCACTTCGACCACTTCATAGGTCGCGCCCGCGGCGCTCAGCGCTGCTACGGCGCCCGCGATCATGTCGTCGGCGACGCGGCGATAGAACGGCGCCGCGACCAGCAGCACATGCGGCGCTGGCGACAGGGTGGGAACGGGCAGGACGCCGTGGTCCTCATGGCTCGCCATGTCAGCTCTCCTGATGCGGGATGGGCCGCGTCTCTACGATCGAAAGGCCATAGCCTTCAAGCCCCACCGGGTTGGGGCGCGCCGAATTGGTCAGCAAGATCATCTCCTGCACCCCGAGCGCGCCAAGGATCTGCGCCCCCATCCCATATTGCCTGAGCGCGCCGGGGGTCATCCCGGCGCCCGCCAGCCGGTCCGAGATCGCCGTCGCGCTCATGTCGCGCAGCAGCACCACGACGCCGCGGCCTTGGGCGGCGATGGCGAGCATGGCGTCGGGCAGCTGGTGGGCGCGGGCGCTGTTCAGCCCCAGCAGATCGTCGAGCGGGTTGAGCGCGTGCATCCGCGCCATCACCGGGCCGCCCGTGGTCAGATCGCCTTTGGTGAGCGCGATATGCTCCACCCCGCCGATGTCGTCCTTGAACACTCGTAGCAGCCAGTCGCCGCCATATTCGGAGGTGATCGGCTGCGCGCCGGTTTCGCGCACCAGGCTGTCATGGCGGCGGCGATAGGCGATCAGATCGGCGATGGTGCCGATCTTCAGGCCATGGCGCCGGGCGAAGCCGATCAGATCGGGCAGGCGGGCCATGGTGCCGTCGTCGTTCATGATCTCGCAGATCACGCCAGCCGGGTTCAGACCGGCGAGGCGCGAGATGTCGGTCGCCGCTTCGGTATGGCCCGCGCGCACCAGCACGCCGCCGTCCTTGGCGCGAAGCGGGAACACGTGCCCCGGAGTGGCGATGTCGGCGGGGCCGGACCGCGGGTCGATGGCGACCGCGACGGTGCGCGCGCGGTCATGGGCGGAGATGCCGGTGGTCACCCCCTCGCGCGCCTCGATCGACACCGTAAAGGCGGTCTCATGGCGCGACTGGTTGCTCGCGCTCATCAGCGTCAGGCCCAACTCGTCCAGCCGCTGGCCGGTCATGGTCAGACAGATCAGCCCGCGCCCATGGGTCGCCATGAAGTTGATCGCGTCCGGGGTCGCCATCTGGGCCGGGATCACCAGATCGCCTTCGTTCTCGCGGTCCTCATGGTCCACCAGAATGAACATGCGGCCGTTGCGGGCGTCCTCGATGATCTCGTCGATCGAGGCGATCACGTCGCTCCAGGCGGGGTCGGTCATGATGCGGTCTCCGAACGGGAGGAGGCGTCGGCCTCCGCCAAGCGCGCGACATAGCGGGCGAGGGTATCGATTTCGAGGTTCACCCGCTGGCCGGGCGCGATGCCCGCCCACGTGGTGACCGCCTGAGTATGCGGGATCAGGTTGATGCCGAAGGTGTCGCCCACGACCTCGTTCACGGTCAGCGACGCGCCGTCCAGCGCGACCGAGCCCTTTTGCGCGATGAACCGCGCCAGATGCGGCGGCACGCGGAACACCACCCTCAGGCTGTCGTTTTCGGGCGTGACGGAGATCACCTCGGCGACCCCGTCGACATGGCCCGACACGATGTGCCCGCCCAATTCATCCCCGACCTTGAGGCTGCGCTCCAGGTTGACGCGCCGCCCCGGGGCCCATTCGCCAAGGATGGTCTTGGACAGGCTTTCGGCCGACACGTCGGCGTCGAACCAGCCGCGCGCGCCATCGGCGCCGCGGTCCACCACCGTCAGGCAGCAGCCGTCGCAGGCGATCGACGCGCCGATCGCCGCCGACGCGGTCGAGGCGCGGCAGCCGATGCGCACGCGCAAATCGCCGTTCGTCGCCTGATCGGCCGACTGGATGACGCCGACGTCAATCACGATACCGGTGAACATGAAAGGTCCCCTTAACCATCTCGCGCCTAGAGTGCGATGCGCGAGACCTTGCGCCATCGGTGCGGAGCGAGAGACGCGCACCCTAGGCGTGGAACGAGAGACATAGATTGGTGCGGGCGGCTGAGCAAGCCCGCGTGGCCTTCCGGATGCGGCAGGCTGGTTTGCTGGGAGCGCCCGAGCGTGAACAAGCCTATGGCGGAGCGGTCGGGTGAACCCGACCTGACCGAGGACCAAATGCATTGCAGCGCCATGCGCGGGCATGGGCGACGGGACGGAGCGCCGCCTATCCTCCCGTTTCTTTCGGCGTCGCTTTCGGCATCGTCCGAGGCCGCGGGGCGAGGATTTATGTTCCTGCAAGGTCCGCATGGCCCGTTCATGGCGCAATTGGCCGCGGACCTTGCCGCGCGGGGCGCCACGGTGACGCGCATCGCCTTCAATGCGGGCGACGCGGCATCATGGCGCGCGCCCGGCGGGGGGCGGCCCGGCCCGCTGTTTCGCTACAAGGCGGCGATCGGCGGGTTCAAGTCATGGCTGCTCGTCCGGATCGAGGCCGACGCCGTCACCGACATCGTGATGTATGGTGACACGCGACCGTTTCACGCAGTGGCCAGGCGCATCGCGCGCGCCCGCGGGCTGACGGTGCATTGCTTCGAAGAAGGCTATCTGCGCCCGCGCTGGATCACCTATGAACGCGGTGGCGTGAACGGGAACTCTGCGTTGATGGAGGTGCCGTTGGAGCGGATGCAGGCCGCTGCTCTCGCCCGCGGCGACCCCGCCGGCGACCTCGCGGCCGGGCCTGAGGGGTGGGGCGCCGCCTACGCCCATGTGCTGCATGGCCTGCGCTATCATGGGCGGGCGCGGCTGGCGCCGTTCGGCTGGCCGCGCGGCGCGCCCCATATGCCGCTGTCGGGCTGGAGAGAGGCGCGCGCCTATTTCCGCCGTGTGCTGACGCTGCCATGGATCGCGCTGCGCTCGCGCGCGGCGCTGCGGCAAGTGCTGGCGGACGGCGCGCCGCCCTATCACCTCGCGCTGCTGCAATTGGGCGCCGACAGCTCGCTGCGCGCCCACAGCGCCTTTTGCGATGTGGCGAGCGTGGTGCAGCTGATCGTGGACGGTTTCGCCGATGGCGCGGCCCGCGGCGATCGGCTGGTGTTCAAGGCCCATCCGTTCGAGGACGGGCGCGAGCGTCTCGCCCGCGTGGCCCTGCGCGCGGCGCGGCGTCGCGGGGTCTCCGATCGGGTGTGGTTCGTGGAGCGGGGGCCGCTGGGCCCGATGCTGGACCGCGCGCGCTCGGTGGTGACCGTGAACTCCACCGCGGCCCAGGGCGCGCTGGCCCGCTTTCTGCCGGTGCGCGCGTTGGGAGAGGCGGTCTACGCCCGCCCCGGGTTGGTGTCGCGGCAGCCGCTGGCGGAGTTTTTCGCCCGCCCGCAGCCGCCCTTGCCCCGCGCGGCGCAGGCGTTCCGCGCTTTCCTGCTGGCCAGCAGCCAGCTGGAGGGGGATTTCTACACCGCGCCCGGGCGGGCCCGGGCCATGGCCCCTGTGCTGGCGGCGATGTTGCGGCCGCAGGACCCGTATCAGGCCGCGCTGTCGGGCGTGGCCGTCGCGCCCCTCGCCGCGCCCCCCGCCGCCCAAGCCCCCGTCCCGGTCCCCATCGGCGCGAGAGCGGGAAAAAAGGTGGCGCGCGCGATCGCCGCGCTGGCCCTGATGGCGTTGGTCGGCGCCTGCGCGACCCCGCGCGCCGGGCCCGACCGAGCGGAGCTGACCGCCCCCATGCCCGCCGAAGCCCCGAGCACGGAGCGTTTCCTGCTGGTGCATGTCAGCGCCGCGGTCGCCGCCGCCGCCGCCCCGGCGCCCGAGGAGCCGTTCCCGCAGGCCTTCGCCGCCGCCCCCACGGTGGCGTCGGAGACGATCTCGGTCGGCGAGCGTTTGCGTCTTCGGGTGTGGGAGAACGTGGACACCGGCCTGTTCGCCTCGGGTCCCGGCCCGTCGGCCACCGGGTTCGATGTTGCGGTGAACGAGGCGGGGCGCATCTTCGTGCCCTATGCGGGCGAGGTTCCGGCCGCGGGCCGCACGCTGTCGCAGTTGCGCGCGTCGCTGGTGGCGCGGCTGGGCGGGCTGACCCGCGATCCGCAGGTGGAGATCCTGCGCGCCGACCCGGCCCCGGGGGCGCCGCCGACCGGCGCGCGCTCGGTCCGCGTGGTTGGCGAGGCGGCGCAGGGCGGGGTGCGCGCGATCACCGGCCCCACGTCGCGGCTGGTGGGGATGCTGGCGGCCAGCCTCGGGCCGGTGCAGGACCCGGCGACGGTGCAGATCACGTTGCGGCGCGGCGGGCAGGCCGGGCGCGCATGGCTGCGCGACCTTTATGACGATCCGGCCCTCGATGTGGCGTTGCAGCCCGGCGACACGGTGATCGTGGACCGCGACCGCCGCGCGTTCACCGGGCTTGGCGCGGTGGGCGGGCAGCGCCGCGTGCCGTTCCCCGCGCCGGAGGTCACAGCGCTGGAGGCGGTGGGCCTGCTGGGCGGGCTGAACGCGCAGGCCGGGGACCCGACCGGCGTGTTCGTGTTCCGCGCCGAGGCGGCGGACATCGCCGCCCGCGTCGCCGGGGTCGCGGGCATCGACGCCGCTTGGGCGGGCCGCGGGGTCGCGGGCCCGGTGCGCGCGGCCTATCTGCTGGACCTGACCCGCCCCGGCGGCATGTTCACCGCCAAGGCGTTCCAGATCCGCGACGGCGATGTGATCTATGTGACCGACGCGCCCTCGGTGCGGTGGATGAAGGTGCTGGGCGCGCTGGCGCCCGCGGTCAACTTCGTCGGCTCGGCCAGGGGGCTGGCCGGATGACCGGGGCGAGGGCGGTCACAGCGCCTGGGCCGCCTTTAGCACCGCCGCCACGTGGCCCGGGACCTTGACCTTGCGCCAAGCTTGGGCGATCCGCCCGTCGGGGCCGATGACGAAGGTCGCGCGGTCAATTCCCATGTATTTGCGGCCATACATGGATTTCTCGACCCAGACGCCATAGGCTTCGCAGGTCGTGCCGTCCTCGTCCGCGGCCAGCGTGACCGTGAGCGCGTGCTTTGCCTTGAACGCGTCGTGCTTTTTCACGCCGTCCTTGGACACCCCGATCACGGTGGCCCCGGCGGCGGCGAAGGCATCCAGCGATTCCGAGAACCCGATCGCCTCTTTGGTGCAGCCCGAGGTGTCGTCTTTTGGGTAGAAATAGAGCACGATCTTGCCCCCGAGCAGCGACGCCAGCGACACGGTTCCCCCGCCATCGGTCGGCAGATCGAAGGCGGGGGCGATGTCGCCCTCGGCGGGCGGGGCGGCGGGGTCGGGTGCGGTCATGGGTGGCGTCTCCTTGTCTTGTGGGGGCGCGCCGAACCCCTCGCCCGGCGCGTCCCCACAAGACAAGCCGCGCGCGCCGGGATCAAGGGCCGCGGCGCCCCCCCGCTCAGCCCCCCCCACCCCCGCTCAGCCCCGCGCGCGGCGGCGCAGGGCGCCGAGCAGCGCGACGCCCCCGGGCAGCAAGCCTGCCGAGGTGGGAAGCGGCACTTCGGCGCCTGGCGAAAACTTCGCCGATGCCGAGCATGACGGTCTCGTATGACAGGATATTGAACCGAATGCACTGCGCCGAACTATCGACCACATCCAGCGTGTCCAGCGGCGTCATGGCGGTGGCGCTGTTCGATACGCCTAGCGAAAACGACCCCACCATGGCAGAGACCGAGAAGTCGGACACGGTTGAGGTATAGATCTCCAACGACAGGATCCCGCGGGCTGGATTGTTGAACAGCCAGATCCGGTCGATGGTCAGCGTCTGGCCGAAATCAAAGTCGACCACCCCGGGTGCGAGCGCATCGCGCTGGCCGAAGAAGTGGCCGCCGCCATTGTTGGACCCGTAGGTGGGTCCGCCTGCCGCATAGGTGTCGCAGTCGGTCACGCCCGACGTGAATCCGACCGACATCCCGGCCCCGTCGATCAGGCGGGTCACTACCGTGGTGGCGCCGAACTCCCCGAAATCGTTCCGGATCACCTGATCCGGGCTGAAGATCGTCGAGGTGGCGGCGACCCCGGCGGTCAGAATGGCGAAGGCGGCGATCACGGCAGCGGGGGCGAAGCCGCGTGTCATTCATGATTTCATTTCGATCTGAAGCAACCTTGAGACCTTGTTACTTTGCGATTGGTGCAAAGCGCACCCAAAATGTCGCCGCATCGGGGCGAAGCCGCCGCCCGCCCGATGGCGTCGGGAACGCACCTGCCCCCGCGCGGGGGTGGGTGCGGTCACGGGGCCGCTTCTCCTTTGCGGCGCGGGCAGCTAGAGTTGTGTTGCGCAGAGGCCGAGGATGCGCCCCGCGCGCACGATCCGCCGCTCGCGGCTGAATCGAGGTCCGCCGCCGCCCCTGCACCGGAGACGTGAGACCCGCCATGACTTCCGTGAACAGGCGCCGCGCCCGCAGTCGGGCCCAAGCGGGCGCGCGTGTCGCCGCGCCCGGCCTGCGCCATCGCACGGGCGCTTGGGCGCTGCGCCGGATCGGCGGCGCACTGGTGACGGTGATGCTGGTCGCGCTGCTCGGTGGCGGGCTGCTGGCGATGTGGCTGTCGGCGGGGCCGGTGTCGCTGGGCGGGCTGGCGCGCCAGGTCGCCGCCGAAATGTCCGCGCGCACCCCCGGCCGCACCATTGAAATCGAGGACATGGCGCTGGATGTTAGCCGCGCCGGGCTGCCCGCGGGCCTGCGCCTGATAGGGTTGGCGATCCGCGGCGACGACGGCGCGATCATCGCCCGCGCACCTGAGGTATCGGTGCGGTTCCACATCCTCGATGCGCTGCGCGGGGTGGCGGCGCCGACCCGCGTGGTGGTCAGCGGCCTGTCGATGACCGTGACCCGCGAGGCCGACGGCCGCGTCCACGGTGGGTTCGAGCTGACCGGGGACGAAGGCGCCGACCCCGAAATCCCCGGTGGTGACGCCGCGGCGCTGGGCCTTGTCGGGGTGCTGAGCGAGATCGACGCCATGACCGGGCCGCTCCAGCGCCTCAAGACGGTTGAGGGGCGGGACCTGCGGCTGACCTTCGTCGATGTCGCCTCCGGCGCCCGCTGGTCCGCCGATGACGTGCGGCTTCGCATCGCGCGCACCGGCGACGCGCTGACCGCCGAGGTGATGGCCGGCGCCCCCGCCCATCCGTGGCTGCGGCTGGCGGCAAGGCGCGGAACGGGAGACGAGACGGGCGGCGAAACGGGAGGTGGAACGGGGGCTGGAACGGGTGGCGCCGCTGGTCCGGCGCGGACCTCGGTGCTGCTGACGCTGTCGGGCGCGACGGGGCCTAGCCTTGCCGCTGCGTTCCCGCCCCTCGCCGCGCTGGGGCGGGTCGACGCGCCGCTGACCGGGCGGATCGCAGGCGTGGTGCTGGACGATGGCGCCACTCGCGGGCTGACCGCGTGGCTTAGCGTGGGCGCGGGCCGGCTCATCGGCGTCGACGGCGTGGCGGGGCGGATCGACGGCGGCCGGGTCGACCTGTCGATGGCGCCTGATCGCGAACGGCTGACGCTGGAAAGCGCGGTGATCGAGGGGGGGCTCGGCTCCGCTCGCCTTTCAGGGGCGGCGACATTGCGCCGGGGCCCCCAAGGGCTGCCCGAAGGGGCCGAGCTGACGCTGGAGATCGCGGAGCTGGCGTTGACCCCCGAGGCGGGGTTCGACACGGCGATGGCGTTCGGGCCGGGCCGGATCGCGGGCGATCTGTCGTTCGACCATCTGGCGCTTCGGCTGCGCGAGGCGGCGATCGAGGCGCCGGGCCTGTCGCTGTCGGCCACCGGCGGCGGGGCGCTGGTGGATGGCGGGTGGACTGGCGCGCTAAGCGCCCGGGCGACCGCGCCGATCGTTGCGGCCTCGCTGGCGCCGAACTGGCCCCGCGGCCTCGCCCCGGGCGCCCGCGAATGGGTGGAGGAGAACCTGATCGGCGGCGTGGTCGACGCGCTCGACATCTCTGTCGCGCTAAGCCCCGGAGAGGCGTCCGCGGATATCGCGTTCACGTTCCGGGACGTCAGCGCCACCGCGGTGCGGGGCCTGCCGCCGATCGAAGCGGGCATGGGGCGCGGCCGTGTCTCGATCCCCAAATCCGGTCCCGGCACCTTCGAGGTGATCGCCGAGGCGGGCCATGTCACGCCCCCCGGCGGCGACGCCATCGACATCGGCGGGTCGCGGTTCTTCATCGCAGATGTGGAGGCGAAGACGCCGCTGGGCCTGGCCGAGGTGACGGCGACCGGCGCCATTGCCGACATGCTGTTGATGATCGACCAGCCGCCGCTGCTGCTGACCCGCAAGCTGGGCGCCGATCTTGGCCCGATCGCGGGCACGGCGACCGCGCGGGTCAAGATCGACCTGCCGCTGCTCAAGGACCTGCTGCTCGACGATGTCGACGTGTCGGTGGAGGGCGATCTGCGCGACGTCGCCCTGTCGTTGCCGGGGATCGGCCTGCCGGCGCGGGCCAAGACGGCGAAGGTGGCGGCGGATATCCGGCATCTGATCCTGAGCGCCGACGCGGTGGTCGACGGAACCCCGGTGGACGTGACGTGGGAGGAGGTGTTCTCGCCCCCTCCCGGCGCCGCGCCGACTCGGATCGACGTCACCGCGGCGGTGAACGCGGCGCTGCTGGCGCGCGCGGGCGTCGATGCGCTGACCATCGAGGACGGCGCGGGCCGCGCGCGCGCGCGGATCGAGATCCCGCGTGGGGCGCGCGCGTCGCTGGGCGTGGAGGCGACGTTGGACGGCGCCGCGCTGTCGATCCCCGCGCTGGGCTGGAGCAAGCCGCGCGGCGAGGCGGCGACGCTGTCGCTGGGCGGCACGATCGGGGTGACGGCAGGGACCGATGCGCTGATCCTGTCGCGGCTTTCGGTCGATGCGCCGGGGCTGGTGGCGGCTGGGGCGGCGCAAGGGGTGTCGCTGCGGCTCGACGCCGCCGGGACATTGTCGGCGGCGCGGCTGGGGCGGATCACGGTCGATGGGGCGCTTGAGGGTGCGCTCGACTATGGGCTGAGCGGGGGCGTGGCCAAGCTGCGTTTCGACGGCCCGTATCTGAACGTGGGTCGGCTGGCGTCGCTGGGCCGCGAGGACGACGCGGCGCCCCTCGGCCCGCCGCTGGCGCTGAGCGTGACCGCCGGGCGCTTGGCGCTGACCGACGCGATCACGCTGCACGACGCGCGGCTGGAGGCGGCCCGCGACGCCGTGGGCGCGATGCGCGCGTCGCTGTCGGGGGCGGCGGGCGGCGGGGCGCCGGTTCGGATCGAGCTGGAGCGCGCCGGCCCGGCGGCGATGGCCCGCGCGGTGCTGACCGCCGAGGACGCAGGCGCCGCGCTGCGCGATCTGGGGCTGTTCGACGGCGCCCGGGGCGGGACGCTGACGGTGCGCGCGGCGCTGGGCGGCGATGATGCGGTGACCGGCGACGCGGTGGCCGAGGGCATGACGCTGGACGCCGACACCGCGTTGGTGCGCGGGCTGGCGGCGGCGTCGCTGTTCGGGGTGGTGGAGCGTGCGGGCACCGGCGGGCTGACCTTCGCCCGGATCGAGGCCCCGTTTTCGCTGCGGGGCGATCTGTTGCACATCGAGGACGCGTTGGCGCGGGGCGCCAGCCTTGGCCTGACATTGTCGGGGGATTGGCATCGCAAGGCGGATCGGCTGGACCTGCGCGGCGTGATCACGCCCGCCTATGCGATCAACGGGCTGCTCAACCGCGTGCCGCTTTTGGGCGCGCTGCTGGGCGGCGAGGGAGAGGGGCTGATCGGCGTGACATTCCGCGTCACCGGGTCGTCCGAGGACCCGAGCATCTCCGCCAACCCGCTGTCGGCGTTGACGCCGGGCGTGCTCCGCGGCGTGTTCGGTGGGGCGAGCAAGGAGACCATAGCGCCGCCCGGCGAGCGGCCCGCGGCGACGCCCGCCCCCGACGCCGGAGCCGTTGACGCAGGAGCCGTTGACGCCGGAGCCGCTGACGCCGGAGCCCCCGCCGCCGGAGCCGCTGACGCAGGAAACACCGACGCCGGAGGCCGGGAGGCGGAGGGGGTCGCGATCCCGCAATCGCCCGACAATGCGCGGGTCGACCGTTAGGCGGTCGCGGGAATGGATGATCGCTAGGCGGCCGTAGAAATCGCCAGCCGCCGGGCGGTCGCCGCCCTGCGGCGCGGTTGGCGGATCAGCCCGCCACCACCAGCGCGTGTTTCTTGCGGCCCGCCGACAGCTTGACCGGCCCGTCCGCCAGGTCGGCGGCGCCGATCATCCGGCCCGCATCGCCCTCGGGCGCGTCGTTGACCTTGGCGCCGCCGCCTTGGATCACGCGCTTGGCCTCTTTGCCCGAAGGAGCGAGGCCGGATCGTACCAGCAATTGCGCCAAGGACACGCCCTCGGCCAGCTCCGCAGCGGTCAGCGTGACGGTGGGCAGATCGGCCCCGGCGCCGCCTTCGGCGAACGTCTCATGCGCGGTGGCGCGGGCCGCGTCCGCGGCGGCGGCGCCATGGGCCAGCGTGGTCACCTCGTCCGCGAGGATGATCTTGGCCTCGTTGATCTCGGCCCCCTCGAGCGCGCCAAGCCGGTCGCATTCGCTGAGCGGCAGCTCGGTGAAGAGCTTGAGGAACCGGTGCACGTCCGCGTCCAGCGTGTTGCGCCAGTACTGCCAGAACTCATAGGGGCTGAGCCGCTCGGCATTCAGCCACACCGCGCCGCCCGCGGTCTTGCCCATCTTGGACCCGTCCGCCTTGGTCAAGAGCGGCGTGGTCAGGCCGAACACCTCGCCCCCCGCCACGCGCCGCGTCAGGTCGACGCCGTTGAGGATGTTGCCCCACTGGTCCGATCCGCCCATCTGAAGCCGCACCCCGAGACGCTTGTACATCTCTTGGAAGTCATAGGCCTGCAGCAGCATGTAGTTGAATTCGAGGAAAGTCAGCGGCTGTTCCCGCTCCAGCCGCAGCTTGACGCTGTCAAAACTGAGCATGCGGTTGATGGTGAAGTGCCGCCCATAGTCGCGCAGAAAATCGATATAGTTGATGTGATCGAGCCAATCGGCATTGTTGGGCATGATCGCATCGGACGGCCCGGCGCCGAACGTAAGATATTTGTCGAACACCTTGCGGATGCCGGCCATGTTTTCCGCGATCTTTTCCACCGTCAGCAATTGCCGCGATTCGTCCTTGCCCGACGGATCGCCGATCTTGGTGGTGCCGCCGCCCATCAGCGCGACCGGCTGGTGGCCGGTCTTTTGCAGCCAGCGCAGCATCATTATCGGCAGCAGGGATCCGATGTGCAGGCTGTCCGCGGTGCAGTCGAACCCGATATAGCCCGGGACCACGCCGGACAGGAGAGCCTTGTCCAGCCCCTCCATATCGGTGCAGTCATTGACGAAGCCGCGCGCCAGCATGGTCGCGAGGAAGTCGGATTTGGGCGCATAGGTCATCTGCGGGGTCCTTTGGCGGCCGCGGTCGGAAAATGCCGGGTCGGGGCGGTTCTGCCCTTGCCGGCGGGCGGATGTAAAGGGGGAGGGCGCATGAGCGTGCATGGCGATGGCCCGATCTGGGCGTTGGGGTTGATGTCCGGCACGGCGATGGATGGCGTGGACGCGGCCATGGTGCTGACCGACGGGGTGGGGATCGAGGCGTTCGGGCCGTCGCTGGGCGTGCCCTATGGGGTGGGCGAGATGGATGCCGCCCGCGCGGTGCATGGCGATTGGCGCCGATTCCGGCCGGCGCATGGCGGCGATGCGGCGCTGTTGGCGCAGGCTGGCGCCGAGGTGGACGCCGCCCATGCCGGGGCGGCGGCGCGGCTGCTGGCGGCCCCCGGCGCGCCCGATGCCGCGCTGATCGGCTATCACGGCCAGACGGTGGCCCATGCGCCGGACGAAGGCTGGACCTGGCAATTGGGGGATGGCGCCGCGCTGGCGCGCAGTCTGCGCCGCCCGGTGGCGTGGGATTTTCGCAGCGCCGACATGGCGGCGGGCGGGCAGGGCGCGCCATTGACCCCGTTCTTTCATTTCGCGCTGGCACGAAGGATCGGGGCCGAGGGGCCGGTGGCGGTGCTGAACCTCGGCGGGGTTGGCAACGTCACTTGGGTCAATGCCGGGGCCGAGGGGCCGGAGGCGCCGGGCGCCGTGCTGGCGTTCGACACCGGCCCCGCGAATGCGCCGATCGACGATTGGGTGCGCGCGCGCACCGGCGCTGCGTTCGACCGGGATGGCGCGCTGGCCGCCGCGGGGCGGGTGGATGAGGGGTTGCTATCGCGCAACTCAGTCGCCGCTTGGGCGGCGCGGCGCCCACCGAAATCGCTGGACCGCAATGATTTCGCCGAGGTGGCGGCGGGCATGGCGGCCTTGAGCGCCGAGGACGGCGCCGCTACCCTGACTGCGCTGTCGGCGCGGATGGCGGCGGCGGCTCAGGCGCATTTCCCGGCCCCCGTGTCACGCTGGCTGGTCTGCGGCGGTGGGCGGCGCAACGGCACGTTGATGGCGATGCTGGCGGAGCGTGCCGAGGCGGAGGTGCAATCCATCAACGATGCAGGCCTCGACGGCGACATGCTCGAGGCGCAGGCGTTCGCCTGGCTTGCGGTGCGGGTGGCCCGCGGTCTGCCGCTGTCGGCGCCGGGGTCCACCGGTGTTGCGTCACCTTGCGTCGGCGGGCGGATCGCAGCGCCGTAATTGGGTGTCGCCCTCCGCGGGGATTGACCCCGCAGCGGTCGAGCCGTCCGCCAAGGGGCGGCCGCGGGCCCCGCCGCGGGCGGCGGAACTTGAAGCGGGCGCGGGCGGCGGAACTTGAAGCGGGCGCGGGCGGCGGAACTTGAAGCGGGCGCGGGCGGCGGAACTTGAAGCGGGCGCGGGCGGCGGAACTTGAAGCGGGCGCGGGGGCCCGGACATGCAAGCGGGCGCGGGGGCCCGGACATGCAAGCGGGCGCGGGGGGCCGGACATGCAAGCGGGCGGAGGTTTCCCCCCGCCCGCTTGCCTTCGTCCCGCCCGATCGGTTCAGGCCGCGTCCATCGCCGCCA
>JBLIKI010000063.1:0-14200 GCA_047636235.1 Paracoccaceae bacterium | reverse complement strand
TATGAGCCTATCACCTAGCCCACACGGGACGCGAGACCCCATTCGCCCCCGCGCGCGGGGGCGATCCGGGGGGCCGGGGCGGTTCGGGCGGAGAGCCGGGACGCGGGGAAATCGCCTCACGGCTTGACCCGGCGCCGCGGTCTGATAAGAGGCCCCGGTCTTCACCCCCCTTCCGTGCGCCCGCAACCGCAGGGCCGCCGACAGACGAAGAGAGCAGCCAAGTGGACATCTCAGAGCTTCGCGCCCGCAATCCCGAGCATTGGATGAACGCCGCCGCGCTGCGCGTTCTGGCGATGGACGCCGTGCAGGCCGCCAATTCCGGCCATCCCGGCATGCCGATGGGCATGGCCGACGTCGCCACCGTGCTGTTCGCGCAGCACCTGAAATTCGACGCCTCGGCGCCCGAATGGCCCGACCGCGACCGCTTCGTGCTGTCGGCGGGCCATGGCTCGATGCTGCTTTACGGCCTGTTGCACCTAACCGGCACGCCGGACATGGACATGGACCAGATCCGCAACTTCCGGCAGCTGGGCTCCAAGACCGCCGGTCACCCGGAATACGGCCATGCCCGAGGGATTGAGGTCACCACCGGCCCGCTCGGCCAAGGTCTCGCAACCGCGGTCGGCATGGCGATGGCGGAACAGTCGATGGCCTCGCGCTTCGGCCGCAAAGCCGTCGACCACCGCACCTATGTGATCGCAGGCGACGGCTGCTTGATGGAGGGCATCTCCCAAGAAGCCATTGGTCTGGCGGGTAAGCAAAGGCTCGGCAAGCTGATCGTGCTGTGGGATGATAACGGCATCACCATCGACGGCGCCGTCAGCAATTCCGATGAAACCGACCAGATGGCGCGCTTTGCGGCCTCGGGCTGGCACACCGTCGAATGCGACGGCCATGATCCGGTCGCCATCGACACCGCCCTCAGCGCCGCCAAGGCCGACCCGCGCCCGTCCCTGATCGGCTGCAAGACCCATATCGGGTTCGGATCGCCGGCCAAGCAGGACACCGCGGGGGCGCACGGCTCGCCGCTCGGCGCCGCTGAGATCGCAAAGGTGCGCGAGGCCTATGGCTGGACCGCCCCGGCGTTCGAGATCCCGGCCGACATCGCCGCCCGTTGGCTGGCCATCGGCGCCCGTGGCGCCGCAGAGCGCATCGAATGGGACGCCCGCGTCGCCGCCCTGCCCGGCGGCAAGCAGGCCGATTTCCACCGCATGATCGCCGGGGATGCGCCCAAGAAGCTGGCAGGCGCGATCCGCAGGGCGAAAAAGCAGGCCGCCGAGGATGCGCCGACGATGGCGACCCGCAAGGCGTCCGAGCTGGCGCTGGTGACGATCAACCCGGTGATGAAGGAAACCATCGGCGGATCGGCGGACCTCACCGGGTCCAACAACACGCTGACCCCAGATCTGGGGGTGTTCGACGCCGACAACCGCGGCGGCCGCTATGTCAACTATGGCATTCGGGAGCACGGCATGGCCGCGGCCATGAACGGCATGGCGCTGCATGGCGGGGTCGCGCCCTATGGCGGCACGTTCCTGTGCTTTGCGGACTATGCCCGCGGCGCGATGCGTCTGTCGGCGCTGATGGGGCTGCGGGTCACCTATGTGATGACCCACGATTCCATCGGTCTGGGCGAAGACGGCCCGACCCACCAGCCGGTCGAGCATCTCGCGTCCCTGCGCGCCATGCCGAACATGAACGTGTTCCGCCCCGCCGATCTGGTGGAGACGATCGAGGCCTGGGAAATCGCCATGACCACGGGCGGCGGCCCCTCGGTGCTGGCGCTGTCGCGGCAGAACGTGCCGGCGGTGCGCACAACCCACACCAACCGCAACATGGTCGCCCAAGGCGCCTATGTGCTGGCCGAGGCGACCGGCAAGCGCCAGGCGATCCTGCTGGCCACCGGCACCGAGGTCGAGGTCGCTATGGCCGCCCGCGCGATCCTAGAGGCCGAGGGGATCGGCACCCGCGTCGTGTCGATGCCGTGCTGGGAGCTGTTCGCCGCCCAGGACGAAAAGACCCGCCGCAAGGTGCTGCCCGCCGGCGCCGTCCGCGTCGGCATCGAGGCCGCCACCAGCTTTGGCTGGGACCGTTGGCTGTGCGGCGAGCGTGGCGCTGAGAAGAAAGCCGCGTTCGTGGGGCTCGACAGCTTCGGGGCCTCCGCCCCGGCGCCCGAGCTTTACAAGCACTTCGGCATCACCGCGGCGAACGTGGCAGACAAAGTGCGCGCGCTGCTCTGACACGCCCGCCCCGCGGCCCGGCCTGACTGGCGCGGCGCATCCCCCCCGGATGCGCCGCGCTTTTGCGTTCCGGGGGCGTTAACCTCCCGTTAGCCACTCTCGGCGGATGCTGTCCTTCACTCCCCCGCCATGGGGGGCGGAAGGGGGGCGTATGTCGGCCTGGCCATTGCTTATCATTCTGGCGCTTGGCGCCTGCGCGGGCGCCGGGGCGCCGCCCCAGCGCGCCGCCCATCTGCTGGTGCGCGAGGTGGTGCAGGATGATCGGCTGTTCCGCATCGACTGGCGCATGGACCAGATCAGCGCCACGCTGATCGACGCCGCGGCCCGGCCCGACGGGCGGGCGTTGATCCATCTGGGGCGCGAGGCGATCGAACGGACCAGCGGCTGCACGGTGGTCGACGCACGCCTGCCGGTCGGATCGCGCACCGTGGTGGCGGTGATCGACTGCGCCGCCCCGCCGGGCGAGGCCGCCTGAGCGGGCCGCGATCCGGGCCTTGTGCCGCACTTTGACGGCTTTTCCGAAACGATCCCCGCCGCTATACCCTGATCCGCAAGTTTCAGGTCAGGCGAGAGGCCGCAATAGCCTCGCGCCGACGCAAATGGCGAGGAGAGTGTCATGGCGGTCAAGGTCGCGATCAACGGTTTCGGGCGCATCGGGCGCAACATCCTGCGCGCCATCATCGAGTCGGGCCGCACCGACATCGAGGTGGTCGCCATCAACGATCTCGGCCCGGTCGAGACGAACGCCCACCTCATCCGCTTTGACAGCGTGCACGGCCGCTTCCCCGGCACCGTGACCGTGAGCGGCGACACCATCGACGTCGGCCGCGGCCCGATCCGCGTCACCGCGATCCGCAACCCCGATGAGCTGCCCTGGGGCGACGTCGACGTGGCGATGGAATGCACCGGGTTCTTCGCCAGCAAAGAAAAGGCATCCTTGCACCTGAAAAACGGGTCCAAGCGCGTGCTGGTTTCCGCCCCCGCGGGCGGCGCCGACAAGACCATCGTCTACGGCGTCAACCACGGCACGCTGACCAAGGACGATCTGATCGTCTCGAACGCGTCGTGCACCACCAACTGCCTGTCGCCGGTGGTCTATGTGCTCAACAAGCTCGTGGGCATCGAAAAAGGCTTCATGACCACGATCCACAGCTACACCGGCGACCAGCCGACGCTGGACACGATGCATGGCGATCTTTATCGCGGCCGCGCCGCGGCGCTGAGCATGATCCCGACCTCGACCGGCGCCGCCAAGGCGGTGGGCCTGGTGCTGCCGGAACTGAACGGCAAGCTCGACGGCGTGGCGATCCGCGTGCCGACCCCGAACGTGTCGGTGGTCGACCTGACCTTCATGGCGGCTCGCGACACGAGCGTTGAGGAAATCAACGCCGCGATCCGCGCTGCGGCGGATGGCGAATTGAAGGGCGTGCTCGGCTACACCGACGCCCCGAACGTGTCGATCGACTTCAACCATGATCCCCACTCGTCGATCTTCCACATGGACCAGACCAAGGTCATGGAGGGCCGCATGGTCCGCATCCTGACCTGGTACGACAACGAATGGGGCTTCTCCAACCGCATGAGCGACACCGCCGTCGCCCTTGCCGCCACCATCTGAGGCCACCCGCGATGCACCCCCGCGACGGCCCCGCCACCGACACGCGCGACGGCCGTCGCGGCGCCTCTCCCCAGCCCGGCGCGCTGCCAGGCTGGGGGGTCGATGATCACCTCGCTGATGCCGGACCTGCGCTGCCCGCGCTGCGGCGGCGCACGATGGTATCTGGCCCATCCCGACGACCCCGACGTCGTGGCCGGGATCGTCTATTTCCGCGCCCAAGACCTTGCCGCCGATGGATACACCGCCTGCGTGCCGCTGATCTGCGCGCAACGCGGCGGGGTGGAGATGTTCTCCAAACGGCACCTGACCCGTTGGTGGCGCGACCGTCAGGTCTGATCGCCCCCGCGCCCCCTCCGCGCCCCTCCCGCGTGCCTTTGCGCGAAATAGATCGCCCTTGCGGCGCCTCGCGCCCTTGCCCGCCGCCCTGCGCGCGGGGCATATCCCCCGTCAACCGCCCCGCGACAGGGGCGACCGATGCGGGAGCGACGCGATGACCTTCAAGACCCTCGACGACCTGTCCCTTTCGGGCAAGACCGTGCTGGTGCGCGTGGATGTGAACGTGCCGATGGATGGCGACCGGATCACCGACGACACTCGGATCCGCGCGATCCTGCCAACGGTGCGCGAGATTCTGGCGGCGGGCGGGCGCCCGGTGCTGCTGGCCCATTTCGACCGGCCCAAGGGCAAGGTCGTGCCGGGCATGTCGCTGTCGCGGGTGCGCGCGGGGATTGAATCGGCGCTTGGCGCCCCGGTCGGCTTTGCGGCCGATTGCGTGGGCGAGGTGGCGGCGGACGCCATCGCCGCCATGGAACCCGGCTCGGTCCTCCTGCTGGAGAACACCCGCTTTCATCCGGGCGAGGAAGCCAACGACCCCGCGCTGGCGGACGCCATGGCCGCCCTCGGGGACGTCTATGTCAACGACGCCTTCTCCGCCGCCCATCGCGCCCATGCGTCGACCGAGGGGCTGGCCCGCCGCCTTCCCGCCGCCGCCGGGCGCTTGATGGAGAAAGAGTTGAAGGCGCTCTCCGCGGCCCTCGCCTCGCCCGAACGCCCCGTCGTGGCGGTGGTCGGCGGGGCCAAGGTGTCCTCCAAGCTCGACCTTCTGGGCAACCTGATCGCAAAGGTGGATCAGATCGTGATCGGCGGCGGCATGGCCAACACCTTCCTCGCGGCCCAGGGCATCTCAGTCGGGAAGTCGCTGTGCGAGCATGACCTTTTGGACACCGCGCGGGACATCATGGCCAAAGCGGCGGCGGCGGGCTGCGAATTGGTGCTGCCGGTCGACGTGGTGGTGGCGCGCGAATTCAAGGCCGGCGCCGACAACCAGACCGTCGACGCCACCGCTTGCCCCGACGATGCGATGATCCTCGACGCCGGGCCGAAATCAGTGGCAGAGGTGGCGCGCCACCTCAAAGCCGCGAAAACGCTGGTCTGGAACGGGCCGCTGGGCGCGTTTGAGATCCCTCCCTTCAACGCCGCCACTGACGCCGCCGCCTTGACCGCCGCCGCGCTGACCGATGCGGGCGCGCTGCTGTCGGTCGCGGGCGGGGGCGACACCGTCGCGGCGCTGAACGCGTCGGGGGCGGGGGCGCGGTTCTCCTACGTCTCGACCGCGGGGGGCGCTTTTCTCGAATGGCTCGAAGGCAGGACCCTTCCGGGGGTTGCGGCGCTGACCGCAGGGGCCTGATACTGAAGGGGCGGGCCGATCGGTCCGCCCTTTCGCCATTAAGGATTTCGCCATGACCTCGCTGCCTCGCACGCTTGCGCTTTCGGGCGCTCTCGCCTTGCACACGGTCGCCGCCGCCGCGCAGACCCCTGCGCCGGACTGGCTCGACCGTCTCGGGAGCGGGGCGATGCGGTTCGGCGCGCAAATGGCGGTGACGCTGCTGCGCTCGGTCGCCGATGTCACCTATGACGAGATGCTGATCGCCGATGGCGGACGCTCGGTCACGCTGATCGGCTTGACGCTGCGGCCCGACATGCCCGGGCCTGAGCCGCTGGCCATGGTGATGGCCGACGCCCCGCCTTGCGTGATCACGGTCGCGCGGGCGGAGATATTGCTGGGCGAGCCGGACACCCCGGAGCGCACCACGCTGGAGCTGACCGGCATCGACGCGCCGCTGGCCTGCCTCAGCCTCGAGGCGGAGACCACCGCCACCATGCTGGGGCTGGACCGGCTGGCGATCGACCGCGCCGGGATCGATCTGCACTATGACTTCGCGTCCTCGCGCCTGCAGTTGGCCGCGCGGCTGAGCGTGCCGGACGCGGGCGAGATCGGCGCGGACGCCGATTTCGGCTATTTCTGGGTCAAGCAGACGCCGGGCATGGGCCGGCCGGTTCCGGCGATCCGCCTCGACGCGCTGTCGCTGGATCTGGAGAATTCCGGCCTGATCGAGCGTCTGCGCCCGATGATGCAGGCCAGAGAGATGACGCCTGACCGGCTGGAGATGATGACCGCCGCGGGTCTGGGCGGGATGCTGTCGGACAACGGCCGTCGGCGGCTGTCGGAAGCGGAGCGGGCGTTCGTGAAGCAGACCGCCGAGGCCGTCGGCGGCTTTGCCAAGACTGGCGGGCGGATCGCGCTGCGCGCCCGCGCGCCTGAGGGGATTTGGCTCGACCCCGAGACCGAACCGTCGCCGGGCGCGCTGATCGAGGCCTTCGCGCCCGGCGTCACCCATGGCGAGGCCCCGCCCGAAGCGCCCGCCATCGCCCCAGCAATGCTGGCCGCGGCGCTGGCGGGCGAACCGCTGGACGATGCCGACCGCCTGCGCGTCGCGCGCGCGATGATGTTGGGAAAAGGCGCGCCGCTGGCCCCCGCGCTTGGCGCCGAGCTGGCCGCGCCCTTGGCCGACGCCGGCCACCCCGAGGTGCTGCGCCTGATCGCCGATGCGCTGGCCGACACGGACCCGGAGGCCGCCTATGCCGCCGCCCTGCGCGCCGGAGGCGCCGCTGGGGCGCTGGACCGCATCGAACCGCGCCTTCCACTGGCGCGGGTGCTGGCGCTGCAGGACGCAGCGCGGGATGGCGCGCTGGACGCGCTGCCGGGCGATCTGGGCGCCGGGGCGCGGATCGCGGCCCTCGCGGCCGCCGAGGGGCGGCTTGCTCCGCGCGATTATGCGCGCGCCTGGCTGCTGGCGTCGCTGTCGGCGGCGACGGGCGATCGGGCGGCGGCGGCGCTGCGCGACCGGCTGGACCTGAGGCTGACACGACGCGACGCCGCCGCATGGCGCGCGCGGGCGGCGACGCTTCAGGCGACGTCGCTGGCTCTTTGGGCCGCGGCGCCCCCGCGACAATGAGCATGGGCGCCGGGGCGGGTCAGGCGCTTGACCGCCCTCGCGCGTCGGGCTACCCCCGGCGGCGGCAAGAATAAGCAGACCCGGAACATTGTTGCGCCCCACACGGCGCCGAGGAGCGACCATGAAAGCCAGCCGCATCGTCAAGCAGATCCTGTCCAACTATGAATCCGACAATGCCGGAGTGAAAAGCAACCTCGCCCGAATCCTGATGGAGGGAAAGCTGGGCGGCACCGGCAAGGTCATCATCCTGCCGGTCGATCAGGGCTTCGAGCACGGCCCCGCCCGGTCGTTCGCGCCGAACCCCGCCGCCTATGACCCGCATTATCATTACCAGATGGCGATCGACGCGGGCCTCAACGCCTATGCCGCGCCGCTGGGGATGCTCGAAGCGGGCGCCGACACCTTTGCGGGCCAGATCCCGACGATTCTGAAGTGCAACTCGGCCAATTCGTTGATGTCGGGCACCTCGGGCAAGGACCAGGCGATCACCGCCACGGTCGATGACGCGCTGCGCCTTGGCGCGTCGTGCATCGGGTTCACGATCTATCCGGGCTCGGACTGCGGCCTTGATATGTTCGAGGAAATCGCCGACATGCGCCGCGAGGCCGCCTCCGTCGGCATCGCCACCGTGATCTGGTCGTATCCGCGCGGCGAGGCGATCACCAAGGACGGCGAGACCGCCATCGACATCGCCGCCTATGCGGCGCAGATCGCGGCGCTGCTGGGCGCGCACATCATCAAGATCAAACTGTCGACCGACCATCTGATGCTGCCCGAGGCCAAGAAGGTCTATGAGGCGGAGAAGATCGAGATCGCCGACCAGGCCGCCCGTGTGCGTCACTGCATGCAGGCCGCGTTCAACGGACGCCGGATCGTAGTGTTCTCGGGCGGGGCGAAAAAGGGCGAAAGCTCGGTCTATGACGACGCGCGCGCGATCCGCGACGGGGGCGGCAACGGCTCGATCATCGGGCGCAACACCTTCCAGCGGTCGCGCGACGACGCGCTCAGGATGCTGTCGGACCTGGTCGACATCTACAAGGGCAAGGCCTGATCCATCCGGCGGGAGGCCTGCGCGCCCCCGCCATCGCTTTGCGCGCGCCCGGCTGGTGACGGCCGGGCGTTCGCGTGTCCGGGGGTTGGTTCAGCCCATCGCGGCGGACCTGCGGGCGCCTCTCTGGCCCGCCCTGCACCCCGTTCACGGCATGTTTACGTCGATGCGGTTCCCTGAGCGTCCCGAAGCAGAGGCGAAGGACAGCCCCCATCGTGACCGACGCCCCCCCGCCGATTTCATGCCTGTGGATCGCAGGCCGCCTCAGCTTTCTGGAGCTGCTGTGCCTGACCTCGATGCACGAGGCCGGGCATCGCGTGACACTTTGGAGCTATGAGGACATCCCCAACCGCCCTGATTTCGCCGCCCCCGCCGATGCGCGCGCGATCCTGCCGGACGATAGGATCCTGACCCACCGGCGCACCGGCAGCCCGGCGCCCCATAGCGACCGGTTCCGGTTTCGGCTGCTGGCGGCCCGGCCGGGCACGGTCTGGGCCGACACCGACGCCTATGTCGTGCGGGCGCTGAGCCCGGAGGGCGGACGGCTTTATGGCTGGGAATCGCCGCACCGAGTGAATTCGGGCGTGATCGCGCTGCCGCAGGGCAGCCCTGCGCTGGCCGCCATCGCCGCGTTCACCGAAGACGCGCATCCGATCCCGCCTTGGTTCGACGCGGCAGAGCGCGCCGCGCTGACCGCCGCGCGCGACGCCGGGGCGCCGGTTCACGCCGCGGACCTATCTTGGGGCCTGTGGGGGCCGCAAGCGACCACTTATTTTCTGGCCCAAAGCGGGGAAATCGCGCAGGCGCTGCCCGCCGAAGCGCTCTACCCCATCGCGTTCCGCGACCGCCGCGCGCTTTTGAAACCCGGCGACGCGGTGGACCGCGCGATTTCGGGCGCCACCCAGTCGGTGCACCTCTATGGCCGCCGCATCCGCAAACGGTTGATAGAGCGCGAGGGCGGCGCCCCGAAGCCCGACAGCTGGATGGGCCGGATGCTGCGCCGCCATGGGATCGACCCGCGCGCGGCGCCCATCGGCGCAATGGCCGAAGCCGCGGACTGACGGCGCGGCCCGCGGCCTCGCCACACGCACCAACGATGCGGCGCGCCGCGGGCGGATCGACGCCACACGTGCGACGCCGACGCGGCGCTTATTTGTCCGGCGGCATGATCCCGCGGCGGTCGAACGCCACGCTTTTGATCAACGCGAACACCGCCCCCCCCGGCGCCAGCGCCAGATCCGTCGCCGCTTCGCGCGTGATGCGGGCGCGCAGGCGGGCGCCGCCAAGGTCCACCAGCACTTCGGCGAAAGCGGTGTCGGCCTCGGTCTCCAACGCCGCGACATGCCCCGCCAGCACGTTGCGAATGGATATGCCCCGCGGCCGCTCCGTCGCCAGCGCCACGTCGCGGGCGCGGATGCGCAAGCGCACCTTGGTCCCCGGCGCCAACCCGCCCAGCATCGGCATCGACAGCGGCTGGCCGCACAGCGTCAGCCGCGTCAGGCGCACCGCCTCGTCATGGCCCAGCACCTCGGCGTCGACCACGGACCCGGCCTCGAACCGCCCGGCGAGCGATTGGAACTCCGGCCGCTCCAGCACCTCGGCCACCCCGCCCAGCGCCGCCACCCTGCCCCGGTCAAGCAGCAGCACTCGGTCGGCCAGTTGCACCACTTCGTCCAGCGCGTGGCTGACATAGAGCGTCGGGATGCGGAACCTCGCCGACACCTCCTGCAAATGCGGCAGGATCGCCGCCTTGCGCTTGCGGTCCAGCGCCGACAGCGGCTCATCCATCATCAGGACTTGCGGGCGCGACAGCAGCGCGCGCCCGATCGCAACGCGCTGGCGCTCCCCCCCCGACAGCGACACGGGCCGCCGCGCCAGCATCGGCGCCAGATCGAGCGCATCCAGCGTTTCGCCCCATAGCGGCGTGCCAAGCGCGCCCGAGCGGCGGGCGGCATAGGCCAGGTTGCCCTCCACCGTCAGGTGATCGAACAGCCGCGCGTCCTGGAACACATAGCCGACGCGCCGCTTGTGGGGCGGCACGGGCCCGCGCGGGCCGCCGAGCCACACCTGATCGCCGAACTCGATCCGCCCCTGCACGCCCGGCTCCAACCCCGCCAGCGCGCGGAGCAGCGTGGTCTTGCCCCCGCCCGACGGGCCGAACACCGCCGTCACGCCTTGCAGCGGCACCTCGGCCTCCGCCTCGAGCGCAAAGCCGGGCCAGCCATGGCGAAGCGCGAAGCGCAGCGACATCTCAGCGGGCATGGCCGGGCCGCCATCCGTTGACGCCATACACCAGCGCCAGCACCGCGAACGAGAACACCAACAGCCCCGCCGACAGCCAATGCGCCTGCGCATAATCGAGCGTCTCGACATGCTCGTAAATCGCGATGGAGATCACCTGCGTCCGCCCTGGAATGTTGCCGCCCACCATCAGCACCACGCCGAATTCGCCCACGGTGTGCGCGAATGACAGCACCGCGGCGGTCAGAAACCCCCGCCCCGCCAGCGGCGCCGCCACGGTGATGAACGCATCAAGCGGCGAGGCGCCAAGGCTCGCCGCAGCCTCCAAGGGCCGCCGCCCGATGGTCTCGAACGCCGCCTGCAAGGGCTGCACCGCGAACGGCAGCGAATACAGCGTCGAGGCCAGCACCAGCCCGGTGAACGAGAACGTCAGCGCCTCACCGGTCATCCGCAGCCACAGCGCGCCGGCCGGGGCCGTCGGGCTCATCACCACCAGCAGATAGAACCCCAGCACTGTGGGCGGCAGCACCAGCGGCAGGGCGGTGATCGCCTCGATCACCGGCTTGAAGCGCGTGCGCGTGCCCGCCAGCCACCAGGCCAGCGGGGTCGAGATCACCATCAACAGCACCGTGGTAACCCCCGCCAGCAGCAGCGTCAGGCGGATCGGCGCGAAATCCAGTTCCGGCATTCACAAGGTTCCGTAGCCAAGGCTGCGGATATAGTCCCGCGCCGGGCCGTTGTTGAGGTAGTCGAGGAACCCGACCGCGGCGGGGTTCTCGGCGCCATGCCACAGCAGAACCGCGTCTTGGCGGATCGGGTCGTGCAAATCATCGGGCGTCAGCCAAACCGATCCGGCGACCCCGGTATGGACCTGCGAATACGCGACAAAGCCCAGCTCCGCCGCCCCGGTGGCGATCAGCGCATGGGTCTGGCCGATATTCTGGCCCATCGCCAGCTTGTCCGCCAGCGCGTCCCACAGCCCCAGCCGTTCCAGCACCTGACGGGCCGCAAGGCCATAGGGCGCAAGATCAGGGTTGGCGATGGCGATATGGCGGAACGCGGCGGCGCGCAGGGTGGCGGCGCCGTCCTCGTCGATCAGGCGCGGGTCGGCGGACCATAGCGCGAGGCGCCCCGACGCATAGGTGAAGCGCGATCCGGGGACGGCGCGGCCCTCGGCCTCGAGCTTCTCCGGACTCGCCTGATCGGCGGCGAGCAACGCATCATAGGGAGCCCCCACGACGATCTGCGCGTATAGCTTGCCGGTCGATCCGGTGGTGATGGTCACGCGATGGCCGGTCTTGGCGCCGTATTCGGCGGCGAGGAACCGCGCCACGTCGGCGAAATTGGCGGCGACGGCGACCAACGCGTCCTCGGCGCGGGTCGGCGAGGGCGCAAGGACGAGCGCCGCAAGCGCGCAGATGGCGAGGCGGCGCAATAGGGCGAAGGGCATGGCGGCGGTCCTGTCATCTTGGGGGCGGATGTCGCGCCTGAGCATCGCCGCGCCGCGCCCCCGCCGCAACCCATGGCGCGCGTCGACGTTGGCCCCCCTTGCGTTTCGGACCAGACGGTCCATATTACCACTCATGACCGCAGCCGATCATATCCACGCCCGACCGGGCCGCCCGCGCGCCTTTGACAAGGACGACGCGGTGCGGGCCATGACCGACGTGTTCCGCCGCGCTGGCTATGAGGCGGCGTCCCTAGGCGATCTGACCGCTGCGGCGGGGCTGTCGCGGTCAAGCTTCTATGGCTGCTTCGGCTCCAAGCACGGGGCGTTGCTGGCGTGCATGCAAGGCTATGTCGACCGCGCGATGTCGGACGCCAAGGCTGGCGTCGCCGCCGCCCCGGACGGGCGGACCGGCGCGCTGCGGATGGTCGCGGCGCTGTCGGGGTCGTGTCTCGCCTCCGGCGGGTGCCTTGCGGTCAACTGCATGACCGAACTCGCGCCCCATGACCCTGAGGTCGCGGCGATCCTGCGCGACCATCTCGGCCGGATGCAGGCGCTGCTGGCCCGCGCCCTGTCCCCCGAGGCTCCCGCGCTGGCCGAGGACGCCGCAGGCGCGCTGCTGTCGCTGGCGGTCGGCGCCCTGACCCTTCGCAAAGCTGGCGTGGGATCGGCGGCGCAGGACGCCGTCTCAGCCGCCTCGGCGCTGATCCAAACCCGTTTCGCCGGGCCGCCCGCACCCGGCTGATCCCAAATCGCGTCCGCACCCTGCGGCACGCCCAATTACGGACCGCTTGGTCCTGAACCTCCCAAGGAACCCCCTCCATGACCGACGCAAAACTGTTCACCCCGATCAAGGTCGGCGATATCGAGCTTGCCAACCGCATCGCGATGGCGCCCCTGACGCGCAACCGCGCCGACCATGAGACCGACTCGCCCCATGCGCTTCAGGCCGAATACTATGCCCAGCGCACCGGCGCGGGCCTGATCGTGACCGAGGCGTCGCAGATCTCGCCCCAGGGCAAGGGCTATGCCTTCACCCCCGGCATCTACAGCCCCGACCAAATCGAGGGCTGGAAGCTGACCACCAAGGCGGTTCACGCCAAGGGCGGCAAAATCGTGATCCAGCTGTGGCATGTCGGGCGGATCAGCCACAACGTGCTGCAGCCCGGCGGGGCGGACCCGGTAGGCCCCTCGGCGATCAACGCCAATGGCAAGACCTTTGACGGCAAGGGCTTTGTCGACACGCCGACGCCGCGCGCGCTGGATATCGCCGAGATCCCCGGCATCGTCGCCGACTACGCCCAAGCCGCCCGGAACGCCATCGAGGCGGGCTTTGACGGCGTCGAGATCCACGCCGCCAACGGCTATCTGATCGACCAGTTCCTGCAGACCGGCGCCAACCACCGCACCGACGCCTATGGCGGCCCGGTGGAGAACCGCGTGCGGCTGCTGGACGAAGTGGTCGGCGCCGTGGTCGGCGCGATCGGCGCGGGCCGTACCGGCATCCGCATCAGCCCGTATTCCCCGGCCAACAACATCTCGGACGCCAATCCGCATGAGACCGCCAAGGCCGCGGTGGCGGTGATCGCCAAGCACGATCTGGCGTATCTGCACATTGTCGAAGGGTCCACCGGCGGCCCGCGCGCGATGCCCGAGGGCACGGATCTGGCGGCGCTGAAGGCAAGCTTCCCCGGCGCGTGGATGGTCAACAACGGCTACACCCGCGACATGGCCCTTGACGCGGTGGCGAGCGGCGCCGCCGACATCGTTGCGTTCGGCCGCCCGTTCATCGGCAACCCGGATTTGGTGGAGCGCCTGAAGCGGAACGCCCCGCTGACCAAGCCGAACAGCCAGACCTTCTATGGCGGCGCCGCCGAGGGCTACACCGACTATCCGACGCTGGAAACTGCGAGCGCCTGATCGGCGCTGCATCGGCTGGAAACAGGAAAGGCGCGCCAAATGGCGCGCCTTTCGCATGTCTGAACGGGAGAGATGCGGGCGAGATCCTCCGCCGCTTGCGAAATTGCGCAGCGGACCATGAAATCGCGACCGCGACCTGCGCCATCGCAACCGAAACAACGGGGAAATATCCGGCGAGAGCCATGCTATCGTGCAGAAACGTCGGCCTGAAGCTCGGCGTCATAATCTGATGCCGGAGACGATTTATATGCGCATGCTCATTATACTGGCCACGGCTTGGCTGCGCCGGGCCCCTTTGGATCAGCCCGCTGGCTCCGCCGGAGTCCGTCGCCGTGAAGCGCGAGATGGCCCTGTCGTTGATCTGGGGACGTGGGCCCGCTGACACGGTCT
>JBLIKI010000062.1:0-14247 GCA_047636235.1 Paracoccaceae bacterium | reverse complement strand
CGGGGATGCCGTATTTCAGCATCGCGATCCGGTCGATGCCGATGCCGAACGCGAACCCCTGATAGACGCCGGGGTCGACATTCGCCGCCGCCAGCACCTTGGGGTGAACCATGCCGGAGCCGAGGATCTCAAGCCAGTCGTCCCCCTCGCCGATCCGCAATTCGCCGTTGACCCAGGAACACTGCACATCGACCTCGGCCGAGGGTTCGGTGAACGGGAAGTGCGAGGCGCGGAACCGGGTGCGGACCGATTTGCCGAAGAAGGTGGAGAAAAATTCCTCCAGCGTCCATTTCAGGTTGGCCATCGAGATGTCGGTGTCGATCGCCAGCCCCTCGATCTGGTGGAACATCGGGGTGTGGGTCTGGTCATAGTCGCAGCGATACACCCGCCCCGGCGCGATCACCCGGATCGGGGCGCCGTTGGCGGTCATCGAGCGGATCTGCACCGGGCTGGTATGGGTGCGCAGCACGTGGGGCGGGCGCGGGTCCGACGGGTCGCGGTGCATGAAGAAGGTGTCGTGTTCTTGGCGCGCGGGATGCTCGGGCGGGATATTCAGCGCGTCGAAGTTGAACCAGTCGCTTTCGACCTGCGGCCCTTCGGCCCAAGCGAAGCCCATGTCGGCGAAGATCGCGGCGACCTCCTCCATCACTTGGCTGACCGGGTGGATCGTGCCCTGGCGCGCAGGCCGCGGGTCCAGCGTGACGTCGAGCCATTCGGCGTGCAGCCGCTCCGTCAGCGCCGCGTCCGCCAGCGCGGTTTTGGCGGCGCCCAACGCCGAGGCGAGCTCGTCCTTGAGCGCGTTCAGCGCGGGACCGGCGGTCTGCCGCGCCTCAGGCGTCATTTTGCCCAATTCGCGCATCATCAGGCTGACTTCGCCCTTTTTGCCCAAAGCGGAGAGGCGGATCGCCTCTAGCGCGCTCTCATCCGACGCACCGCCGATTTGGCCGAGGTACTTGCCCCGCAGATCATCCAGGCCTTGCATCGCGGTCATCCCGTTCCGAAGTAATTTCGCTCGCCGCAGGCGATACCATCTGAGGCGAGGAAAGCAAGGGGTCGGCGCTCTCGATCCGGGCGCGCAGGGCCTCTTGCCGCGCGCCGTCGATGGGAAAGCCCCACACCAGCGTCACCGCCAGCAGCTTTAGCACCACCGGCGCCCCGGCATAAAGCAGCGTCAGCGTCCATAGCGCGGCCTCGGTGTTGACCGCGCCCGCGGCCGCCTCGAACCCAACCCCCCCGAGGATCGCCAGCGCCGCGCCCCCCGACAGCGCCAGCGCCGCCTTGGTCGCCACCGACCAGACCGCGAAATAGGCGCCGGTGCGTTGCTCGCCGGTCGCGGCGGTGTCGGCGTCGACCACATCGGCCTGCATCGCCGGCGGCAGCGCCAGATCGGCGCCGAGCGCAAGGCCCGACAGCCCGGCGATCACCGCGAAGGCCGTGGTGTCGCCGGTCCCCAGCGCCAGCGCGCAAGCGAAGATCGCGCAGGCGTAGATCATCGCGCCGCACCACACCCGATGCTTGGGGAACCGCGCCGCCAGCGCCACCCAGACCGGCGCGCCAAGGATCGCCGCGAAGAAATAAAGCGCGAGCAGCGGCCCCGCCAGCTCAGGCGCGCCGATGCGATGCTCGACAAAGAACAGGAACAGCGCGGCGGGCAGGCCGTTGGCGGCGCCGTTAAGGAAATAGGCCAGCAGCAGCCGCAGGAACGGGCGATTGGCGAGCGCGGTGGCCGCCGCCTCTCGCAATGGCAGGCGGCGGGTGGACCAATCGCGCGGTTCGGGCGCGCGCATCACCGCCCAGATGGTCGCGAGCGGCAGCAGCAGCGTGAGCGCGAGCGCGATGCGCCACAGCCCCTCCGCCGGCGCCGCCCCTGCATAAAGCACGGCGGCCAACAGCGCCCCCGCCAGCCCGGCGCTTTCGCGCCACGACGTGACGCGGGAGCGCTCGGCATAGCCGGTCGCCATTTCGGCGCCCCATGCGTAATAGGGGGTCATCGCCATGGTCCAGGCCAGCGTCAGCGCGACCAGCCAGCCGCCGGCGTAAAGCGCGCTCGGCGCTTCGGGCGGAACGAACAGCGCCCAGGCGGAGATCAGGATCGGGATGCAGGCCAGCGCCAGCCATGGCCGACGTCGGCCCCAGCGAGTGTGCAGCCGGTCCGACAGCACCCCCATGCCCGGGTCGGTTACCGCATCAAGCAGCCGTGCGCCCAGCAAGATCGCGCCCAACACCGCCAGATCGACCCCGCGGGCGGCGTAAAAGGGCGGCAGATACACATAGACCGGGAAATACAGCATCCCCAGCGGCAGCGCCGGGGCGGCATAGGCGGCAAGGCGCTGAATCATCGGGCGGCTCCGGCATCTGGAGGGCGCGGGTCGGCCCCTTCGGAACCTGCGCCGCGGGCGCGCGCCGTCAACCGCCGCGCAAAATCAATCCCACACCCGGCGGACATATTCGGCATAGATCCCCGCCATCAAAGACCCGACAAGAATCGTCGCAAAGGTCTGCGTTTCAACCGCCATCGACAGCACATCGAGCATCTTCAGCACGATATGGTCGAGCAGGTCGGTCGCGCTGTCGAACTTGGTGTACCGATAGGATTTCACGATGTCATAGAGCCCCGCCAGCAGCAGGAAATAGATCAGCCCCGACACCCCCGTCGACACCCCGCCAAGCGCCGCGCGCCACACCCCCACGCCCAGCGCGCGCTGCATGTGCAGCCAGCCCGCGATCATCCCCGACACCAACGCCGCCGCGAACGCCGTGCGAACGGACGCACCATCGGGCAGCGGATGCAGCGACAGGCCGGTATACATCGACCCCCACGCAGCCAACGCGAACAGGATGGTGGCGCACAGGCGGCTGCTGGTCCAGCGGGCCTGCGTGGGGCGAAGCAGGCTCATCGAAAGGGCGCGCCCACGCCAAGGCCTGCGCCAGAGCCCCCGGAGGGGGCGGCCCGACGCAAGGCGGCCTCAGCGCGGGCGTGACAGGGTGATCTGAGTGACATCCGTGGTTCCAGACATGAAGCACGCGGCGCAGGAAGCGAGATAGAAATCCCACATCCGGCGGAAGCGGTCGTCAAAGCCTAGCGGCTCGATCTCTTCCCATCGGTCATGAAAGCGGTCGCGCCACCGGCGCAACGTGTCCGAATATGACAGGCCGAATTCAATTGAGCCATCGATATTGAGCCCGGCGCGCGTCGCCTGCATCTGCAACGCGGTCGGGGATGGCAGCATCCCGCCCGGGAAAATATACTTCTGCACGAAATCCACCCCGCGGCGATAGTCGTCGAACAGCCGGTCGGACACGGTGATCACCTGCAACGTCGCCCGCGCGCCCGGCGACAGCCGCGATCGCAGCGCGTCAAAGAACACCGGCCAATATTGCTCGCCGACCGCCTCGAACATCTCGATCGAGGCGACGCCGTCGTAAAGCCCCTTTTCGTCGCGGTAGTCACGCATCACGATGTCAACCCGGTCGGCAAGCCCGGCCTCAAAAATCCGCTTGCGGGCGAAATCATGCTGTTCCTGGCTGATGGTCAGGCCGGTGATCTTCAGCCCGCGTTCCTTGGCGGCGTATTCGGCGAAGCCGCCCCAGCCGCAACCTATCTCCAGCAAATGGCCGCCATGGGGCGGGTTCACCGCGTCGAGGATCGCGGCGTATTTATTGGTCTGCGCGGTTTCCAGACTTTCCTGCTGGCCGTGAAACAGCGCTGAGGAATAGGTCATCGTGTCGTCCAGCCATTTTCCGTAGAAATGATTGCCGAGATCATAATGCGCCGCGATGTTGCGCCGGGCCTGGGTCTTGGTGTTGCGGTTCATCCAGTGGCGCAGGCGCTCTATCATCCGGGCCATGGCGGCGCCGGTGAAGCTTTTGGCCACGTTGTCGTTGTTAAGAAGCGCGACGTCGAGCACCGCCTGAAGGTCGGGCGTGTCCCACCAGCCGTCCATATAGGCCTCGGCAAAGCCCATTTCGCCGTCGCGAACCATCCGCGCGAACAGCTTGGTGTCACGCACCGCGATCCGCGCGTCCGGGCCGGGGCCGGTTCCGCCGATGCGAAACACCCGCCCGTCGGGCAGGCTGAATTCAATGGCGCCGTGCACCAGGCCGGACGCGGTGTCGAACACCGACGAAAACCAACGCGGCAGATCCTGCTGGCCACGGGTCGAGGACAGAATGTCAGTCATGGCCTCATGGCTCCTTATTTCACATTCCATAGTCATCACGCCGGCGAGCCGACGCAATCGAGAAGTTAACGGTGGCGGAGGCTTTCGGCCCCAACCCAGATCAGGAGAGGCCGATCACGGGTCGGCGCGCGCGCCCGGCGCATAGACATGGGCGTCGCCGGGATGGCCGAGGAACGGCACCCCCTTGAGCCACAGGCGCAGCGCCTCCCAATGGATGCCCGCGACAACCTTGGCGGCGTGCAGCGGCCGCCCCGCCAGCAGCCGCGCCAGCGTCGCGTCGGTCAGCGGGCGGGCGGCGCCGCATTGGGCCGCGATCAGGCGCGTCTCGGCCCCCGCGCCCTGGCGTATCCGCAGCGCGATGCGCGCGCCGGGGTCCGACAGATCGAACCGATAGGTTTGGTCCATGTCCATGAACGGCGAGACGAAGAACTGTTTCGCGTGGCGCTGGCGGGTCATGCCGTCATCGGCCATCCCCGCGGCCAGCACATAGGCGTGCTGGTCGCCGAAGGTGTTCTTCACCTCATAGATCACGCTTTCCAGCCGGCCCGCAGCATCTCGGCAATAGAACACCGACAGCGGGTTGAACGCGGCGCCCAGCAGCCGCGGCATCGACAATAGCGCGATTTGCGCCGGGGCCGGGCGCCCGGCGGCGGCCAGCTTCCCCTCAACCCACGCGCGCAGGGACGACCCGTCGCGCGGGCCATGATCGCGGTCATGAAACGCCACCGGGGCGAAGCGGTTGCGGCGCATCAGCCGCAGGCCCGCCGCCACCTCGTCGATCCGGTCGATGTCGAGCAGCATGGTCCAAACCCGATAGCGGAACCCATGACGGCGGGGCGAAAGCCGCAGGTGCATCACCTCTCCGTCATAGATCATCCCGCCCGCGGCCAGCGGGTCGAGCGCAGGCGAGGGCGGGCGCGCGCTCACTCCGCCGCCTCGGCCGCGGCCTGAGCGACGGCGCCCAGATCGCGCGCCCAAGCCGGGCGGGCGCCGAGCGCGTCAGCGACCCGCAGGCCGGAGCGGAGGCCATCCTCATGGAACCCATAGCCGAGCCACGCGCCCGCGTGCCAGTACCCGCCGCGGCCTTGGATCGCGTCCATCGCGCCTTGGGCGGCGAACGATTTGGTGGAAAACAGCGGGTGGGCATAGTTATATTCGCCATGCACCAGATCGGCCCGCGGCGACCGCGCGGGGTTGAGGCTGACGAACAGCGGCAGATCGGCAGGCAGCCCCTGAAGCCGGTTCATCCAATAAGTGACCTGCGCAGGGCGCGTCGCATCCGCCGCCGACCCGTCCGACAGGAAATTCCAGCTCGACCACGCCTTTTTGCGCTTGGGCATCAGGGACGTGTCGGAATGCAGCACCGCGCGGTTTTCCGAGAACGGGAACGCCGACAGCAGCGCGCGTTCCTGGCTGTCCAGCCCCCCGGCGATCTTCAGCGTCACATCGGCATGGGTGGCGAAGATCGCGTGGTCGAAGCGGTCCTCGGACCCGTCGTCAAAGCGCAAGACCACCTGCCCCGGCTCTCGCCGCGCCTCGGCCACGCCAAGCCCGAGGCGGGCGCGCGGGCCCAGCGCCTCGATCGCGCGGCGGACATAGGCGCGGCTGCCGCCGGTGACGGTGCGCCAGCGCTGCGACGGGTCGAGCCCGGTCATCAGGTCGTGATTGGCGAAGAAGGCGATGAAGTTCTCAGCCGGAAAGGCCAGCATTTCAGTGGTGGAGGTCGACCAAATCGCGCCCCCCATCGGCAAGATGAACCGGTCGCGGAAATCGGCCGAGAAGCCGCGCGCCGTCAGCCAAGCGCCCAAGGACAGACCCGCCAGCCGCCCCGCCGCGCGGTCCGCGGGCGCCACCTTGTTGAACCGCAGGATGTGCCGCAGCATCCCCAGATGGCGCGGGTTCACGAGGTTGGAGCGCTGCGCGAACACCCGGTCCAGATCATCGCAGGCGTATTCGAACCGCCCGCCTTGCAAGGAAAACCCAAAGCTCATGTCCGACCAATGGGTTTCAACGCCCAAGTGGTCGAACATCGCGCACAGGTTGGGATAGTTCCGCTCATTGAACACGATGAAGCCGGTGTCCACCGCCACCGGGGCGTGCCCGGGGCGCGGCGCCTCGACGGTGTGGGCATGGCCGCCGAAGCGGGTGTCCTTTTCAATCAGGGTCACGTCGTGGCGGCCCGACAGCGCAAGAGCCGCGCCAATGCCGGAAATGCCGGCCCCGATGACTGCGATCTTCAAATTCCGGTCTCCTGCTTCGTGCATATTCTGTCGGGAGCGGGTCAAGCCGTCGCCCCATCTGATTTCATCGCCTGATAGCTGGCAAGCGCGCGCGACCGTCCTGCTGCCAAGTCGATCGCGGGGTCGGGACGCCGGTCGCGCGCCGTCATAGCCCAAGACCGCGGGGCGGCGGCGAGGAAATCGCGCGCCCCCTCGCCCGCCAGCCAGTGACGCCGATAGACGTGGGCGGCATCGAATTTCGCCGCCTGCGTTTCGGGGTTGAACACGCGAAAGAACGGCGACGCATCGGGGCCCGATCCCGCCGCCCATTGCCAGCCCATCGCATTCGCCGCCGGGTCCCAATCGATCAACGTGTCGCGGAACCAAGCCTCTCCGACCTGCCAATGGGTCATCAGATGCTTGGTCAGATAAGACGCCACCAGCATCCGCGCCCGGTTGTGCATCAGACCGGTGGCATACATCTCTCGCATCGCGGCGTCGATGATGTCCACGCCGGTCAGGCCGCGGCGCCAACGCTCAGCCTCGGGGCCGTCGGCGCGCCAGGGAAAGGCGTCCCAGTCCTCGCGCCAATTGGCGTGTTCGATCCGGGGGGTGTTGAACAGCAGGTGATAGGCGAATTCGCGCCATAGCAGCTCAGACAGGAAATGCTCCGGCCCGCGGGCGTCGTCGAGCATCTCCACGCGCGCGGCGGCGGCGTGCCAGACCCGGCGCGGCGATATCTCGCCCATCGCCAGATGCGCCGACAGGCCCGAGCATGCCGTCAGGTCCAGCCGGTCGCGGTCATCGCGATAGCGCGCCGCGTGATGATCGAGGAACGCCGACAGGCGCTCGTCCGCCGCGGCCTCTCCGACCGGGGTCGCGTGCGCCAGCACCGCCCCGCCGCGGTTCATGTCCGCGCCCAAGGCCCAATCGGCCAGCCGGTCCGAGGCGGGCCAGGCGGCGGGCGCGGGGATCGCCTGAGGCGCGTCGATGGGCGCGGGCGCCGGACGGGCGCGGGCGGCACGGGCGAACGGGGAATAAACCTTGAAGAAGCCCCCCGCCTGGGTGGTCACCTCCCACGGCTCATGAATCAACGCGCCGTTATAGGAGCGCGCTTCGATCCCGTCGGCGCGCAGGGCGGCCTTGACGGCGCCGTCGCGCGCGCGCGCAGCGCCATCATAAAGCCGCGACCAGACCGCCGCGTCCGCCCCGGTGTCCGCGATCAGCGAGCGCAAGACGGGCAGCGCCGGGCCGCGCCGCAGGATCAGGCGCGATCCCATGGCCGCCAGCCGCCCGGCCAGATCGGCCAAGGACGCGGCCAGCCGCCAGCGGTGGGCGGCGCCGAGGGCCTCGGTCTCAGGATCAAGGACGAAAACCGGGATCACCGCGCCCCCGCGCGCGATCGCCGCCGCCAGCGCGGGGTGATCGTCAAGCCTTAGGTCGCGGCGGAGCCAGACAAGGGTGGCGGCTGGGTAGGCGGGATCAGGCAAATCAAGGCTCCGGGCGGCAAGGGTTTTCTGCGACACATTTGGGTAGTTACGCACGCCGCCGCCGATAAGTTCACCTGATGTGACGATTGCCTGACATGGCGGCGCGAGGGAGGAGGCGGGGCGGGGAGCGAGCGAAGGCGGGCGGCGCAACGATATCTAAACCGAGCGCCTGTAAGGTTTGCGTCGAATCCCCCGAAATTCGTCCCATTTGCCGAGGAGGTCGCCATGTTCACGGCGCCTATGCCCATTGACGTCCCCGCCACATCGCTGCGCGGTCTGGCTGCGCGCTTCGCCGCCACGGTCCGGCAGGCCATGGCGGTGCTGACCCGCCACCAAGCCCCCGTCATCGCCGCCCCTATGCCAGCCCCCGTGGCCGCCCCGGTTCCGGTCCCTCGCCGCGACGGCGCGGTCCCGTTGATCGGCGCGGCGGTCGGCCCCGGCCGCGCCAACCGCCGCGCCGACGTCGCGATGGTCCAGCGGTTGATCGAGGCCGCTCGGGCGGGCGGCGCCCTGCCCCCGGCCCCGCCGCTGGCTGCCGACGGCGCGTTCGGCCCCGCCACCGCCGCGGCGCTGGCGGACGCCCAGCGCGCCCTGACCGGCGGAACCGACGGCGCCGCCGACCCCGGCGGCGCGCTGATCGCCGCCCTGCGCGCCGTCGCCATGCCGCAGGGGCCGTCGATGCAATTGCTGCGGCTCTTGTGGCCCTCGGCCCCGGCGGGGCGGCTGGCACGGCTTGGCCAACCGCTTTTGGCGATGATGGCGCGGCGAGGCATCGCGTCGGACCTGCGGCTGGCGCATTTCCTGACTCAGATCGGCCACGAAAGCGGGCAATTGCGGTGGCTTGAGGAGCTCGCGTCGGGCGCCGCCTATGAGGGGCGGCGCGATCTGGGCAACACCCGCCCCGGCGACGGCAAGCGGTTCAAGGGCCGCGGGCTGATCCAACTGACCGGGCGGGCGAACTATGCCAGCTTTGGCGCGGCGATGGGCTGCGCGGCCGAGCTGCTGGCCGACCCCGCGCTGGTCGCCGATGACGCAAGCCTGGCGGTGGAGACCGCAGGCTGGTTCTGGGACGCCAACGGGCTGTCGCCGCTGGCCGATCGCGATGATCTGGCGGCGGTGACCCAGCGGATCAATGGCGGGCTGAACGGGCTGATGGCGCGGGCCGCGATGCTGGCGCGCGCCAAGGCGCTGCTGGGGCTGTGATCGCAGGGGGGGGCCGTCAGGCCGTGGCTGCGGCCCCCTCAGCGGCGAGGCGTTTGAGTTCCCGCCGCATGATCTTGCCGGTGGCGGTCAGCGGCAGGGCGTCCACCACCTCGATGTCCCTAGGCGCGAGATGCGGCGCTAGCCGCGCGCGCACGCGGGAGATCAGCTCAGCCTCCAGCCCCGCTTCGGCGGCGCCCGGGGCCAGCACGACATAGGCGCGGATCACTTCGGTGCGCACGTCGTCCGGCACGCCGATCACCCCCGCCATGGCGACGGCGGGGTGGCCGGTCAGGCAATCCTCCACCTCCGACGGGCCGACGCGATAGCCCGAGGTGGTGATCACATCGTCGGCGCGGGCGCTGAAGAACACATGGCCGTCCTCATCCATCCGCCCCTCATCCCCGGTGCGCAGCCAGCGCTCGGCCGGGTTGGTCGCGAAGCTGGCGGCGGTTTTGTCCGGCAGGTTCCAATAGCGCAGGAACATGGTCGGGTCGGGGGCGAGGATCGCGATCTCACCTTCCTCGCCCCCGGTCAGCATCCGCCCTTGGCTATCCAGAATCGCCACCGTGTGGCCCGGCGCCGCGCGCCCGGTGCTGCCGGGTTTGGGCGCAAACACGGTCGCGGCGTTGGTCAGCACCAGATTGGCCTCGGTCTGCCCGTAGAATTCATTGATCGTCAGGCCGAGAGCGCCCTGCCCCCAATCGAGCAGCCCCGCGCCCAGCGATTCCCCCGCCGACGCGACCGAGACGAGCCGCACCCCCATCGCCATCGGGTCCGGCCCGCGGCGCAGCAATTTCAACGCGGTCGGCGGCATGAACGCCCGGCGCACCTCCATTGTCGCCATGATCCGGCACGCGCCCTCGGCGTCGAACCGCGCCATGCGGTGCGACAGCACTGGCGAGCCGAACGCCAGCGCCGGGGTCAGCAGGTTGCACAGCCCCCCCATCCACGCCCAGTCCGCCGGGGTCCAGAACAGCGATCCGTCATCGGGCGCGAAGTCGTGGTGCGCCTCAAAGCCCGGCATATGGCCGAGCAGCACCGAATGCCCGTGCAGCGCGCCCTTGGGCGGCCCGGTGGTGCCGGAGGTGTAGGAGATGAACGCCGGGTCCGACAGCGCTGTGTCCACGGGCGGCGGGGGGGCGGAGGCGCGAGCGGATTCCTCAAGAAACCCCAGCGCGCCGTCCATGGCGCCGTCGATGCAAAAGATGGTCCGAAGATCGGGAAGATCATCGCGAATGGCGGCCAGCTTCGGCAGGTCCGCGGCGTCAGTGACCGCCATGATCGCACCGCTGTCGGCGATGCGAAACCGCAGGCCGTCCTCGCCGAACAGGGTGAACAGCGGCACCGTCACCGCCCCGATCCGCCAGCACGCCAGATGGGTCAGCAGCGCCTCGGGCGATTGCGGCAGGATCAGCGCCAGCCGGTCGCCGCGGCGCAGGCCGTGGTGCGCCAAGGCGGTGGCGAGGCGCCCCGACGCCTCCCACAAAGCGCCATGGGTCCAGCGGGTGACGGTCATGTCGGGGGCCAGATGCACCAACGCCAGCCGCGCCGGATCGCGCGCCGCCCAGCGCCCGCAGATCATGTCGGCGATGTTGAAGCGCGGCGGGGCGGGCCAGCGGAACCCAGCGCGGATCGCGTCCCAGCCGCGCCCGGCGCGCAGCAGAAGGGGAGAGAATGTGTCGTCCGGCATCAGGCGTCTCCGGTGGCGCGCCGCAGGGGGCCGGTCCGGGGGCGCATGGCGGGGCGCGCGAAGGGCGGGCGAGGTCGACGCGGGACTTGGTGCGCCGCACCATAGGCCCGCCGCGGCCCTGCGTCCATCATCCGAAAGATCAAAGCCGCTCGGTCGGGGGGAGCGACCGCCCCGACCGCCCGCGGATCAGGGTTTGGAGGCGCCGAAAGCGGGCGTCGCATTGGCCCGCGCCGCCAGCGCGACCAGCTTGGGCACGCCGATCTCCAACAGCTGCGGGTTGGTGACGGCGATGAAGTCATGGGCGATCACGAACGCCACGTCTCCGGCCATCGGGCGGTTCCGTCCCGCCAGCCAGCCGTCCTCGGGGCAGTGGGCCTCCAGCGCGCGCAGACCGCCCTCGATCTGTCCGGCAAGGCGCGACTGCCAGTCGGCCCAGTGCAGATGCTCCGGGCGGCGGTTCTTGTCATAGACCAGCGCGACGCCCTTTTCGACGACCGAGTTGGCGAACGCCACCTCTTGCAGCACGTCGCGCCGGGCGACGCCGGTGGCGGGGATCAGGCGCGCGCCTTCGGGGGCGATATCTTCCAGCCAGTCGCAGATCGCCCAAGTCTCGATCAGGTTGGCGCCGTCCTCAAGCTGCAGGATCGGCACGCGACCGACCGGGTTCACTGTCTTTAGAGTCTCAAAGTCCTCGCCCTGCACCATCAGGGGGCGGCGCTCCACCTCACGCTCTTGCAACGCGCACCAGATGGCGACGCGGCGGGTGAAGGGCGACAGATCGCGTCCGTAAAGAATCATGGCAGGGTCCTTTGATTGCATGGGTTCGGGCGGATCATGCCGACCCGGGCGCGCGGTGCAAGCGCCGCAGGGAACCGGCCGCCCCAAGGGGTGGAAAGGCGGCGCAAGCGGATCGCCGGCGCGTGTTAAGCATAATGTATTGAAAATTAAGGCTAAAGCTGAATGATCCAAGGGGTGGCCGGGCGTAGGGTCATGTCAACGGCGACCCCCTGCACGGCATCGCCTCTGCGGATCGGCCCGGGCCATGACCTCGGCCCCGACGACCGCCCCCGGACATGTCAGGAGCCCAGATCATGCGCATCGCGCCCGCCTTCGCTTTCGCCGCCGCCCTCGCCGCAATGACCGCCGCCCTGACCGCCGCCGCCCCCGCGCTCGCCTCCACCTCCACCTACACCTTCGACACCGCCGCCGAGCTGACCGACACCTTCAATCTCGACGTGATCGGCGGGGATTTCGGCACCCAGCACCGCAGCGGCTATGCCGCCCAAGGCGGGTTCGCGGGGTCCGATGGCGGGTTCGTGCATCTCAACTATTTCGACAGCGGCAACTCGCTTCAGTTCAAGTCGGGGCCGGCGATGCTGACCAGCCTGTCGCTTTCCGCCGCCTACGCCGCATCTGGGGCGGGCGCCATGCAGGCGTCGCGCGGCGGCATGGACATCGTGTTGACCCTGTACGACGAGGGCCTGTCGCAGATCTACAGCGCGACCCATCTGATGGCCGAAAACGGCGTTTGGGAGACGTTGGAGCTGAACGTCGCCCGGGTCTCGGTGATCCAGATCGCGGCGCGCTGGTCGGCGCACGGGGTATATGACGGGTTCTGGCCGAACATCGACAACATCGTCACAGCGGACACGCTGATCGACGTAGTGAGCAATCAGGTGGCGTCGGTGCCGGTTCCCGCCGCGGCGCCGTTGCTGGCGGGCGCGCTGGGGGCGCTCAGCCTGCTGCGCCGCCGCCGCAAGGGCTGATAGGCCGCCAGATACGCCGCCTGATCCAAGGGCGCGCGCCCGCGCGGCACCTGCCGCGGCCGGACGGGCGGGGCTCTACGCCCCGCGCGGACGGCGCCCCCCGCCGGCGTTGGGGGGCGCCGTCCGACTAGCCGCGGCCGCGATAGCTCGGCACGTCTTGGGCCGGGATCCAGACGCCCTCGGGCGCCGGGCCGGTCTGATAGAACACATCGATCGGGATCCCCCCGCGCGGATACCAATACCCGCCGATCCGCAGCCAGCGCGGCGTCAGCAGGTCTGTCAGCCGCCGGGCGATCTCCACCGTGCACATCTCATGGAACGCACCATGGTTGCGGTATGAGGTCAGGAACAGCTTCAGCGACTTGCTCTCCACCAGCCAGTCGCCGGGCACATAGTCGATCATCAGATGCGCGAAATCCGGCTGGCCGGTCATCGGGCACAGCGACGTGAATTCGGGCGCAGTGAACCGCACGCAATAGGCGAGATCCGCCTGCGGGTTGGGCACCCGCTCCAGCATCGCGTCGGCGGGGCTGGCGGGGATCGGGGTCGCGGACCCAAGCTGGGTGAGATCGGCGTAGGGGTCGGTCGGGGTCATCTCGCATCTTTCAGGCGGGGGAGGGGTCGGGCGAGGCAGGGCCGAGATTGTGGCCCGCCGCTCAGCGCACCTCGAACTCATATAGAACCGTTTTCTGGAACGGCATGAAATTATCGTCCGAGACCACCAGCAGCCGGGTCGCCCCGGCGTCGTCGCGCCAAACCGCCAGCCCCTCGGCGTTGTCGGCCCCGGCGCCTTGCACCCGCGCCAGCAGCCGTGGCGGGCCATAGCCGCCCCCCTCGGGCGCCATGGTCGCCAGATCGAAATAGAACCCGCCGAGCCAGGAGAACCCGCGACGCACCACCCAAAGCGCGCCGTCCGCGTCGATGTCGGCGCCGACGATCCGCAACCCCTCGGGCTTGCGCAGCACGATCTCGCGCGGCGCGCCTTCGGGCGGCAGGATCAGCGCAAGCTGGGCGCTCTGGTCCTCCATCCCCGCCTCGCGCACCGCCAGCAGCGCGCCGTCGGGGCGCAGGGCCAGCGCCTCCAGCCCGCTATTGAGGCCCATGCCCGCGTCCTCGCCGAACCGGCGGCGCACCTGCTCGGACACGCCCGGGGCGTCATAGCGCGACACTCGGTTCTCTCGCTCAAAGCTGACCGACAGGGCGCCGTCGGGGCGCAGCGCCAACCCCTCGGCGTCGCGCGCATCGTCGATCAGCGCGGCGCCGTCCGGCCCGCGCAGCGCCCCCCAGCCATCGGGGATCACGCCCGAAATCCGCGTTCCGTCCCGCGTCAGCCGCGCGGTCAGCCACGACCCGGCGTCCGAGATCGCGATGATCCGCACCCCATCCTGCGACACCTCGATCGCCGACAGCCCGCCGAACGCGGGCGACTCGCTGCTCAGGGCAGAGGCGCTCAGCAGCCGCACCCCGGGGGCGGCCGTCAGCTCCACCTCCAGCGGGCGCAGCGTCAGCCCGAGGGCGCGCGCCGCCGCCCCCGGATCTCCGTCCGGGATCACGTCGGGCTTGCCCATGCACGCCACCAACCCGGCGCCGAGCGCCAGCGCCAACGCCCAGGCGAGACCGCGACGCCATAGGCGGCGGCGCGGGTTCGGGCCCGGCCCCTCCGCGCGCGGGGGCGTCAGCGGGGGCGTCAGCGGGGGC
>JBLIKI010000061.1:0-14349 GCA_047636235.1 Paracoccaceae bacterium | reverse complement strand
ATCCGCACGACCGCGCCTGCGACGATCGGGCAAGGCTTCTTGCCCGTCCGGCCGCAAGCCTCTAAGTGAGGGAGCGATCCGGCGCGCATCGCCGGTCTTCGGGACCGGTGGCAGATGTATGCGCCGGGTCCGGACCTGTCAACGCGCCCGAGGCACGCAGCCGCGGGCCCGCCCCGACCGGCGCCGGCGCCGGATGCGCGACCAGCCCCCTACAGGAGCCACTTCATGCCGTTCCAGCTTTCCTCGCGCCGCTTCGGCGCGCCCGCCCTGTCGCTCTCGCTGGCGGCCGCGATGATGCTGATCGCCGCCCCGCAGGGCGCGTCCGCCCAAACCGCCGCCAGCCCTGCGCCAGCCGCCGAGGCCCCCGTGCCCGCGCCCGTGCCCGCCACCGCCGACACCGTGGTTGCCGTGGTCAACGGCCAGGACGTGACCTTGGGCGAATTGATCATCATGCGCGGCGATCTGCCTGAGCAGTATCAGTCACGCCCGACCCCGCAGATCATGGAGGCGCTGCTGTCGCGCATCGCGGTCGAAACCGCGCTGGCCGCCAAAGCTGGCGAAGAAGGCCTTGACCAGACGCTGTTCGCGCGCCTGCGCGCCAAAATTGACGCACGCTCACGCCTTGCGGAATCGCGCATCCGGCAGGTGATCGAAGCCGCGGCGACCCCCGAGGCCCTGCGCGCCGCCTATGACGCCATGACCGCCGCCTATGTGCCGGTCGAAGAGGTCCGCGCCAGCCACATCCTCGTGGTCGACAAGGCGCTGGCCGACGAGATTCGCGCCAAGCTCGACGCCGGCGCGTCCTTCGCCGATCTGGCGGCAGAGCACGGCACCGACGGCACCAAGGCGCAGGGCGGCGATCTGGGCTGGTTCGAGCAGGCGCAGATGGTCCCCGAATTCGCCACCGCCGCCTTCGCGGCGGAGGAAGGCGCCTTTGTCGGCCCGATCCAGACTCAGTTCGGCTGGCACCTGATCCACGTCACCGGCAAGCGCCAGCGCCCCGCGCCGAGCTATGACGAAAGCGTCGCCCAGATTAGCGAGCAGCTGTCGAACGAAGCCGCCGAGGCCGAGATCACCGCCGTCCGCGCCGCCGCCGACGTGCAGCGCCCCGAGGGCCAGCCGGCCCCGGACGCGATCCGCGACGAGTCGCTGCTGAAAGCGAACTGACGGCGCCTGACCCCGTCGCCGCAGGGCGGGCGTGGCGGCTGTTCAGCGCACGCCCGTCCCTGCATGATCGACCTTGCGCCCTTCGCCCGTCGCGGCGGGGGGCGACCAGTTTCAGGCGGCGGCCACGGCCCCGCCCGCCCCACCCGATGACCGCGGCGCACGCGCCCGCCGCGGCTCCCTTCTCCGCCCGCGCGGGAGACCTGCGATGTCCGCCACCGACTCCGACAAATCTTCGAAGAAGGACAAATCTTCGAAGAAAAAAGACAAATCCAAGGCCAAGAACGCCGCCTTCGCGTCGATGCAGGCGCAGCTTGTCGCGCTCGATGAAAAGATCGACCTGCTGACCGCCGCCTTCGCCGCGCGCCCGACCGCCGTCGCCGCCAAGCCCGGCAAGACCAAGCCGGCGGTGTCGCCGCTGGCCCCCGCGTCATTCCCCGCGATGCCGGTGATCGACGGCGTGCGCTATTCGGCCGTCGAGGCCGGGGTTCGCTATGCGAATCGCAAGGACGTGATGTTGGTGGAGCTCTGTGCCGGAACCACCGTCGCAGGGTCGTTCACCAAATCCACGACCCGCGCCGCCCCGGTGCTGTGGTGCGAGGAGCGCCGCGCCGCGATCGAGCCGACCGGCCCGCAGGCGATCTTGGTGAATTCGGGCAACGCCAACGCCTTCACCGGCGTCAACGGACGCCAAGCGGTGGAATTCGTCGCATTCTCCGCCGGGCAGGCGCTGGGGATTCCGGCGGACAACGTCTGGATGGCCTCCACCGGCGTGATCGGCGAGCCGCTGCCCACCGACCGCATCTATGACAAGCTGACCGATCTGGTGAACGGGCTGTCCGAGGCCCGCGCCGAGGACGCCGCCCGCGCGATCATGACCACCGACACCTTCCCCAAAGGCTCGGTGCGGACCGTCGATCTGGACGGCGTGACCGTGACCGTGGCGGGCTTCGCCAAAGGCTCGGGCATGATCGCGCCGGACATGGCGACGATGCTGGGCTTTGTGTTCACCGACGCGGCGGTGTCGCGCCCGGCGCTTCAGGCGATGCTGGCGGACGGGGTGGACACGTCTTTCAACTCCATCACCGTCGACGGCGACACTTCGACGTCCGACACGATCCTGCTGGCCGCCACGGGCCGCGCGACGATGCACCAGATCAGCGATGAAACCGATGGGCGCTATGGCGCGCTGAAGGCCGCGATCGGCGAGGTGCTGCTGGACCTCGCGCAGCAGGTGGTGCGTGACGGCGAAGGCGCCACCAAGGTCGCGCGCATCGAAGTGACCGGCGCCGCGACCGACCACGCGGCGCGCCGGGTGGGTCTGGCGATCGGCAACTCTCCGCTCGTGAAAACCGCGCTGGCGGGGTCGGACCCGAACTGGGGCCGCATCGTCGCCGCCGTGGGCAAATCGGGCGAGGCGGCGGACCGCGACCGCCTCTCGATCCGCTTTGGCGACATCCAGGTGGCCGAGCATGGCTGGGTCTCGCCCAGCTATCGCGAGGCCGACGGCGCCGCCTACATGAAGAACCCCGAGGTCGATATCGCCGTCGATCTCGGCATCGGCATGGGCCGCGCGGTGGTGTGGACCTGCGACCTGACCCACGGCTACATCACCATCAACGCCGATTATCGGTCCTGATGAGCAATGATGGCAAAGGAGGGGCGCCGACCGCGGCGCCCCCCGCCGAGGATGCCCCCAAGCGCATCGTTCTGGTCGCGGCCTGCGCGCTGATCGACCCGGACGGGCGGGTGCTGCTCGCGCAGCGCCCTGCGGGCAAGTCGATGGCGGGCCTGTGGGAATTCCCCGGCGGCAAGCTGGAGGCCGGGGAGACGCCCGAGCGCTGCCTTGTGCGCGAATTGCATGAGGAACTGGGGATCGAGACGTGGAAAAGCTGCCTCGCACCGTTGGCATTCGCGTCCCACGGCTATGAGGATTTCCACCTGCTGATGCCGCTTTACGTCTGCCGCAAATGGGCGGGCGTGCCGCAGGGGCGCGAGGGGCAGGCGCTGGCTTGGGTCCGCCCGCTGCGCTTGCGCGACTATCCGATGCCGCCCGCGGACCTGCCGCTGATCGCGATATTGCAGGACTGGCTTTAGGGCGCGCGGCGGATCATGCGTCAGGATAATCTGATGCCCGGCCCGGCGGGGCCGCTTTTGCCAAAGGACATTGCATGACTTCGAAGCTGGTTTTGATGGGCTGCGGCGCGCTGATGGCGCTGACGCAGACCGCGCGGGGCGCCGATGCCGAGGCGCTGAGCAAGTATCTGAGCTCGGTGGTTCAGGGGGATTACGACGAGACGACCGTCGAGGTGGAGCCTTGCGGTTTGACCATACGTGACGCGGAAATCCCCGCACCGACTCCGAAATCATAAATACAATCACAGTGAACTTGGATCAGATTGATTTCTCCTTTGTCCGGGCCACCGGATACAGAATTTACTACGACTGCACGGTATGCGAAACCAAGAAACTCCATATCCCTCCGGCTTAAGACACGCTGCAACGCGCATTGACCGCAAGATCAAAGTTCGCGAAAGAAGTCGAAGACAAGACGCGGCGGCGAAAAACACTCGGATTGGACTATCAGGACGCACAAGACGTCGCCGTGACGGACAACGAGGCCATCGGAGCGGACGCGAAGTCAGTAAAATACGGGCTGGGCGCCAGTCATGTCACGTCAGAGATTCGTATCATGTCCCCTACCGGCAAGACCGGCCTCTATGTTTTGCATGTGCTTGCGGGGTTTGAGATGACCGTCGCCCGCGGAACCGAGCAGGATGTCCTCCGCGCGCTCATCGACTGGCGCGCCGAAACCAGCACCGGCGGCTGACCGCCCCGCCGGAACGGGGCGGCCCGCACCGATCACGGCTTGATGTAGGCGTAGCCTTGGCCCTGAAGCTCCACCAGACGCACCACGCCCGACGGAGTGATCTTGGCCTCTGAGATCAGCACCACCGGGGCGCCGGTCTTCTTCTCCATCCCCGCCATGGTGTTGGCGCAGGCGGAAAAGCTGAGGCTCTCATGCTCAAGCGACATCGCCGCGATGCGGTCGGCCACCGGGCTTTCGCCCTCGATCAGCATATTCAGGCCGGGGCCGTAGGTGACGACCTCAATCTCGGTCGGGGTACCCTGCGCCTGATAATAGGCGATCACGTTGGCGGCGTTGTTCAGGGTCATGTTCATGGTTGCGGCGTCGTTCTCATCGACATGGAACGCGATTCGCACCGTCTCAGCGGCGAAGGCGACCGCGGGGGCGACGAGGGCGGCGACCAGCGCGAAAGCGGCGGCGGCGTGTCTGGCGGACATGGGCGTCTCCTTTGGGGTGCGGCGTCTGTCGGCGTGCCGCCTGCGGCCAGAGTGACCGCGCATCGACAAATTCACAAGTGTCTCAGCAAGGCCGCCACCCCTTCCCTTCGCATCGCACCGGCGCTAGGCGTTGGGCGTCCCACACGCGCCGCGCGCGAATAACCTCGGAGCCGCCCCATGCTTTATGACGACGCTCGTCGCTGGCGCGAGGCGCCCGCCAAATCGGTCGCGCTGATCGGCATGTCCGGGGTCGGCAAGACAAGGGTGTCGACGCTGCTGCGCGATCAGGCCGATTGGTTCCACTACTCGGTCGATTACCGGATCGGCACGCGGTATCTGGGGGAGCGGATCACCGACGAGTTCAAGCGCGAGGCGATGAAGCTGCCGAAGCTGCGCGAATTGCTGCGCACCGACAGCATCCGCATCGACAGCAAGCTAAGCTTTCACAACCTGACCCCGCTGGCCACGTGGCTGGGCAAGCCGGGCGACCCCGAAAAGGGCGGCATCCCGTTCGACGACTACCTCGCCCGCCAGCGCCTGCATCGGGAGGCCGAGATCGCCGCGATTCTGGACGCCCGCGCGTTCATCGACCGCGCGCGCGAGGTCTATGATTATCCCAACTTCATCTGCGACACCTCGGGGTCGATCTGCGAGGTGGTGGACCCGTCGGACGCGCTGGACCGGGTGCTGGCGGCGCTGTCACGCTCGGTGCTGCCGGTCTATATCCGCGGGACCGAGGCGGATGAGGACGCGTTGAAGGCCCGCTTCGACCGCGCCCCCAAGCCGATGTATTACCGCGAGGATTTCCTGCGGGATGCCTGGGCGCGCTATCTGGACGCGCGCGACGTAGACGAGGCGCATGTCGATCCGGACGATTTCATCCGCTGGGGGTTCGCGCAATTGCTGGCGCACCGGCGCCCGCGCTATCAGGCCATCGCCGACCGCTGGGGCGTGACCGTCGAGACCGAGGAGATCGCCGCCGTGACCACGGTGGCGGAGTTCGAGGACCTTGTGGCGCTCGCCCTTGATCGGCGCGAGCGAATGCGGGCCTGACGCCCCCGCCCGTCCGCCGACCGAACCGACCCCCGCCGCAGGAGCCTATCCATCATGCCGATCCGCATCCCCACCGGACTGCCCGCCATCGACGTTCTCGACCGCGAGGGCGTGATGGTCATGTCCACGGACACGGCGGCGCGCCAAGACATCCGACCGCTGCAAATCGGCCTTCTGAACCTGATGCCGAACAAGGAACGCACCGAGACGCAATTCGCCCGGCTGATCGGCGCGACGCCGCTGCAGATCGACCTGACGCTGATCCGCATGACCGCGCATCAGGCGCGCAACGTCGCCGCCGAGCATCTGGAAGCTTTCTACACCACATTTGAGCAAGCCAAGTCGCGCAAGTTCGACGGGCTGATCATCACCGGCGCCCCGATCGAATTGCTGGAGTTCGAAGAGGTCACCTATTGGCAGGAGCTGGAGGAGGTGTTCGCCTGGACTCAGACCAACGTCCAATCGACGCTGGCGATCTGCTGGGGCGCGCAGGCGATGTTGCACCACTTCCACGGCGTGCCGAAATACCCGTTGGCGCGCAAAGCGTTCGGCTGCTACCGCCAAAAGATCCTGCACGCAGATTCGCCGTTCCTGCGCGGGTTCTCGGATGATTTCATCACCCCCGTGTCGCGCTGGACCGGGATCGAGGGGAGCGACTTGCCGCCCGCGGTGCGGCTGCTGGCCTCCTCGGACGCGACCGGCCCATGCATGATCGAGGATAAGGGCCGCCGCGCGGTCTACATGCTCAACCACATCGAATACGACACCACTTCGTTAAAAGAGGAATACGACCGCGACGTGACCAGGGGCGAGCCGATCCATGTGCCAGAGCATTACTATCCCGGCGACGACCCGGCCCTGATGCCGGAAAACCGCTGGCGGTCCCACGCGCATCTGATGTTCGGCAACTGGATCAACGAGATCTATCAGTCGACCCCCTTCGACATTGAGGCGATCGGAACCGCCCCCGCAGCCTGACCGGTCGACAGCGCCGCGCGCGGCGGTCAGGATGAGGGGGAACGGCGCGCCCCCCGCGCGCCCCATGGCAGGAGCTTGGCCCATGATCGTCTTGCGCAAACCGTTCGGCGGCGCGATCTCGAAGTTCCTTGAGGACGAGGTGCCAAAGGACCTGCGCAAATCGATCGAGAAAGCGGACAAGGACGACATCCTGTCGTCCAACTACCCCTATTTCGAACGCATGAAGAAACACGACTACAAAGACGCCTACGACAAGCTTCAGATCGAGCTGGCCAAGCTGCAGGTCTGGGTGCGTCTGACCGGCGCCCGAGTGGTGGTGGTGGTCGAGGGGCGCGACGCCGCCGGCAAGGGCGGGGCCATCGAGCGCCTTCGCAAAAACCTCAACCCTCGCAGCGCGCGGGTGGTGGCGCTGGGCAAGCCGTCGGACGCCGAGGCCGGGCAATGGTATTTCCAGCGCTATGTCGAAAAGCTGCCGACCGCCGGCGAAATGGTGTTCTTCGACCGCTCTTGGTACAACCGTGCGGTGGTGGAGCGGGTGTTCGGCTTTTCGTCATCCGCCGAGCGCGAGCGGTTTTTCCTTCAGGCCCCCAACTTTGAGGAAATGCTGGTGCAGGACGGCGTCCTGCTCTTCAAGATCTGGCTCACGGTCAGCCGCGCCGAGCAGCTGCGCCGGTTCCTTGCGCGCGAATCCGACCCGCTCAAGCACTGGAAGGTGTCGGAGATCGACGTCGCCTCGCTGGGCAAATGGGATCCCTACACCGACGCGATTCTGGAGATGTTCGAGCGCACCCATCGATCTGCAGCGCCGTGGACGGTGATCCGCGCCGACGACAAGCGTCGCGCGCGGCTGGCGGTGATCCGCCGCGTGCTGGGCGGCATCCACTATGACGGCAAGGATCAGGACGTGGTAGGCCAAGTCGACGAACGGATCGTCGGCGACCCGCTGACCATGCCGGTGCGCGAGGGCTGAGGCGCCTCGCGCGCCCCGCTCGCTCTGGCCGCGGCCCTTTTCGTGAGGGCTGAGGCCCTTTCGCGAGGGCTGAGGCGCCCGCGCGCCTCGCGCGCCCCTGTCGCGCTGGCTGAGCCCCTCTCGCGCTGACGACGCCTATCCGCTAAGACGGGGCGAATCCTACGCCTTTCACAATTTCGGGAAACGCCGCGCCATGGCTCGCATCCTCATCACCTCCGCCCTGCCCTATATCAACGGGGTGAAGCATCTGGGGAACCTGATCGGCTCGCAGCTGCCCTCCGACGCCTATGCCCGCGCCATGCGCCAGCGTGGCAATGAGGTGCTGCTGATCTGCGCCACCGATGAACATGGCACCCCGGCCGAATTGGCCGCCGCCAAGGCCGGGCAGGACGTGGGCGATTTTTGCGCGCAAATGCACGACGTGCAGGCCGGAATCGCCAATGGCTTCCGGCTCAGCTTCGATCACTTCGGGCGGTCATCCTCACAGCGCAACCACACCATCACCCAGCATCTGGCGGGCCGTCTGGCGGATGCCGGGCTGATCCGCGAAGTGTCGGAAAAGCAGGTCTATTCTCAGGCCGACGGGCGGTTCCTGCCCGATCGGTATATCGAAGGCACCTGCCCCGCCTGCGGCTACGACAAGGCGCGCGGCGACCAGTGCGAGAGTTGCACCAAGCAGCTCGACCCCACCGATCTGCTCAGCCCGCGTTCGGCGATCTCCGGCTCCACCGACCTTGAGGTGCGTGAAACTAAGCACCTCTACCTCTGCCAATCGCAGATGCGCGACCGGTTGGGCGAGTGGATCGGGACCAAGACCGACTGGCCGGTGCTGGCGACCTCTATTGCGCGCAAATGGCTGAATGATGGGGATGGATTGCAGGACCGCGGCATCACCCGCGACCTCGACTGGGGCATCCCGGTCAAGAAAGGCGACGCCGACTGGCCGGGGATGGAGGGCAAAGTCTTCTACGTCTGGTTCGACGCCCCGATCGCCTATATCGCCGCGACCGCCGAATGGGCCGACGCAACCGGGCAGGACGATGCGGCGTGGCAGCGCTGGTGGCGCGACGACATGGGCGCCGGCGATGTGCGGTATGTTGAGTTCATGGCCAAGGACAACATCCCGTTCCACACTCTGTCGTTCCCGGTCACGATGATGGGCGCCAACGCCGACGGCAAGGAATCGTGGCATCTGGTCGACTACGTCAAGGGCTTCAACTGGCTGACCTATGACGGGGGCAAATTCTCAACCTCCCAAGGCCGCGGCGTGTTCATGGACCAAGCGCTAGAGATCATGCCGTCCGACTATTGGCGCTGGTGGCTGCTGGCGAACGCGCCGGAGACGAACGACAGCGATTTCACCTGGACCGCGTTCCAGCAGGGCGTGAACAAGGATCTGGCGGACGTGCTCGGCAACTTCGTGTCGCGCATCACCAAATTCTGCCGTGCGAAATTCGGCGAGGAGGTCCCCTCGGGCGGCTCTTACGGTCCTGCCGAGGCCGAAGTGACCGCTGAGATCGCGACCCGGGTTCGCGCGTTGGAGGGCCACTGGGACGCGATCGAGATCCGCCGCGCAGCCGCCGAATTGCGCGCGATCTGGGTGGCGGGCAACGAATACCTGCAACACGCGGCGCCGTGGACCGTGGTGAAAACCGACCCGGATGCGGCGGCGGCGACGGTGCGCTTCGCGCTCAACCTCATGCGGCTTTACGCGATCCTGTCGCGCCCCTTCGTGCCGGATGCGTCGGACACGATGCTGTCCGCGCTCGGCCTCGACCCCGAGGCCGCGGCCCAAGACTGGCCCAACGACGTGGCCGAGGCGATGAGCGCGCTCAACGCCGGGCATGTCTTCACCGTCCCCGAGGTGCTGTTCCGCAAGATCACCGATGAGGAACGCGAGGCGCTGGAGGCCCGGTTCGAAGGTGGCGCCTGACCCGGCCCGCACACGAATAGTCACCCCTGCGGCGGCCCGGTCATTGCGTCGGGCCGCGGCTCGGCTATCTTGAGGGAATGCTTCATGACACCCTCATCGCCGAAATAGAAATCTGGTTGCTTGAAGAAGCGGTCAGCGACCCCGAAATTGTCGAGCTGTTCGGCGCCTTGTGCACTCGGCTCAACGGCATCGGGGTGCCGGTGCAGCGATCCGCGCTCAGCTGGCCGACGCTGCACCCGCTGTTCCAGTCCGAGCAGATCTATTGGACCTTGGGCGGCCAAACCAAGCTGTTCCAATATCGCCACGACGCCCAATCCACCGGCGCGTTCGAGGCGAGCCCCTTTCACCATGTGCTGGTCAACGATCTGCGCCACCTGCGCCGCCGCCTGACCGGGCCGGAAAAGCTGCTCGATTTCCCGGTGTTGGACGACTTGGAGGCAGGCGGCTACACCGATTATCTGATGACCTCCGCCAAGCTGGCGATCGCCAACGTGTCGGAATACCGCGGCGGCACGGCGGGGGTGATGGCCAGCTGGTCCACCAAGCGCCCCGGCGGGTTCTCCTCGGACGATCTGGCGGCGCTGACGCGGATCCAGCGGGTGTTCGCGGTGGCGTGCCATGCCTCGATCCAAAGCCGGGTGATGCGCAATCTGTCGGACGTCTATTTGGGCAAGACCGCCAGCCAGCAGGTGCTGTCCGGCACCGTCCAGCGCGGCAGCGGAGAGATGATCCGCGCCGTGGTCTGGTATTCGGATCTGCGCGGATCGACCCGGTTGTCGAATCAAATGACCCCGCAGGACTATCTGCGCCTGCTGCGCTGCTATTACGACTGCACCGCCCAGCCGGTGATCGAGGAGGGGGGCGAGATTGTCGAATTCATCGGCGACGCGGTGTTGGCGATCTTTCCCATCAAGGGCGATACGGGCGGCCCCGACGCGATCCGCGCCGCCACTCGCGCGATGGAGAAATCCCTGGTGCTGCGCGAAGATGCGATGGCGGACCGGGTCGCCCGCGACATGCCCGGCGACATCCGTTTTTCCGTGGCGATGACCGTGGGCGAGTTGATGTTCGGCAATATCGGCGTGCCCGCGCGGTTAACCTTTTCCGGGATCGGGCGGGCGGTGAACATGGTGGCGCGGCTCGATGAGCTGAGCCGCGACATCGGCCGCGGCGTGCTGGTGACCGGCGAAGTGGCCGCGGCGGATCCGGAGCATTGGGCCTCGATCGGGCCGCATGTGCTGCGCGATTTCGATGAGCCGGTGGAGCTGATGACCCGCGCCTGCGCCCGCGACAGCTTTGAGCCGCTGGCGCAGCTAGGCCGAACTTCCTGAATTTCATTGCGCGCCGCGCGCGTGCGCCGCAGTTTTATTTCGCCAATCGCCGCGAGGCAGGGTGAAAAGCGGTTGACCGGGCCGCGCGCGGCGCTTATCCCTACACTCCCAAACCCAAGGAACGGATCGGTCCGGCACATGACCTGCATCGTACTTATCGGAACGCGCGCCTGACGGCGGATGGAAAGCCATCCGTTGACAAGCGCGCACGCCCCCCTCGCCGGGGGTTTTTTTATGTCGAACCGCCCCCGACCCATACCCAAAGACGTCACGGAGAAAATCGATGTCCCGCGAGATGACCGGCGCCCAGATTGTCGTTCAAGCCCTGATTGATCAGGGTGTTGACACTGTATTCGGCTATCCGGGCGGCGCGGTGCTTCCGATTTATGATGAGATCTTTAAGCAAAACAAGATCCGCCACATCTTGGTGCGCCACGAACAGGGCGCCGCCCACGCCGCCGAAGGCTATGCCAGATCGACCGGCAAGCCGGGCGTGATCCTGGTCACCTCCGGCCCCGGCGCGACCAACGTGGTCACCGGGCTGACCGACGCGCTGATGGATTCGATCCCGATCGTGTGTCTGTCGGGTCAGGTTCCGACCTTCTTGATCGGCAATGATGCGTTCCAAGAGGCCGACACCGTCGGCATCACCCGCCCCTGCACCAAGCACAACTGGCTGGTGAAGGAGACGGATGCGCTGGCCGACACCCTGCATCAGGCGTTCTATGTCGCCACCACGGGCCGCCCCGGCCCGGTGCTGGTCGACATCCCCAAAGACGTCCAGTTCGCCACCGGCGAATATAAGACGCCTGAGCAGATGCGCCGCCTGCCCTACAATCCCCGCACCGTCGGGGATGAGGAAAAAGTGCTGGCCATGGTCGAGATGATCGAGACGGCTGAGCGCCCGATCCTCTATACCGGCGGCGGCGTGATCAATTCGGGCGACAGCGCGACGCGCCTGCTGCGCGAACTGGCGGCTGAAACCGGGTTCCCGGTGACGTCGACGCTGATGGGCCTTGGCGCCTATCCGGCGTCCGGGGACGCGTGGCTGGGCATGCTCGGCATGCACGGGCGCTATGAGGCGAACATGACCATGCATGGCTCTGACGCCATGTTCTGCATCGGCGCGCGGTTCGACGACCGGATCACCGGGCGGCTCGACGCCTTCGCCCCCGACGCGCGCAAGGCGCATATCGATATCGATCCGTCCTCGATCAACAAGAACGTCCATGTCGACGTCGCCGTCGTCGGCGACATCGCCACCGTTCTGGGCCAAGCGCTGGAAATGTGGCGCGCCCGCGGGTCGGTCACGCAGTCCGACGCGCTCGCCGCATGGTGGGCGCAGATCGGCGAATGGCGGGCGGTGAACAGCCTGAGCTACAAGAACTCCGCCACCGTCATCAAGCCCCAGCACGCGCTGGAGCGGCTGGAGGTTCTGACCAAGGGCATGGACCGCTACATCACCACCGAGGTCGGCCAGCATCAGATGTGGGCCGCCCAGTTCCTCGGGTTTGAGGAGCCGAAGCGCTGGATGACCTCGGGCGGGCTAGGCACCATGGGCTATGGCCTGCCGGCGTCGATCGGCGTGCAGATCGCGCACCCCGAGGCGGTGGTGATCAACGTGGCCGGCGACGCATCGTGGCTGATGAACATGCAAGAGATGGGCACGGCGATGCAGTTCCGCGCCCCGGTCAAGCAGTTCATCCTGAACAACGAACGGCTCGGCATGGTCCGCCAGTGGCAGGAACTGCTGCATGGTGAGCGGTATTCGCAGTCCTGGTCGGATTCGCTGCCCGATTTCGTGAAGCTGGCCGAGGCGTTCGGCTGCAAGGGCATCCGCGTCACCGATCCCGCCGATCTCGACGCCGCGATCCAAGAGATGCTGGACTATGACGGCCCGGTCATCCTCGATTGCTGCGTGGAAAAGCATGAGAACTGCTTCCCGATGATCCCGTCGGGCAAGGCGCACAATGAGATGCTGCTGGGGGATGCGACCACCGACGGCGCCATCGAGCTTGGCGGCGCAGTGCTGGTCTGACCGCCGCGACGCGCCTCAGCCGCCCCTGCCAGATCGCAGGGGCCGCCCTCCCCCATTCTCCACCCGGATTGATGCCATGAACGCCCTTAAGATCCCCCAAGGCGCCAGCGCCCACAGCGCCTACATCCTTCGCCCCTCGCTGGCGGACGGCGAAGAACGCCGCACCCTCGCGGTGCTGGTCGAAAACGAGGCCGGCGTGCTGGCGCGCGTGATCGGTCTCTTCTCCGGCCGCGGCTATAACATTGAGAGCCTGACGGTGGCCGAGACCGACCATGTCTCGCGCCGCTCGCGCATCACCATCGTCACCACCGGCACCCCCGCGGTGATCGTGCAGATCAAGGCGCAGCTGGCGCGCATGGTCCCGGTCTATGACGTGCACGACCTGTCGATCGACGGCCCGTCGGTCGAGCGCGAATTGGCGCTGGTCAAGGTCACCGGCCAGGGCGAGGCCCGCGTCGAGGCCCTGCGGCTGGCCGAAGTGTTCCGCGCCAAAGTGGTCGACACCACGCTGGTGAGCTTCGTGTTCGAGCTGACCGGCGCCCCGTCCAAGATCGACGCCTTCGTGGAGCTGATGGCCCCCCTCGGGTTGATGGAGGTCGCCCGCACCGGCGTCGCCGCCATGCGCCGCGGCCCGCAGGGGATGTGAAACGGGGCGGTTAATGACAAGACGCCTGCCGGCGGGGCGACCTGCCGGTCGGGCGGATTTGGGGTTGGGTGGGAAAAAGACTAGCGGCCCCTCTTAATGAAAGCTCTTATTTCTTCAACATCACTCTTTGGCAACTTAATATTGCAAAGCATCCATTCCAAAGCATTTTTTTAACCTCGAAGTCCCAACCTCCATCGAACACCATGTCAACAATACTGTTTCCCGCAGCGATCCTCCAATCTCCCTCGCGGCCATTGGCGGGGAACTCAACATTTTTGAATGCGTAGTTACTCCAAAGCGCTGCGTTAGCTGCACCCGGGAATCGCTCGCTTTCGAAAATTTGCCGAAGCCTCCGCCCGTTAAAGTCTATTGGGACATTTGGATTCGAGAGGAACATTTCTCGCATTGTTGGCCAGCTTGGGCCTGTGAGAGGCCTTGACGGCGCCTCAAGATCGCAACAAATTCGCCTAATTTGGAATACAACCTGATCACTTTTATAGAGATCACATGAATCTACCCGATAGATATAAAAATCGTATCTTGTATTTGGGTCTCCGTATTTCTGTATTTTTCTAACAAGATCCCGCTTGCTCTCAGAAACTCATTCCAATTTCCCTATGTTATCCACAATATCAAAGCCATCACCTATCAAATCTCCAGAAATCTCTAAAACCCTATCAAATAGGGTGCAAATATCATGCCCTTCGGACTTGGCACTCCTGTGGTTCAGCAGGAGTCCAGACTTTAAATATTTCTCAATTGAAACTGCCGAATGCCAGAAAAAATTCTGACTTATGTTGTTTAAAAATGCCCATCTGGCGGTAACGTAGTCCTCGTCAGCCGTGTTTATAAGCGCATACGCGACAATTCGTTGCTTCAAGACTTCTAAGGTATCCACTCTCACCTCTCCCGCTCCGGCAACACGCCCTT
>JBLIKI010000060.1:0-14507 GCA_047636235.1 Paracoccaceae bacterium | reverse complement strand
GTCCGGTCCTCTGGCGACGAAATTCTATGACCGTTGATGCCGCAGGATGATGAACTCATGGTTAATCCGCGGATCAATGCGTGCGCGGACGGGATCGAGGACGCCTCGTCGCGGTCCGCAATGGGGGCCGCCGGATTTTCGCACGCGCCATTTCACGCCGCGGTCACGCATCCAGTCGGGCGGCCGCATCGGGCCGACAGCCAAGCTTCGTCACAGACGCGTGGTCGGTTCCGATCCCGCCGACAGACCCTGCTTCGCCACGCGCATTGTGGGCGATACAAGACCGCCACGGGGTCGCACGCTGTCATTCACCGCCATCGAACGTCGTCGCCGCTGCCGCCGCCGCAGTTCTTGCGGGCGGTCGGACGCGATCGCAAGGTGGAACACCCCCGCGCGCTGAATCGGACGCAGCTTGCGTCCGGACCGCGCGCGAGCATGTCAGGCGCGGATCTTCACCGGCTCCACCTCAGGGGTAGGGTCGCGAAGCACATAGCCACGCCCCCAGACTGTCTCGATATAATTCTCGCCGCCCGTCGCGGTGGACAGCTTTTTGCGAAGCTTGCAAATGAACACGTCGATGATCTTGAGCTCAGGTTCGTCCATGCCGCCGTAGAGATGGTTAAGGAACATCTCCTTGGTCAGCGTGGTACCCTTGCGCAGGCTCAGCAGCTCCAGCATCTGATACTCCTTGCCCGTCAGGTGAACCGGCTTGCGCTCCACCTCCACGGTCTTGGCGTCCAGATTAACCTTCACCTTGCCGGTTTCGATCACCGACTGAGCATGGCCCTTGGACCGGCGGACGATGGCATGGATGCGCGCCACCAACTCCTCCCGGTTGAAGGGTTTGGTCAGATAGTCATCGGCGCCGAAGCCGAAGCCCTTGATCTTGTTCTCAGTTTCATCAAGACCCGACAAGATCAAAATCGGCGTGTCCACCTTGGCCAGACGCAGCTTTTTCAGCACGTCATAGCCAGTGATGTCCGGCAGATTCAAATCCAGCAGGATCAGGTCGTAGTCGTAGAGTTTGGCGAGGTCGATCCCTTCCTCCCCAAGATCCGTCGTATAGACGTTGAGGTTGGCGTTGCGCAGCATCAGCTCGATGCTCTGCGCGGTCGCGGGATCATCCTCGATCAACAAGACTCGCATGGCACGGCTCCGGACAAGGTGAACGTCAGGTGTCCAAACTCGGTCAGAAAGGTAAACACCGCGTTACCACCATAGCGGGCAATCCCCTTAATTTTCAACTCCGAGTTGTTCTGTAGCGCTGAAGCGCCGTCGTGCGCAGCGCATTGACCCCATGGCGGGCCGTCGCGGCGCACCAGGAATCCAATTCCTCTTCGGAAAGGTCCCAGCGCTCGCACGCCTCCTCCGAGGTCAGCATGCCGCCATTGACCGCCGCGACCACGGCGGCCTTGCGGCGCGCCACCCATCTACGGGTTTCCGGGCTGGGCAGATCATCCCTCGTCAACATATCTCCATCCGGCCCGACAACGCTGTCAGGGCGGTTCTCCTGCTCATTGAACATGGAAGACCCCTCATCCACTGTTAAACTCACCACCGAGGCAGACGGTAAGCGGGGGTGTTTAAAGCAGAGTGAATGCGCCGGCCCGTCGCCCGGCCTTGCCGCACCGGGCCGCGGCGCCCTATATCGCGAGAATGAAGGAGCCTGCCATGACACAACCGCTCAACAGCCTCGGCTTGCCCGGCGCCCCGAAAGACACCCGCGTGGTGGTCGCCATGTCGGGCGGCGTCGACAGCTCGGTGGTCGCCGCGATGCTGGCCGAAGAGGGCTATGACGTTGTAGGCGTTACACTTCAGCTCTATGATCACGGCGCCGCGCTGGCCAAAAAGGGCGCGTGTTGCGCCGGGACCGACATCCGCGACGCCCGCCGCGTGGCGGAGAAAATGGGCTTTCCACACTATGTCCTCGACTATGAGAACCGGTTCCGCGAGGCGGTGATCGAGGAATTCGCCGACGCCTATCTGGCCGGCGCGACCCCAATACCTTGCATTCGATGTAATGAACGGGTGAAATTCCGCGATCTTCTGGACACCGCCAAGGACCTCGGGGCGCAGGTGATGGCCACCGGGCACTATATCCGGCGCGCCGACGGCCCCGCGGGGCCCGAGCTGCACCGCGCCGCCGATCCCGACCGCGATCAGAGCTATTTCCTGTTCTCGACCACGCCCGATCAGCTGGCCGCGCTGCGCTTTCCGCTCGGCGGGCTGGCATCCAAGGCTGAGACCCGCGATCTGGCGCGCCGCTATGGCCTGACCGTGGCCGACAAGCCCGACAGCCAGGACATCTGCTTCGTGCCGCAGGGCCGCTATACGGATGTGATCGAAAAGCTGCGTCCGGGCGCCGCCGCCCCCGGCGATATCGTGGATCAGTCAGGTACGGTGCTGGGTGCGCATAATGGCGTGCTCCACTACACCATCGGGCAGCGCAAGGGGCTGGGGATCGCGAGCGCCGAGCCGCTCTATGTCCTCAAGCTCGACGCCGACGCGCGCCAGGTGATCGTCGGCCCGCGCGAGGCGCTGGGGACGCGGACGATCAAGGTGGGCGAGGTCAACTGGCTTGGCGGCGGCGCGTTCGAGGACGCGCCCGAGGGCGGCTGGGAGGCGGAGGTCAAGGTCCGCTCCACCCGCCCGGCTCAGCCCGCGCGGATCATCCCGACCGGGCCGCGGTCGGCCGAGGTGCACTTGCTGGACGCCGAAGAAGGCGTCGCCCCCGGCCAGGCTTGCGTGTTCTACGCGACCGAGGGGCCACGGGTGCTGGGCGGCGGCTGGATCGCGTCGCGCGGCTGAAACGGCGTCGGCGCACGCCGAACATCGCGCCTGCCGGCTAGGTTGTCACCGGGTATCAGCGGCGATAGGGTCAAGCGTTCGGAACGCCTTTACATAAAGCTTTCCCCGATCGCCGCCTGCGTTGTGGCCATCGCCGCGCTGTCCGCCTGCGCCGTGCAGCGCGACCCGAACGGCGGCGCGCGTCAAACGCCACCAGCGAAAGCGCCGCCAACCCCGCGATGTCCGACTATAAGGGGGCAACTTATCCGCTGCGTCTGACCTGCCGCAGCGATCTGCGCGCGTTTTTCGACAGCTCCGAAATCGCCGACGGCGCGCCGAGGGACCTGTCCAAGGATCAGGATGCCCTGTTCCAAAACATGACCCGCGCCTATTTCCGCGCCCCCGGCCTGCATCCGGGCTTTTTCCAGCTCGGCTACGGCAAGACGCTGGATAGCTGGAAGGGCATCGTCATCTGCTTGGAAAAAGCCGAAGCCGACATCCCGGAATGATCGAGCGGGGGGCGGAGCCCCCCCGCAGCGCCGTCAGTGGGTCCAGGCGCCCTTGCGCTCGGTCGCGAAGTTGGAGCCATAGCCTTTGGCGCGGATCACTGGCTTGCGCTCCTGCGGGGCGGTCACCTGATAGGGGATGCCGTGCCGGCGGGCGTAATCCTCGGCCGCCTCGCGCGACTCAAAGCTCAGCCGCACCTGGCCGCGCATGTCGCCCGAGCCGGTCCAGCCCATCAGCGGGTCGATGCTCTTGCCTTCCTCGGGCGCGTATTCCAGCACCCATTGATGGGTCTTGGCGACGCCGGACTGCATGGCGGTCTTGGCCGGGCGATAGATGCGTGCGAACATGGGCTGAATCTCCCCTCTGGGAATGGCTGGACTTGGGTATGCACCGGGCCGAGGGGGCGTGCAAGCGCAGCCGGCGTCGCATCGCGCGCGAGGAGGGGAGCGCGGACGGGAGACAATGACCACGCCCATGCAAGAGCGCCCCGCGCAGGGCGCCCCGCCTTTGCCCCCGGACTCCGAGTTCGCCCGCCGCTGCAGGGTCTGCCGCAAGCTCTTCCGCATCGGTCTCGCTGGGGCGACGGTCGCCTGCCTGTAGGTTCCGTGCAACTTTCTGGTCGCAGTGCTCGCGCCGCCGATCGAACCCGCGGATGCCTGCGTCCTCGACCTCGGCATCTTCCACTTGGGATTCAAGGCGTCCTGCTTCGCGGCGGGGACGATTTCTTTCCTCAATGGGGCTGCCGGGATCGGCTTCCTCGCAGGTCTCATCGGCTTCCTGGTCTGGGGAGCGGACGCCTGCGCCGAAGCGAGGGAGGCGCAGTTGAAAGACGAGATGACCCGCTGGGCGCCGATCAGCAGCGCAGGCGCAGGCGAGGGACCGGATGGAGCGGCCCGAGGGGCAGCGGGCGGCCAGCCGGGCCGCGCGAGAGACGCGCAACGCCGCGGCTGCGGCGAATGAGGCCGCGGCCCGTGCAGCCCGCAAAGCGGCGCGTAACGCCGCCGACGACGACGCGGGCTGAACCCGGGGGCGAGACACGTCCCCTCAAACGAGAACCGCGCCGGTCCCGGGGTAAGGACCGACGCGGCTGTGGGGGCTGGAGGCATTGGTTGAAGAGAGCCCGCCGACCGAACGCTGGGAGCGAGGGGTGGGGTGGGTGGTGCTTGCGTCCGGTCAGCGGATCGTCCGTCGCGTACCCGTATCCGTTATAGGTGGGGGATGGGGCCACGCAGCCGATTCGACCTGTTGGTTGAAACTCCCTTCGGTGAATGTCCGCGGGCCTTTCTCGGTGTGCGAACCTTGATTAACCCGCCGACAACCTCACCATCGGCTGAATAGGTTTCCGGAGTGTTAACATGATCAATCCCGCCGTGCTGAACCCGCCGCCGCCGCGCCGCGCCAAGCTCGAAGGCGGGGTGCGGCTGGAAATGGTGACCGAGTTCACCGCCGCAGGCGACCAGCCGACCGCGATTCGCGAGCTTGTGGCCGGCATCAACGCCGAGGAACGCGACCAAGTGCTGCTCGGCGCGACCGGGACCGGCAAGACGTTCACGATGGCGAAGGTCATCGAAGAAACTCAGCGCCCAGCGATCATTCTTGCGCCAAACAAGACTTTGGCGGCGCAGCTCTATGGAGAATTTAAGAGATTCTTTCCAAATAACGCGGTGGAGTATTTTGTATCTTACTACGATTACTACCAACCCGAAGCCTATGTCGCCCGCACCGACACCTTCATCGAGAAGGAATCCCAGATTAACGAGCAGATCGACCGGATGCGCCACTCCGCCACCCGGTCGCTTCTAGAGCGTGACGACGTGATCATCGTCGCCTCGGTGTCGTGCATCTACGGCATCGGCGGGGTTGAAACCTATGGCGCGATGATCCAGGAACTGGTGGTTGGCAAGGACTACGACCAGCGCGACGTGATGCGAGAGTTGACCGCGCAGGCCTATAAGCGCAACGAGATCGGCTTTGCGCGCGGCAGCTTTCGGGTCCGCGGCGACTCGGTCGAAATCTGGCCCGCGCATATGGAGGACCGGGCATGGCGGTTCTCCTTCTTCGGGGATCAGCTCGAATCGATCTCTGAATTCGACCCGCTGACCGGGGCCAAGACCGGCACGCTGGACCGGGTGCGGGTCTACGCCAATTCTCACTATGTGACCCCGCGCCCGACCATCGCCACAGCGATCAAGGGCATCAAGGCCGAACTCGCTCACCGGCTCAAGCAAATGCACGATGAGGGCAAGCTGCTGGAGGCCCAGCGGCTTGAACAGCGCACCAATTTCGATCTGGAGATGCTGGAGGCCACCGGCGTCTGCAACGGCATTGAGAACTATTCGCGCTATTTGACCGGCCGCGCGCCAGGTGAACCGCCCCCCACCCTGTTCGAATACATCCCCGACGACGCGATTGTGTTCGCGGACGAATCGCATGTTTCGATCCCCCAGCTGGGCGCGATGTATAAAGGCGACTTTCGCCGCAAGATGACGCTGGCCGAGCATGGCTTTCGCCTGCCGTCGTGCATGGACAACCGACCGCTGAAATTTGAGGAATGGGACGCGATGCGCCCGCGGTCCGTGTTCGTGTCCGCGACCCCGGGGACGTGGGAGATGGAGCGCGCAGGCGGCGTTTTCGCCGAGCAGGTGATCCGCCCCACCGGCCTTGTGGACCCGATGATCGAGATCCGACCCGTTGACGCCCAAGTCGACGATCTGCTGGACGAGGTCCGCAAGGTCGCCGCCGCCGGGGGCCGCATTTTGGTCACCGTGCTCACGAAACGCATGGCTGAGGATCTGACCGAATACCTCCATGAGCAGGGCGTGCGGGTGCGCTATATGCACTCGGACATCGACACCATCGAGCGGATCGAGATCCTGCGCGACCTGCGCCTCGGGACCTTCGACGTGCTGATCGGCATCAACCTGCTGCGCGAGGGGCTCGACATCCCCGAATGTTCGTTGGTGGCGATTCTGGATGCGGACAAGGAAGGGTTCCTGCGCTCCGAGACATCCTTGATCCAGACCGTCGGGCGCGCCGCGCGCAACGTCGACGGCCGGGTGATCATGTATGCCGACCGCATCACCGGATCGATGGAGCGCGCCATCGGCGAGACAGACCGCCGCCGCGACAAACAAATCGCCTACAACACCCTTCACGGGATCACTCCGCAATCAATCCGCAAAAACATTGAGGATGTGCTAGAAGGCACTTGGTCGGGTGATACCGACATGTCGCGCGTCACCGCGGTGGTCAAAGGGGGTCCCAAGCCGGGGGCCAACTTGGCGACGCATCTGGAAAGCCTGCGAAAGCAGATGATCAAGGCGGCCGAGAACCTCGAATTCGAAGAGGCGGCGCGCCTTCGCGACGAAGTCAAGCGGCTGGAGGCGGCCGAGCTCGCCATCGCGGACGATCCGATGGCCCGCCAACAGGCGGTCGAGGCCGCGCAGGAAGACGCGGTCAGCCGCTCCGGCAGATCAACCGCCGGGCGCCCCGGGCAGCGCGGCGGAGTGGCGCGGGGCAAGAAACGCGGCGCCTGATCCACGCCGCACCATCGGCGCGGACCCGCCGTAAAATCGACTGATATGGCCAAAAATCGGCCGGTTCGGCACCGAACCGGCCGAGCAAGTCGTTTTTGCGGAATGGAAATCAAGCGCTTGCGGGCGGTGGAGACGCCGAACTCGCTGGAAACCCCGGCTGCAACACTTCATGATGTGCGAATTAACGAAAACCGCGCGACACCGTGTCATAACGCTGCTACGAAGCGCTAGGCAATGTTCACCCCAAGACAGGGATCCGTGTCTACGGCGCCTTGCAAGAATGGGCGCCGAAAAAATCGCTGCGATGGATCAATTCACATTCTGGCAGCGAAACTACGAGAGAGGGCGACGATAATGTATACCGGACCCATTACCAACAACGATGGTTTGGACAATGTCGACCGAGACTCCGGCGGACGTGCTGCACCGCCTCTCGCCATTCGCCCTGTACACAGGACTGACACGACTGGCGCGGACGGAGTGTCTTTCGGCTACCTCTCTGCTGAGCGACCGTCGTCGGCGCCGTCGACGGCGCAAATAGGCGCCGCCGCGGCGCTGATCACCGCCGCAGGGCCGCAACCGGGCGACTTTTCTCCGCCGCCCGAGGTCGCGGCCTTTGTGCGCCTGCTCAGCCATGACATCGCGCTGACCGCAGCGACGCAGACCGACCTGCCGTCCGCCGATGGCGCGCCGACCCGCGCCGACGGACTGGCGCGGTTGCGCAACATGCATCGCGGCTCGATCGATCTGAGCGTGCTCTATGACAGCCCCTCGGCCGCGCTTCGCGACCAGGCGACGCCGCGCAAGCTGCACGCCCCCGGCGGTGTCGATGCGGACCCGCGCCTGCACGGCCACGCGCTGCTGCGTCGGCTGCAAACCTCGCTGATGCGCCTGCACAACCGCGCGGTGGATGACTGCGACGATCCGGGCATCGTGGCCGCCGATCCATCCCTGGGGTTCGCCGCCGCCCGCGCCGAGGTCCGACAGCTGGTGCAATGGCTGGCGATGGCCGAAATCCTGCCCGCCCTGTGCCCGCCCGCCACGATCAAAGCCGTGCAGGGCGGGCTCACGCCGATGTTCACCCGCATGGTCACGCGGATGGGCGGCGGCATTCCCGCGGTGCCGTTGGAGGCGCTGGCCGCCGCGCTGCCGCTGGCCTCGCTGACCGCGCATGAGCGCACCGTAGCCCCGGCTGAGATCGCCGGGCTGATGCTGGACGGCCGCGGCGTCGCGCTGCCCTCGGGGCAGGAGACGGTGCGGGCGATCAACCGCGCCCTTGGCCTGCGCCTCGCGCCCCTCACCGACGCGGAATTGCGCGCAGGCCCCGCCGCCTCGGTGATGGACGGCGCGATGATGGAGCACACGCCCCTGTGGCTCTATCTGCTGCGCGAGGCGGAGGAGCGGGGCGTGGACGGCCGCCTCGGCCCGGTCGGCGGTCATCTGCTGGCGCAGACGGTGACGGGGATGATCGTCAACGATCCGTTTTCGTATTGGTGGCGTCCGGCGGATAATGGCGGGCGCTGGCGGCCCGTGGATGGCGTGTTGCGCCATGACGGTCGCCCGATCGAGACGATCGCCCAGCTTCTGGCGGTCTCGGACGACTGACCGCGCGCAGACGACGCGCGAATGCGCCTGGCGGCGGCCCCTGATCGGGGTCGCCGCCGGGCGTTTTGCGTTGTGGATGATGCGGGGCGATGAAGGGGCGATGACGAGCCACGCTCAAGCCACCGCCGCCCTCTTGCGGGCCGGCGCGAACGCCAGGCCCCAAAAACAGTTAACCCCCGTTCGGAGGGAGGATCCGAACGGGGGCACTCGGCCTCGGCGCGACGGGGGGAGGACCCACGCCCGAGGTCTCTCAGCCAGAAGCCTGTGCAGCAGGGCGATGCGACGGGAGGAGTATCGCAACGCTCGCCGGGTCAGGCGGTCCGGCCGGTCTCGGTGTTGATCGTCGCACCAAAGGCGGTGCGAACGCGGTTCGCTGCGGCACGGAGCATCTTCGCAAGAGTCTCGGACTGGAGACGGCGCGCCTGCTCTTCGATGTCGGCGATCGTCACGTGATCAATGTTCTGCGTCATGCTCATGTTCCGAAGGCGGCTTGCCTTCGACCCTTATGCTCGGGCGACGCTTCACCGCGCCGCTCTCCATGATTTTAAGATAGGGACGGGCTCGGGTTTGTGCACCGCACAAAAAACAAAACCTGCCTTGCATGAAACGCATATCTCTACCGCTTGATAAACAAACCGACCGCCCCAGTGCCTACGCTAAAGGGACAACCCCTTGATATAGCGCGCAGGCGCGCCCCCGGCACGCCTCGGACGAAGGAGCGGGAGGGCCCCCGGCCCTCCCCGACGCCGGTCGTCCCGCCCCAAATCACCCCGCAGCGCAACAAAAAAGGCGCGCCCCGCAGGCCGCGCCTTTCCGTATCCGTGCGCCAAGCGTCAGAGGACGCCCGGCAGGCTCCCCGCCCGCGACGCCTGACGCAGCCACGTCTCGGCGTAGCCTGCGACCGAGCGGAAGCACACCAGCTCCACCACGTCGTCGCCGGGCATCCAGAACGCCGCCGCGATCTGGCCGAGTCGCGAGCGGCGGAAATCGCCCGCCCCAGCCTCGACGGGCCGGAACGCCGGGCGCGCCATATCCACCGGCGCGCCCTTGGCGATCACCTCGCGCGCGCCCGGTCCGTCGATTCGGAACCGCGCGCGGGCGTCGGACAGATCGACCGCCAGATGGTGGCGCCCGGCCAGCGCGTCGTCCAAGGCCGCCAGCATCGCCGCGGCCTCCGCCTTGGGCGCCATCACCAGCAGCTCATCGGGCGACATCCACGCCAGCGCGCGGTTCCCGTCCACGGTGATGCGGCGCTGCCCGGGCATCGCCACCCCGGTGGCGGCGGCGATGGCGGCGCCATCCGCCTCCGGATCGGCGCGCAGCGCGATCATCGCGCAGGGCGCCAGCCAGGTCACCGTCGGGGCGATCTTCACAGCATCAACCATTCTGTTTCGCCCCCTCGGGATCGAAGAACACCGGCGAGACGACCCTCGCCTGCATCGTGGTCTCAGCGCCGGTCGAGAACGTCAGCACCTCGCCCTCGCGGTCCATGCCCCGCTGCACCAGCGCCATGGCGATCGACCGGCCCAGAGTGGGCGACATATAGGTCGAGGTGACGTGCCCGATCATCCGGGTCCGACCATCCCCCGCCATGCCGTCCACCGCCGGGGCGCCGTCGGGCAGCACCTGATCGGGGTCCAGCGTCAGCAGGCCGACCAGCCGCCGCCGGTCGGGGCGGACCAGATCGGAGCGTTCTTGGGCGCGCTTGCCGATGAAGTCGGTCTTTTTCTTCGACACCGCCCAATGCAGATCAAGATCCTGCGGCGTCACCGTGCCGTCGGTCTCATCCCCGATCATGATGAAGCCCTTCTCGGCCCGCATGATGTGCATCGCCTCGGTGCCGTAAGGCGCGATGCCGTGCGGCTCCCCGGCCTTGGCGATGGCGGTCCACATCTCCAGCCCCCGGCTTGCGGGGACGGCCAATTCAAAGCTCAGCTCGCCCGAAAAGCTGATGCGGTGGACGCGGACCGGGATGCCGCCCAGCTCTCCGTCCACGAACGCCATGAACGGCAGCGCCTCGGCGCCGAGGTCCATGCCGCCGAGCGATTGCAGCACCTCACGCGCTTTCGGCCCGATCACCGCGATCTGCGACGACTGCTCGGTCACGTTGGCGGTATAGACCTTGAGGTCCCACCACTCGGTTTGAAGCCATTCCTCCATCCACGCATGGACGCGGTCGGCGCCGCCGGTGGTGGTGTGGCAGAGAAACCGGTCCTCGGAAACGCGCACCACCACGCCGTCGTCGAACAGGAACCCGTTCTCGGTGCACATCAGGCCATAGCGGCAGCGGCCCGGCTTCAGCGTGCTCATCATGTTGGTGTACATCAGGTCGAGGAATTTCCCCGCATCCGGCCCCGCCACCACGATCTTGCCCAGCGTCGAGGCGTCGAGCATCCCGACCCCGGCCCGCGCGCTCAGGATTTCGCGCGCGACCGCCTCATGCACGGTTTCGCGCGGCTGGCGATAGGCATAGGGGCGGCGCCAGTCGGCCACCGGCTCGAACACCGCGCCGCGGGCTTCGTGCCAGCCGTCCATCGCCGTGCGGCGCAGCGGCTTGAAGAGCGCGCCGCGCGCATCCCCCGCGATGACCGCCAGGGAAATCGGCGTCCATGGCGGGCGGAACGTCGTGGTCCCAACTTGCGGGATCGGGGCGCCCAGCGCGCCCGCCAGCACCGCCAGCCCGTTGATGTTGGATAATTTGCCCTGATCGGTGGCCATGCCGAGGGTGGTGTAGCGCTTGGCGTGCTCGACCGATTCGTAGCCTTCGCGCGCGGCCAGCTGCACGTCCGACACTTTCACGTCGTTCTGGAAATCGAGGAAAGCCTTGGCGCGCAGCGCAGGGCCCGCCAGCAGCGGCATGATCCAGACCGGCAGCATGGCGGCCTCGGCCGCGTCCTCCGCCGTCGGGGCCGCCCCGGTCGCGCCGCCAAAGCCGAGGTCCGCGGCGCAAGCCACGCCCGCGGCATGGGCGTCGGCCAGCGCGGCGTCGCTGCGCAGCGCGCCCGACGCCGTGCCCGCCGTCGCCACGAACCCGGCGCCGTCATGGCCGAGCGGCGGGCGCGCCGGATCGGGGCGGAACATCGCGTGCGCCTCGTCCCAGATCAGCTTGCCGCCGCAGTGCGACCACAGATGCACGATCGGCGACCAGCCGCCCGACATCGCGATGGCGTCGCAGGCGATCACCTCCGCCCCGGCGCCGTCGCCCTGAGCGGCGCAAATCTCCGCCCCCGTGACGCGCTGGTCGCCCAGCGCCTTGCGAATCGCGCGCCCGGTCTGCACCACGATGCCGCGGGACCGCGCATCGCCGGGCAGCGCGCCATCGGCGGCGTCGCGCGGGTCGATCACCGCGGCCACCTTCACGCCCGCGTCGTGCAGCATGATCGCGGTGCGATAGCCGTCGTCGTTGTTGGCCACCACCAGCACCTTCGCGCCGATCGCAACGCCCCACAGCGCCAGATATTCGCGGACCGAGCCTGCCAGCATCACCCCCGGCAAATCGTTGCTCGCAAAGGAAAGCGGCCGCTCCACCGCGCCGGTGGCGGTGATGATCCGCCCCGCGCGCACCCGCCACAAACGGTGGCGGATCGGGGTGGCGCCGTGCTCATCGGCGCTACGCTCCGACAGCATCGCCATGCCGTGATCGTGCACGCCGGCCCCCTGGCAGCGCAGCCGCATGGTCACGTTGGGCATGGCGGCCAGCGCGGCGACCTGCGCGTCGATCCAATCGGCGGCAGGCATCCCGTCGATCTGCGGCGCGTCGACCAGCGCGCGGCCGCCCCACCACCAGGCTTGTTCCACCAGCAGCACCTTTGCGCCGGCTTCGCCAGCGGCGCGCGCGGCGGTCAGGCCCGCGATGCCGCCGCCCACCACCAGCACGTCGGCGAAGGCGTAGAAGTGCTCATACCGATCCGGGTCCGCCTCGGTCGGCGGCTTGCCAAGGCCCGCGGCGGCGCGGATCACCGGCTCGAACACATGTTTCCACGCGGCGCGGGGCGCGAGAAAGGTCTTATAGTAGAACCCCGCAGGCAGCAGCCGCGCGACCTTGTCGTTGATCCGGCCCACGTCGAACTCAAGGCTCGGCCAGCGGTTCTGGCTTTGGGCGGTCATGCCGGGGGTCAGCTCGGTCACGGTGGCGCGCTGGTTCGGCTCATACCGATCGCGGGCGCCGATGCCGTAAAGGGCGTTCGGCTCCTCCCACCCGGCGCCGACAGGCCCGCGGGGACGGTGATATTTGAACGAGCGGCCCATCAGCACCCGGCCCGACGCCAGCAGCGCCGAGGCGAGCGTGTCGCCGGGATGGCCGGTCAGCGGCGCGCCATCGACATGGAACGGGGTGGCCTCGGCGCGGTCGATCAGACGCCCGCCAGACGCGATGCGGTGGCTCATGCTTTGTCCCCCTCGGGAGTCGCGCCCGCAATCGCGTCGGGACGTTTGGCGCGGATCGCGGCCAGAATCGCGTCGGTGGGGCCGGAGACGTCGGCGGCATAGCTGCCGAACACCTCCAGCGTCGCGGTGCAGCGCGCGACGTGGAACCATTTCCCACAGCCGTATTGATGGCGCCAGCGTTCGAAGTGGACCCCTTTGGGGTTCTTGCGGTCGAACAGATAGGCGGCGAAATCGGCGTCCGAGGACCCGGGGCCTTCGCGCTTGATGTGCGCCTCGCCGCCGGGGTGGAACTCGGTCTCCTCGCCGTGGACGCCGCAATTGGGGCAGGTCAGCAGAAGCATGTGGAAAGACCTCCCATAGGGGCCGTCAGGGACACGGGGATGGCGGCGGGCGCGGTCAATGCGCCACCGCGGCGGCGACCGATTCGTCGATCATCCGCCCCTCTTTGAACCGCTCAAGCCCGAACGGCGCCGCGACGCTGTCCGGCTCGCCCTTCGCGATGGTTGCAGCCGTGCACCAGCCTGATCCGGGGATCGCCTTGAACCCGCCGGTGCCCCAGCCGCAGTTGATGAAGATGCCCTCCACCGGCGTCTTGCCGATGATCGGGGATCGGTCGCCGGTCATGTCCACGATCCCGCCCCATTGGCGCAGCTGGCGCAGGCGCGACACGGCTGGGAAGGTCTCGATCAACGCGCGGACCGTCTCCTCGATGTGCTGGAAGCTGCCGCGCTGGGTGTAGTTGTTGAACCCGTCCGCGCCGCCGCCGATCACCAATTCGCCCTTGTCGGATTGGCTGAGATACCCGTGCACGGTGTTGGCCATCACCACGCAGTCGATCATCGGCTTGACCGGCTCTGACACCAGGGCCTGCAACGCGACCGATTCCACCGGCAGGCGGAAGCCCGCCATGTCCGCCAAAACGCCGGAATGGCCGGCGACGACGATGCAAAGCTTGTCGCAGGCGATCGCGCCGCGGGTGGTGCGCACGCCGGACACCGCGCCGTTCGCGCCGGCGCGGTCGATGCCGATCACCTCGCATTGCTGGATGATGTCGACGCCCAGATCCGAGGCCGCCCGCGCGTAGCCCCACGCCACCGCATCATGGCGCGCGGTGCCGCCGCGCGGCTGCCACAGACCGCCGAGCACCGGATAGCGCGGACCGTCGAGGTTGATGATCGGCACGATCTGCTTGATCCGCTCCGGCGTCACCAATTCGCTCTCGATCCCGTTGCAGCGATTGGCGTGCCAGGTGCGCTTCCAGGCGCGCATCTCATGCTCGGTCTGGCCCAGCATCAGCACGCCGCGGGGCGAGAACATGATGTTGAAGTTGAGCTTCTGGCTCAGGTCCTCATAAAGACCGCGCGCCAGCTCATAGATCGCCGCCGAGCTGTCTTGCAGATAGTTCGACCGGATGATCGTGGTGTTGCGCCCGGTGTTGCCACCGCCCAGCCAGCCCTTTTCGATCACCGCGACATCGGTGATGCCGTGGTTCTTGGCGAGGTAATAGGCGGTGGCGAGGCCATGCCCCCCCGCGCCCACGATCACCACCTTATAGCGGGTTTTGGGCTGCGGAGAGCGCCATGCGCGCTCCCATCCCTCATGCCATCCGATCGCCTTCCGGGCGATCGCGAACGCCGAATATTTTACCATGCGTTCCGCTCCTTGCCGCCTTGCCACGCGCCCGCA
>JBLIKI010000059.1:0-14824 GCA_047636235.1 Paracoccaceae bacterium | reverse complement strand
GGCGGCCTCGCCGGGCATGATCCCGGCGAGCGGTCTCAGTCCAGGCCATCGGCGGCTCCATCCAGTCTCGCAAACGGAGGGAATCACAACCTGTTGAGATCTAACAGGTCTTTTCGGGTTGGGCTCTCAGCGGCGTCTCGGTCGATCTGCTGCGGGGGCTGATCGCGGGGCGCGTCGAAGGCCGACCGCTGAAGGAGATCAAGCGGTTCTGGGCGTCGTTGACGAAGATGGCTGGGATCGAGGGCTATCGGTTGCACGACAAGCGGCACACCTTTGCGTCGCATTTGGTGTCGTCAGGGTTGAGCCTTGAGGTCATGGGGAGGCTGCTTGGGCACACCTCGGCGGAGACCACGAAGCGATATGCGCATCTGGCGGACGATGCCTTGCAGGACGTGGCGGAGGCGTTCGGGGGCAGGTTTTCGCGGTAGAATGTGTGGCGCAGTGTGATCGGGTGCAACGTCCCGATCAAAGCGTACAATTCCGGTAACGCAGCTAGCCTGACCGTCGCCACCAGCCAGGCGACCGCCGCGCGGATGATCGCGCTCGCGGGCGAAGTCTCAAAGGGTCGCGGCAACGCCTGCATGCTGTTCCAGGCCGCCGAGCATTTCAGTCGCTGTTCAAGCCAGCCAAGCCCATGGCTGATGTCGATGCCGCGCTCGTTCAGCAGGTCCTCGACATTGCGCAGGGGTGGCGCGAACCGAACGTGCATCATCACCGCCAGGCGGATGATCTCGGGGCTCGTCGTGAAGCAGCGCCTGCGGCAGTTCGGTCTCCTGCGCGCGGGTCAGTTCCATAACGTCGCCCTCGCGAGCCGCAAAAAGATCGTCGTGCATCACGCTGCCCACCGCTGCGCGCCCCCGCATGACGAAGCGGATCACGCCCTCGGTCTCGACAGCGTCGAAGCAGAAATGCCGCGACAACGTGGTGATCGAGGCGCGCGGGCTTTCGAGCGCGCCAATGGCGCAGCCCTCGACTGCGCCCCAAAGGCCTGCGCGCGTCGATCCGAGCTTCCTGCATCCCCGCGCGCAGGCAGAGGTGGCGGACAAAAGCGGCCAGCGAAACTGCCCCCACCGGACGGAGATGCGCGCCAGAGACCCCTCAGCGCGACGCTCGTCGCTTCGTCCAGTCGCGCATGGTCCGAGCGGGGGGCACCTGATTGCGCTGGCGCGAACCTCCGGCGAGGTGCTGGGCGCGTTCCTGGCGATGGCGGGGCGTGAGGATCTGATGTTGGCCATCAAGCGCGCGGCGGCGGAGGAGGCGATTGCGGATCTGCGCGGCGCCGTGCGTCAACTTGGGGGCGATCGGCAAGCGCCCCGACATGAAACGTCGGGGCGACCGCTGCGCTGCTTGTGCAAATTGCGTCGCCATGCGGACTTGGCTGCGCGCCACGTCAACTGCCCGGCCCCCTCAGGCGTCGTCGAGATGATAGCGCTCGCTCAGCGCCTTTGAGATCTGCTCCACGAAGCGCGACGCCGCCACGGGCAGGGTGCGGTTGCGCTTTTGCCCCAGAAACAGCGTGCCCTCGGTCACGTCGCGGTTGTCGATTTCGCGGCTGACCAGCCCCTGTTCGTCGCCCCGCTCCGGCCCGCCGATCTGGATCTGGAACGTGATCGCCTCGGTCGCCGCCACATGAGCCTTGAGATATTCGAAGGAGTTGCTCTCTAAGATCGGGGGGCGCGCGAAGCTTTTGCCGAACATCGCGCGATCAAGCATCCGTCGCCCGCCGAAGCCCCGCGCGGGCAAGGCCAACGGATATTCGCAGCATTGGCGCAGCCGCACCGTGGCGAACGCGGCCAAGGGGTGGTTCGCGGCCATCACCGCGGTGAGCCGCTGCGGCGCCGCAAGGCGGACTTCGTATTCCTCCGGCACGGCCACGCCGTCGAACACCAGCACCAGATCCACGGCAAAGCTTTCCAACGCCTGAAAGGCTGAGCCGTATTCCAGCACCGACACGTTGAAGGTCACGTTGGGAAATTGCGCCTGATACCGCGCGATCCTACGCGGCAGGAAATAGGGGATCAGCGCCTGGCTGCACCCAATGGCCACATGGCCGCGACGCACCCCGCTCAGGTCGGCGATGCGCGATTTGAGGCGCGCGTCCTCTGACAGCATTTCGCGCACATGCTGGATCACCAGCTCTCCGGCCGCGTTCAGGCGCACGCCGCGGGCGCTGCGCTCAAAGATTTCAAAGCCGAGTTCCTCCTCATAGCCCTGAAGACGGCGCTGCACGGCCGACGGGGTCTGCGCGGCTTCCTCCGCCGCGGCGCGGATCGAACCGGTGCGCGCGATGGCGTCGACAAGGCGAAAAGTGACGAGGTGCTTCATAGGGCGATCATAGGTTGGCGCTGCGTTTTGGGCAACGCCATCGCGCGAAAATAGCACAAGACAGCTACGCCCGCGTCGACGAAGCATGGCCCCGAGGAGACGCCCTATGATCCATTCCCCCGACGCGCGACACAAGGCCGACCGCTGGACGCAGACCGAATGCGGCATCAGCCTCGTGCGGTCGCGCCCTGCGCCGCGCCGCGTCAGCTTCGCCGCCAAACCGGAGCCGCTTGAGGCGGACATGACGCGCGCCGCGCTCATCATCATCGACATGCAGAACGATTTCCTCGACCCCGAGGGCTGGTTCGCCGCGACCCGCGGCGCCGACGTCGCGCCGCTGGGACGGGTCGTGCCGACGATCAACGCGCTTGCCGCCGCGTTCCGCGCTCAAGGGGCGCCGGTGATCCATGTAAACTGGGGCGTGCGCGCGGACATCGCGAACCTGCCCGCCAACGTGGCGGACAAGGGGTCCGCCTGCGGATCGGCGCCGGGCTATGGCGACGCCATCGCCAGCGGCCGCGTTCTGGTCCGGGGCGACTGGGGCGCCGAAAGCGCGCCCGCCATCACGACCGACCCCCGCGACATCCATGTCGCCAAGCACCGCCTGTCAGGGTTTCGCGACAACGAGCTCGACCAGATCCTGCGGCGGCTGGGGACGGACACGCTGTTCTACGCGGGCGTGAATCTGGACCGCTGCGTGTTCGCCACCCTCATGGATGGCTGCTTCCAGGGCTATGACGCCGTGTTGATCGAGGACGCGACCGCCACGGTTTCGTCCGCGTCGGTCGCCGACGCGATCACCTTTCTCATTCGCCAGCTCTATGGCCACACCGCACGCAGCGACGCGCTGCTTGCGGCGCTGGCCGCCACCCCCCGCCAAGGAGAGACCGCATGAAGCTCACTCGCCGCCGTTTCGGCCAGATCGCGACCGCATCGCTTGCCGCCGGGCTTGCCGCCCCCGCGCTCGGTCAGGGCAAGACCAAGCTCAAGATGGTGTTGAACTGGCGCTATCAGGGCCCGCAATCGTGGTTCTTTCAGGCGCAGGACAACGGGTATTTCGATCAGGCCGGGATCGACATGACCATCGATCAGGGCAATGGCTCGGGCGCGGCGGTGGGCTCGGTGGCCAGCGGCACTTATGACGTAGGCTTCGGCGACATCAACGCGCTGATCACCCTTGCGGGGACCTCGCCGGCCGAGGCGCCGGTCTGCGTCTACCAGATGTACAACAAGCCGCCCTTCACGGTTGCGGTGCTGTCGTCGTCCGACATCAAGACGGCCAAGGACCTTGAAGGGCGCAAGCTTGGCGGCGCGGCCAATGACGGCGCCCTCAAGCTTTTCCCGGCCTTCGTGTCGGTTGCGGGCATCGACGCCTCGGGGATCGAGATCCTCAACTTCCAGTCCACCCTTCGCGAACAGATGCTGAAGGGCGAGCAGGTCGAAGGCGTGTTCGGTTATGTGAACACGATCCGTTTTTCGGCCAAGCTGTCGGGCATGGATCCGGACAAGGACATCCGGTTCATCAACTACGGCGATTACGGCATGGACCTGTATTCCAACGGCATAATCGTGCCGGACGCCATGGCGGCCGACGACCCCGAACTGGTCAAGGGCATGGTCTGGGCCATCAACCAGGGCGTCAAGGACACGCTCAAGGATTTTGACGCCGCGGTCGATGCGGTCGCCAGGCGCGAACCGCTGATCAACAAGCCGGTGGAGAAGGAGCGCCTGATCGCGACCCTTCAGGATGAAATGAACCATCCCGAACTGGCGACCCTCGGCCTCGGCGCGGTGGATCCGGCGCGGTTCGCCAAATCCATCGAAATTGTGGTCACCGCCAACGGCCTGCCGCGCACCCCCGCGCCGGAGGAAGTGTACACCGACGCCTTCCTGCCCGCGCCGGACGACCGCATCTTCAAGCTGGTGTGATCCGATGGATCTGGAGCTGAGAGGAAAGATCGTCGTCGTCACCGGCCCCGCCAAGGGCATGGGGGCGGCGATATCCTTGGGGTTCGCGCGCGAAGGCGCGAACCTCGCCTTGCTGGGCCGCGACACCGACGCCATCGCGCCGGTGGCCGAGGCGGCCCGCGCGATGGGCGTCGAGGCGGAGGTATTCGCCTGCGACGTCACTGACGCGGGCGCGGTGCAGGCGGCGGTCGATGCGATCTGCGCGCGCTTCGGCGGGCGGATCGACGTGCTGGTCAACGTCGCCGGCGGCACCGGGCCGATCGGCAAGACCGGGGTGGAAACCACGGCTGAGGAATTCGACGAGATCGTGCATCTCAACATGCGCGGGCCGTTCAACATGATCCATTCGATCGCCCCGGTGATGACCCGCGCGGGCGGCGGCAAGATCGTCAATGTCGGCGGCACCTTCGGGATGCGCGGACGGGCGATGCGGCTGGCCTATTCCAGCTCGAAATGGGGGCTGCGCGGGCTGACCAAAAGCTTCGCGCTGGAGCTTGGGCCAGACAACGTGAACGTCAATCTGGTGGCGCCGGGCATGGTCGACGGCCCGCGTTTCCGCACCAAAGTGGTCCCGCAGTTCGCCGCCCAGCACAATGTCTCAGAGGCTGAGGCCGCGCGCCTTCATGCCTCGGACTATGCGCTCAGGCGCATCAGCACCGACGAGGACATCGCCGCCGCGACCCTGTTCCTGGCGTCGGAGCGCGCGCGGCAGATCACCGGCGTCGATCTGCCGGTGGACGGCGGCTGGGCCGCATTGTGAAAGAGAACTCCATGGACTTGCTTTTGAAGGGCGGATGGGTCGTCAACGAGACCGGACGCGCGCGTGCGGACATCGGCATCGCGGGTGACACGATCGCTGCGATCGCCGCCCCCGGCGTGCTGGACGGCGCCGCCGAGGCGGTCGATGTGACCGGCCTGCACCTGATCCCCGGCGCCATCGACATGCACGTGCATTTCCGCGAACCGGGTTATACGCACAAAGAAGACTGGGAAACCGGGACCCGCGCCGCCGCGATGGGCGGCGTGACCACGGTGTTCGAGATGCCCAACACCAACCCGCCGACCCGATCGGCCGTCGAGATGCGCGCCAAGCAGGACTGCGCGCGCAAAGCCTGCGTCGATTATGGCATCTACGGCCTGCTGGCCGAAGACAATATCGACGAGATACCGGGCCTGATCGCGGCGGGCGCGAACGCGTTCAAATGCTTCATGGGCAACACGTTCGGCAATCTGCCCTCGCCGTCCACGGGCGCGATGCTCGAAGGGTTCGAGATCATCGCGCAATCTGGCCTGCGGATTTCCCTGCACGCCGAAACCGCGTCGATCATGGCGTGGCGTCAGGCGCGGCTGATGACGGCGGGGTTGAACGCGCCGCTTCATCACATCGCCGCTCGGCCCGAGGTGGTGGCGATCGAGGCCGTGGCCCGCGCCGCGGTGCTGGCCGAATGGACCGGAGCGCGGATCCACGTGCTGCACATTTCCTCCGCCGGCGAATTGCGGCCCCTGGCCGAGGCCAAGGCCCGCGGCGTCGACGTTACCGGCGAAACCTGCCCGTGCTATCTGTTCCTGACCACCGATGATTACGACCGCATCGGCAGCGTGATCCGCGTGAACCCCCCGGTGCGCGCGCCCAAGGACGCCGCCGCGATCTGGGACGCGCTGCAAAGCGGCGTCGTGGACATGATCGCAACCGACCACGCCCCGCACACCCCCGAGGAAAAACGCAAGGATGTGATCTGGGATGCCGATTGCGGCTTTCCCGGCGTGGAGACCCAGATGCCCCTGATGCTGACCGAAGTCGCGGCAGGGCGCATGAGCCTTGAACATTACGTCAAGATTTCGTCGGCCAATCCGGCGCGGGCGTTCGGGATGTGGCCGATGAAGGGCCGCCTCGCGGTCGGCGCCCATGCAGACATCGCCGCGGTGGATCTGTTGCGGCGCGAAACCGTGGCCGCCGCGCGCCTGCACAGCCGCGGGAAGATAACCCCGTTCGAGGGGCGCGAGACCGTCGGCGCGCCGGTTCACACCCTGGTGCGCGGCCGTTTCGTGCAGCGCGACCGCCAGATGGTGGAGGGGATGTCGGGCTTCGGGCGTCAGGTGACATCGATCCAGTCCATGCCCGCCCCCGCCCCGCAGCATGTTGATCAGAGCCTCGCGTCGATCCTCGCGGCCGGGGGTGCGGCATGACCGACGCGCGCTTCGTCGAGTTCGAGAATGTCGGCGTCATCTTCGGCAAAGGGGCCGAGCGGACCGAGGCCCTCAGCCCCACGTCGCTGTCCATCGCGCAAGGCGAGTTTCTGGCGCTTGTCGGCCCGTCGGGCTGCGGCAAGTCCACGATCCTGAAGCTTGCCGCCGAACTGCTGAAGCCAAGCGCGGGCAACATCTTTTTCGGTGGGCGCGAGCTGGGCGCCAAGCCGGTCCGGGTCGGGATGGCGTTCCAAAGCGCGTCGCTGCTGCCGTGGATGACGGTGCGCGAAAACGTGATGCTGCCGCTGAAGATCGTCCCGCCCTTCAAGGCCGGGTTCCGCGCCAAGCGAAAGGGCGAATACCGCGACCGCGCCGATGCGCTGCTGGAGCAGGTCGGCCTGCTGGATTTCGCTGACAAAAGCCCCTGGCAGCTGTCGGGCGGGATGATGCAGCGCGCCAACCTGTGCCGCGCGCTGATCCACGACCCTGACCTGCTGCTGCTGGACGAACCGTTCGGCGCGCTGGATCAGTTCACGCGCGAAGAGCTGTGGCAGACCATGCAGGATCTCTGGATCAGCCGCAAACCGACGGTGATGCTGGTGACCCACGACCTGCGCGAAGCGGCATACCTCGCCAGCCGCATCTGCGTCATGAGCCCGCGCCCCGGTCGGATCATTGACGACCGGCCCGTGGACTTCGCGCGCCCGCGCCCAATCGACGTGACTTTCGCGGCCGATTTCTCGGCGCTGGTGCAGGAGCTGCGCGGCCTGATCGTCCACACCCCGACCTCCACCCGGCGGGAGGCCGCGGCATGACCCCGACCAGACAACGCCTCGCCTCCGGCGCGCTGATCGTCGGCGTGTTCGCGCTTTGGGAAATTTTCTGCCTCCTCGCCGGGATTTCCGAACTGGTCCTGCCGCGGCCCTCGCGCATCGTCGCGTCGTTCATCGAATACGCGCCGGCGATCTGGCCCCATGCGTGGCAGACGCTCTACACCACCATGGTCGGGTTTTTCTTCGGCGTGATCATCGGGCTGTCGCTGGGGGTGCTGATCGGGTCGTCCCGGCTGGCCTATGACACGGCCTATCCTCTGCTGGTGGGGATTTCCTCGATCCCCAAGGTCGCGGTGGTGCCGATCTTCGTGCTGTGGTTCGGCGCGGGCACGGTGCCTGCGATCCTGACCGCCATGATCATCTGCATCTTTCCCATCGTGGTGAACGTCTCCACCGGCATCGCCACCGTGGAGCCTGAGCTGGAGGACGTCATGAAGTCCCTCAAGGCCAGCAAATGGGAAACGCTGGTCAACATCGGTCTGCCGCGCTCCATGCCATATTTCTTCGCGTCGTTGAAGGTGGCGATCACGCTTGCCTTCGTCGGCTCGGTGATCGCCGAGACGGTCGCCTCCAACAAGGGGGTCGGCAACATGATGCTGATCGCCTCATCCTCGTTCAACGTGCCGCTGGTTTTCGCCGGGCTGATGGTGCTCGCCGTCATGGGCGTGGCGCTTTACGCGATTTTCGCGGTGCTGGAACGACACTTTACCGGCTGGGCCATGCGCAAGGACGCCTGAACCGCCTTCCCTCCCCCCTCCCCCCCCCCGTGACAGGAAATGTTCCCATGAAACGACTTTTTGCGACTGCGCTGGCCGCGCTCGTCCTCTCGGCCCCGGCCTCGGCCGAGGATCTTGCGATCAAGTTCACCCTCGACTGGAAGCTGCAGGGCGTGCACGCGTGGTTCTACGCGGCCAAGGAAAAGGGCTATTTCGCGGATGAGGGCCTCGATGTCGTCATCGACCAGGGCGAAGGATCCGCGGCCACGATCACCCGCATCGTGTCGGGGGCCTATGACGCGGGCTTCGGCGACATGAACGCCATCGTTCAGGCCGCGGCGCTGGACCCTGAGACCGCGCCCGTGATGGTCTATCAGATCTACAACCAGCCGCCGTTCTCGATCCTCGTCAAATCCGGCAGCCCGGTGCAAGGCGCGGCGGATCTCGCCGGGCTAAAGATCGGCGCGCCTGCCGGTTCGGCCGCAACCAAGCTGTTCCCGGCGCTGGCCGCCAAGGCGGGGCTCGACATGGGGACCGTCGACATGATCTCGGTCACGCCAAGCATTCAGGAACAGATGCTGGTGCAGGGCAATGTCGACGCCAGCCTGGTGTTCAACGTCACCAGCTATCTGAACATCATCGGCCTCGGCATGGATCCGGACGTGGATTTCCGCTTCATCGGCTATGGCGAATCCGGGCTCGACATCTATTCGAACGGGGTCATGGTGTCGCGCAAGCTGCATGACGAACACCCCGAGGCGGTCGCGGGTCTGGTGCGCGCGATCAACAGGGCGGTGATGGAGGTTCTGGCTGATCCGGCCATGGGCGCCGCGACGGTCAAGGCCCAAGAGCCGCTGCTGAACGAAGGGCTTGAGGAAAAGCGCCTCGACTTCGCGCTGAATTACCTCATCAAATCGCCTGAAAGCATGAAACTGGGCGTCGGGGCGGTGGACATGGATCGTCTGGCGCGCACCATCGGCGTGATCCAGCAGATCTATGGGTTTGAAACCGCGCCCGCGGCATCGACCATCTTCAGCGACGCGTTTCTGCCGCCGCTGTCGGCGCGCACGCTGTGACCCCCACGCAGGCGGGTGCGACCCGCATCCGCCTGCGCGGCCCCCAAGGATGAACGACATGACCGATCCCCAAACCATCGACGTCGACGCCGCCCTTCTTGGCCCCGCGTACCAGACCGCCGGCCCCACGCGGATCCGCATCGCAAACGGGCTGATCGAGGCGTTGGAGCCGCTGGCCCGGGCCCCCAACGCCGGGATCTTCGCGATCCCTGCGTTGGCGGACGCGCACAATCACGCGCGCCCGCTGCCGCCGACCTCGTTCGGTTGCGGGGGGCGGCCGCTGGAAAGCTGGCTGCCGGGGCTGGCGCTGATGCCCTCGGTCGATCCCTATCTGGCCGCGGCGGCGGCGTTCGCCCGCGCGCTGGAGGGGGGGGCGACCTCGGTCATGGTGCATATGGTGCGACCCATGGGGCTGGGGCCTTTGGCCGAAGAAGCGCGCTCCATCGCCCGCGCCGCCCATGACGTGGGCGTGTCCGTCGCGCTGGCGATCGGGATGCGCGATCGCAACCCTCTGGTCTATGGCGACGGCGCCGCGGCGCTGGCCGGGCTTGCGCCCAAGGCGCGCGCGCTGGCGACGGCGACCTGGCTGGCGCCCATGGCGTCGGTCGCCGATCAGATGGCCGGCGTCGATGCGGCGGTTGCGGCGGTGGCGGACATGCCCGGGCATGTCGACGTGCAATACGGGCCGACCGGGGTGCAATGGTGCTCCGACGCGCTGCTGGCCGCGGTGGCCGAGGGTTCCGCGCGCACCGGGCGACGTGTGCACATGCACCTTTTGGAGACCGGCCCTCAGCGCGACTGGGCCGACGCCGCGCATCCCGAAGGCATCGTGGCGCGGCTCGGCGCCCTCGGGCTGTTGTCGCCGCGCCTGACGCTGGCGCATTGCGTCTGGGCGCGCAGCGACGAACTGGCGCTGATCGCCCGGGCCGGGGCGCGGATCGCGGTCAACGTGTCGTCGAACCTGCATCTGTTCAGCGGCATCGCGCCGGTGCCCGCGATGCTGGCGGCGGGGGTGGAGGTCGCCATGGGCCTCGACGGCTGCGCGCTCGACGAGGATGACGACGGGCTGCGTGAGCTTCGCCTGTTCCATCTGCTCAACCACGGTCGCGGTTTTGACGATGGCGAGCTGACTGAGGCGCGCGCGCTGCACGCCGCCTGCGCCGCAGGGCGGCCGGGGCTCGGCCTCGGGCCCGGCGGCGTGTTGGCGCCGGGGATGCCCGCCGATCTGCTGCTGCTGGATCTGGCGACGCTTGACCGCGACCGGGTGACGGCGGTCGATCCACGCCGCTACCTGTTCGCGCGCGCAACCAAGGCCAGCATTGCCGAGGTCTGGTCCCGCGGGCGTCGGGTGCTGGCCGGGGGGCAGGTGCTGGGGGTGGACGCCCCGGCGCTGCACGCGCAATTGCGCGACGCCTACCGCGCTGCGATGCCCGGCAAGGCCGCGCTGGCCGCGATCTGGCCCGATGTCGAACGCGGGATCGCCGCGCACTACAAAGGATGTTGCTGATGACCCGATGCGCCGCGGTGTTTCGCCTGCCGATGGCCGGCCCTGACGACGTGTCCGCCATTGCGGCGCTGATCGAGGCAGGCACGCTGGCGCCGGGCGCGATCCGCGCGGTCCTCGGCAAGACCGAGGGCAATGGCTGCGTCAACGATTTCACCCGTGGCTATGCGGCGCAGTCGCTGCGCGCGCTGCTGGCCCCGCATCTGGATGCGGCGACGCTGGCGGCCCTGCCCATGGTGATGTCGGGCGGGACCGAAGGCGGGCTGTCGCCCCATTGGATCGTGTTGGCCGAAACCGACGCCGACGCGCCCCTGACGGCGCCCGCGCTCGCCTTCGCCAGCGCCGTCACCCGGCCGTTGCGCCCGTCCGAGATCGGGCGGCGCGCGCAGGCCGACCTGGTGCGCGCCGCCGTGCTTGACGCGATGGACCGGGCGGGGATCGCCTCCGCCCGGGATGTGCACTACGTGCAGATCAAATGCCCGCTGCTGACCGCTGATCGGGTCGCCGTCGCGGGGGGCGACGTCGCCACGGAGTCGACGCTGAAATCCATGGGCCTGTCGCGCGGGGCTTCGGCCCTCGGGGTCGCGCTGGCGCTGGGCGAGATCACGGATTTCAGCGATGGCGACGTGGGCCGGGATCTGTCGCTATGGTCCTCCGTCGCGTCCTGTTCCGCGGGCATAGAGCTGTTGACCTGCGAGGTCGTGGTCATCGGGCTGTCGCCGCTGTGGTCCGGGCCGCTGCGGATCGCCCATGACGTGATGCAGGACGCCATCGACGCCCCCGCCATCGCCCGGGTGCTGGATCGCGCGGCCCCCGGCGCAAGCCTTCAGGGCGCGCGCGACGTGGTGATCGCCGCGCTGGCCAAGGCCGAGGCATCGACGTCGGGGCGCATTCGCGGCGCCCGGCATACCATGCTCGAAGACAGCGACATCTCCTCCACCCGCCATGCGCGGGGATTCGTGGGCGGGATGATGGCGGGGCTGATCGGCCACACCGATCTGTTCGTCTCTGGCGGTGCGGAACACCAGGGGCCCGACGGCGGCGGACCCGTGGCCATCATTTATGCCGCTGCAAAAGGATACGACGCATGACAACACTAATCGTGAAGGCTGGCGAATACACCTTTGACGCGCGCCTCGAAGAGGCCGCCGCGCCCAAGACCTGCGCCGCCTTCAAGGCGCTGCTGCCCTACAAGGGCAAGATCGTCCATGTGCGCTGGTCTGGCGAGGGCGTGTGGATCCCGCTCGGGGAAACCGATTTCGGCGTGGATTACGAAAACCACACCAGCCACCCGGCTCCGGGGCAGATCATCCTCTATCCCGGCGGCATCAGCGAGACCGAAATCCTGCTTGCCTACGGAGGAGTTCAGTTTTCCTCCAAGATGGGGCAGCTTGCGGGCAACCATTTCATCACGCTGACCTCCGGGCTGGAGACCCTCATGACCCTTGGCAATTCGGTGCTTTGGAAGGGCGCGCACGACATTTCCTTTGAGCTGGCCTGACCCATGGCACGCACGGACATCCGACGCGTTGCGGTTTATTGCGGGTCCAATGTCGGGCGCGGGGCGGCGTATATGCACGCCGCCTCGCGCCTTGGCGCGACGTTGGCGGAGCGGGGCGTCGCCGTCGTTTATGGCGGCACGCACAAGGGGCTGATGGGGGCGCTGGCCGACGGCGCGCTGGCCGCGGGGGGTGAGGCGCACGGCGTGATCACCGAGCGGCTGCGCGACAAGGGTCACGCCCATGAAGGCCTGACCTCGGTGGAGGTTCTGGCGAGCATGGGCGCGCGCAAGGCCCGGATGATCGAGATGGCCGACGCGTTCATCGCGCTGCCCGGCGGGATCGGCACCCTGGAGGAATTCATGGAGGTCTGGACGCTGAACCAACTGGGAGAGCTGGGCAAACCCGCGGGACTTTATGACATTGAGGGGTATTTCCAGCCCTTCATGGCCTTCATCGACCATATGATCGCCGAAAGCTTCCTGCCCGCGGCCCATCGCGGCTCAATCGTGGTGGAAAGCTCCGCCGAGGCGCTGATCGACGCGCTGGCGGCGCATGAACAAGTGACGGTCCCAAAATGGCTGACCTGACGCGCCCGCCCATCGACAAGGTCGGGCTGTGCGTGCTGCGCGGCGGGTGCGTGCTGCTGGCGCGTACCCGCGGCGCCCGGGCGTTCCAGATCCCCGGCGGCAAGGTTGAGGCGGGGGACGCGAGCGACGTCGCCGCCCTCGCGCGCGAATGCCGGGAGGAACTGGGCGTGGAAGTGGCGCCCGAAACGGCGGAGTTGCTGGGGCGTTTTTCCGCCGAGGCGGCGGGCAAGCCGGGGCTGATCGTGACCGTGAAGCTTTACCGCGCGGCATTCGCCGGCGAGCCCTCTCCCTGCGCCGAGATTGAGGAACTGCGCTGGCAACCGCTCGACGGCCCGGCCGAGGATGCCTCGGACGTCGTGCGGCTGCGGATCATTCCATTTCTGCGGGCGCTGTGCGCGACCGGCCCGGAGGCGTCCTGAACGGCGGATCCCGGCCGTGACCGCTGAACCGCCGCTCGCGCCGAGCGGTGACTTTCGGAGGCCTGTCCCAAGGCGTCGCCCCGCTTGTGGCGATGGTGCGCGGCCCGGACCCTCCGCCTCAGGCCCCAGTGCGGCTCCATGGTTCAACTGGATCGCGCCGGCGGCTTCCAATCACTGGATTTGGGATTCGAGTCTTCGTATTTTAACAAATATTTTCAGTGATTTAGCTGTATATTTTGGCCAGAGAAATTTGATCTGTCTTCCACATGTCTTCCACGGGATCCGAAAATACAGCGACGCGGCTTTGCATTTTCGGGACCAATCCGACTGGCCGGGAGAATAATGGGGGTGATCGTCGCCCTCGTGAACATCCTCTTGAAGCAGGAGCCTGAGACCCATGAAAAAGAGCGACCGCGCCAACCTGCGCATCAAGCGCCGACACCTGATCTGGCTGAAGGAGGCGAAGGGGCTGTCCGATGCCGCCGTCGACCGTGCCGCGGCCTCGATCGACCGCTACGACGCTATGCCGGCGGGGCAGATTTCCGGGGGTTTCATGCCGAGAAGGCCCGGGTGTTCTAGAAGCACCTGGCGGCGGCGAAGAACCCGCGAACCGGCAAGCCGCTCGCCGCCGGCACGGTGGACGGCACGCTGCGCGATCTGAAAGCGTTCTTCGTCTGGCTTGCGGATCAGGCGGGGTATCGCTCCCAGCTCTCCCATGCCGACGCCGCGTATTTCTCCCCCTCGCGCCGGACCGCGAAGTCGGTGCGAGGCGGGCTCTGGCGCCCGCACCCATCGCCGGAACAGGCGTTGCATACGCTGCGCACCATGCCGAGCGGGACGGCGGTTGAGCGGCGGGACCGGGCGATCTTGGCGATGCTGCTGCTGACCGGCGCGAGGGACGGCTCGTTGATCGCCTTGCAGTTGCGCGACGTCGATCTGCATGTCGGTTGCATTCATCTGCGCGGCATCGAGGCGGGCACGAAGTTCGGCAAGGTGTTCTCGGTGTGGTTCTTCCCGGTGGGAGACGAGGTGCGGCGCATCGCCGAGAACTGGATCGCGGAGCTCAGAAGGGATCATTTGTTCGGCCCCGGCGATCCGGTGTTTCCCAAGCAGAAGGTCGGGATCGGGCGGGCAGGGGGCTTCGAGGCGCAGGGGCTGGATCGCGCCCCTTGGGCTGATGCTGCAAAGCTGGCCCGCATCGTCAGCGGCGCCTTCGCCGCCGCGGGTTTGCCGCCCTTCACGCCGCATCTGTTGCGCAAGACTCTGGTGGATATGGCGAGCCAGCACTGCCGGACGCCGGAGCAGTTCAAGGCCTGGAGCCAGAATCTTGGGCATGAGGACGTGCTGACCACGTTCCGCAGCTATGGCGCGGTGTCGACCGGCCGGCAGGGGGACATCCTGCGCGAGATGGCGATGGACGACGATGATGCGGTCATCGACGACGGGCGCCCCGCGCCATGAACACCCGAACGCCCTCCGTTGCCAGCCGATAGCCGCGCCAAGGGATTGTCTCGACGATGCCGTTCTCATCTGGCGGACTTCGACCTGCCGCTATGGCCAGCTTGCGAAGGCTTCCACGCAGCCGCGCGATCCGCTTTCGAACGCCCTCGTGATCCACGCCCCAATCGGCGGACAGGTCTGCGGCGCTGGTCAGGGGGTAGTCCTCGAACGCACGCCCGGCTCCGGCGGCCTCCAGATGCCGCGCTG
>JBLIKI010000058.1:0-15045 GCA_047636235.1 Paracoccaceae bacterium | reverse complement strand
CACAGCCGCGCCCGCACCCCCGGCGCAACGTCGATCCACACGCCATAGGCCGCGGGGCGCAATTGCGACAGGCACTGGCGCACGTCGTCCTGGTCATAGATCGACGTCACCGCCGCGCCGCTGCGCCGCCGGGCGCGGCGGTTGAAATTGCTCACCTCTTGGTTCCGGATGTGGGCGCTGTCGGGCAGCATCACCCCGCACAGATCGGCGGCGGCGGCGGTGCATGGATCGGCCCGACGAACCCGGCCTTGACCAGTTTCGGCAGCAGGCCGCCATGGTCGATATGGGCGTGGGTCAGGATCAGCGCGTCGATCTGGCAGGCGTCAACGGGCGGAAGGCGATAGTTCAGCTCTTGCTCAGACGTGGCGCCTTGGAACATCCCGCAATCGATCAGGATCTGCGCGGTCCCGACCTCAAACCGAAAGCACGATCCGGTGACGCCGCGCGGCGCCGCGACAGATGATCCGGGGCGGGGGCATGGCGGGCTCCTTGGGTCGGGCGGACGGCGCCGGGGGCGCCTTGCATCCGCTCGTTCACGATGCCCCGCCGCGCCCCGCCCAACTTTGACGCAAGTCAACCGAATGCGAATATGTCCCGCGCGCTCAGCTTTTCGGAGTGATCACACGGATCAGCCCCTCTTGCGCCACATTGGCCACCAGCGCGCCGTCGCGGGTGAACACCTTGCCGCGGTTGAAGCCGCGCGCGCCGCCCGCCCACGGGCTGTCCATGGCATAAAGCAGCCAGTCGTCGGCGCGAAAATCGCGGTGGATCCACATCGCGTGGTCAAGGCTGGCGGCCTGCATTTCCGGGTTTGAAAAGCTTTTGCGGTGCGGCACCATGCTGACGCCCAGCAGCCCCATGTCCGACGCGAACGCCAGCGCGGCGCGATGCATCGCCGGATCATCGCCAACCGGGCCGGTGACGCGGAACCACATCTGCTGCACCGGATCGAAGTTCTCGGTCGGGAACGGCGGGCGCAGCAGCACCGGGCGGATCTCAACGGGCCGGTCCCATTTGAGGTGGTTGAGATACCGCTCCGGCAGACTGTCGCGATAGCGCGCGGCCAGTTGCACGTCGCTTTCCAGATCCTCGGGGCCGGGCACGTCGGGCATCGCGTCTTGGTGCGACAGGCCGGATTCGCTGACATGGAACGACGCCGCCATGTTCAGGATCGGCCGCCCGTTCTGAATTGCTATCACCCGGCGGGTGGAAAAGCTGCGGCCGTCATTGTCCCGCTCCACCTGATACAGCACCGGCGCGGCGGCGTCGCCGGGCCGCATGAAATAGGCGTGCAGCGAATGGGCCAGGCGCGAGGGGTCCACGGTATGGGTCGCCGCCACCAACGCCTGGCCGATCACCTGCCCGCCGAACGACCGCCCCGCGCCGCCGGGGGTGGCGATGCCGGTGAAGAAGTTGTCCTCGGCGCGCTCTACGGTCAGCAGGCGCAGCAACGAGGTGTCGGCGGTTCGGTCGGGGGAATGGTTGGGGGACTGGTCGGGCATCGGCGGCGCTCCCTATGAATTGCGGAACAGGGTTTCACCCTGACTGATCGGCCATGGCGCCCGCGAATGCAAGATCGCTCAGCCCGCCGATGCGGCGCGGGCGACGCGCCAGCGGGCCAGCAGATCGCCATTCCCGGCGATGGCGATCATCTCATCGCGGGTCATCAGGTCGATGGCGGGGCGAAACGCGCCCGCGCTGGCGTCGATCTTGGCGCGGGCGGTGATGGCGGCCAGCTCCTCGGCGGCGCTTGGCTCGCCCTCGGGGCCGAGCGCGTCGATATGCGCGCCCGCATGCGCGTCATCCGCCACCAGACCGGCCAGCCCCAGCGCGCTCGCGGCGCGGATTTCCGGCGCGATCAAAGCCGCGTCCTGCACGATCCGCGGCACGGCGCGCGCGTCCGCGCTGTCGCACAGGCCGATGCGGGCCATGAACGGCTCCAGCCTCGGATCGCCGCTCATGCGCGACAAAAGGGGCGACAGCACCAGCCCGCCCAGCACTGGCGACATCCAGATCAACACCTCGGGCTGGGTGAAATACAGCGCCGCAATCCCCGCGAGGCCGGTCAGGACATGCAAGCGATGCGCGCTCAGCGCCTTGCGCCACGGCAGGGTGGTCCCGGCGCGGTCCTGCGCCAACCAGCCGCTATCGAGGCCCGCCAATATCTCAATCACATGGCGGGTCTGCATCAGCATCATGATCGGCGCATATAGCGACGACAGGATCAATTCGGTCCCCGCCGACAGCGCCAGCCGCCCCGCCCCCCCATGGGCGCGGCGCCGGGGCCCGCTCAGCGCCGTTTCCGCCAGCCCTATGAATTTGGGCAGCAGCAGCAGCACCATCGCGCAGACGAACAGCGTCGTCATCCGCGCCGCGTCGAACCGCGGCCAGGACGGGAACAGCTGATCGGGGCCCGAAAAGAAATCAGGCCGCATCAGCGACGCCTGCGCGGTCAGCGCAAGGCCGACCAGCAGCAGCATCAGCCACAAGGGCGAGGCCAGATAGGACCCGATCCCGATCATCATATGCGCCCGGTTCGGCCAGCGCAGCCCGCGGGTCGGCAGGATCGCGATGTGCTGCAAGTTGCCCTGCGCCCAGCGGCGGTCGCGCGCGGCGGCGGTCAGCAGCGATGGCGGCGCCCCCTCCCAACTGCCCGCAAGATCGTGGTCCATGCGCACGCCCCATCCGGCGCGGCGCAGCAGGGCGGCCTCGACGAAATCATGGCTCATGACATGGCCGCCGAACGGCTTGCGGCCCGGCAGTTCGGGCAAGCCCGCCGCACTCGCGAAAGCGGCCGTGCGGATCACCGCGTTGTGGCCCCAGAAATTGCCGTCCTCACCCTGCCACGCCGCGACGCCGCGCGCCACCGGTCGGCCATAGACCGAGGACGCGAACTGCGCGAGCCGCGAATAAAGCGTTTCGCCCCCGATCAGCGCCGGAGAGGTCTGCAACAGCCCGAGGTCCGGCGCGGCCTCGATCCGGCGCACCATCTCGATGATCGTCTCAGGCGACATCTCGCTGTCGGCGTCGAGCACGAGCATGAAGTCATAGCGCCCGCCCCACCGCTCGACAAAGTCCTGCACGTTGCCCGATTTGCGCCCGACATTGCGGCGACGGCGTCGATAGAACACCGGGATCGCGCCGTCGAGCACCAAGCGCAGCGCGGCGAAGGCGGTGGTCTCGCGCACCCAGGCGTCGGGGTCGCGGGTGTCCGATAGAATGAACGCCTCGAACGCGTGGCCCTGCCCCGCGGCGGCCACCCCCCGCCCGATCGCCGCCAGCGCGGAATAGCTGGCGGCGGCGTCCTCCTCATAGACCGGCATCAGAATCGCGGTGCGCGAGGCCAGCGGCGCATCCCCGCCGATCACCCGCACCCGCGGCGCGAACAGCACCCCCGCCAAAGCCGAGCACGCCGAGAAGGCGATCCACCCGAACGTCACCACGAACAGCGCCCGCAGGCCAAGCTGCAGCACCGTCACCCCGTCGGTCTGAAAGGCGAGGGTCATCTGGTCATAGCCGAGGATCGTGATCGCCAGCGCCCCGCCGAACGAAAGGACCCGCGCGGCCTGGACCCGCCACGGCGCCCACCCGAACCGCGCCGCAGGGGCGCGCCGCAAATTCTGCGCCGGCATCGCCAGCGGCGCGAGCGAGGGCGTGGGCCCCGCGCCGGCTGTCGCGCGGCACGGACCGTCAGAAGCGTCAGGCACGATCAGGGTCCTTTGCATGGCAGACTTCGCCTGGGGCGCCGATGGCGCGCCTGCCAGATCACCTTTTGCGGTGCTAATGCTGCAGCGCACAATCATATCGCACGGACCGCCCCCGCGCAAGGGCGCCGCCTAGCGCGGAGTCCAGCGGTGCAGCCAGATTTCGGACACGGTGGCGCCGCCGTCCCGTTCCGCCAGCCACAGCCGAAATTCGGCCGTGCCGGTCGAGGGCGGCGTGAACACCAGCGCCGCGCGCGCCCGGCTCAGGGTCGGCAGAGCGCTGAGGCCTGCGTGGAACATCTCGGCGCCGGTCTCGACGCGCAGCTCCAACGCCTCTACGCCGCGGCCCTGCAGGTCGAAATCGATCATCAGGACCCGGCGCTTGACGTTATTCACATCCAGCCCCGACCGCGTCGCCATCACCCGAAGCGCGGGGGAGCCGTCGGGCGGCTCCACGCACCAATGCAGGCGATAGGCGACGCGCTGCGGGGTCTTGGCCTTTAGCGGCGCGCCTGGGCGCCAGAACGCCACGATGTTGTCGTTGAATTCGCTGCCAGTCGGGATTTCGACCAAGGTGCAACCGCCCGCGCCCCAATCCTCGGCCGGGGTGATCCAGGCGCTGGGGCGCAGATCATAGCGCGCTTCGGCGTCTTGGTATTCCTCAAAGGCGCGGCGGCGCTGCACCAGCCCGAAGCCCTTGGGGTTTTCATCGAGAAACGTCGAGAATTGCAGCGTCGCCGGGTTGGCCAGCGGGCGCCAGATCCGCTCATCATGCCCGTTGAGGATCTGAAGCCCCCCCGCGTCATGGACGGCGTCGCGATAGTCGTCGACCTGCGCGCGTTCCTTGGACCCGAAGAAATACATCGACGTCAGCGGCGCCATGCCCACGTCGCCCAGATCGACTCGCGGGAACAGCACGGATCGAACGTCGATGGTGGTGTCGGCGCCGGGGCGCAGCGTGAAGTCATAGGCGCCGGTCAGCGACGGGCTTTCGAGCAGCGCATGGAATCGCATCTCATTGGCGTCAGGGTCGGGGCGCACCAGCCAAAAGCGGCTGAACACCGGGAATTCCTCGCCCTCGGGCGCGCCGGTGCGAATCGCCAGCGCGCGCGCCGAGGTGCCGTACACCTGCCCCCGCCCGATGGCGCGGAAATAGCTGGCGCCTTGGAACACCGCGACCTCGTCAAGCACGTCAGGGCGGTTGATCGGGCAGCGCAGGCGAAAGCCGCTCCATTGCAGGCCGGCGCCTTCGCCCGCCGGAACGCGGCCTTCGGGCAGATCAAAAGCGGGGGCGCCGAATTCCAGCATCCCGGCGTCGAAGGGCATCGCGGTGGGAACGCCGTCGCGCAGCTCGAATATCTGGACCGGATCGCGGAAAATCCCACCGGGGGGCAGCAATTCGGCCTCGAACCCCAGCTTTTCGGACCGCCACAGCCGCGCCTCGGGCCGTGGGCGCACCGAACGATAGCGGTCATAGCCCATGTCGGCGAAGATCCCGGTCAGCTTCATCTGCTGAACGGCGTGGGGCTTGTCGGCCAGCGTGCGAGCGATCTCAACCACGTCGGCGAAGCCGAAACCGGGGGCCGGGGCGGCGGCGGGCGCGGGGGTCTCGGCCCGCGCGGCGGCGGCGCCGAGCACGGCGGCGCCGCCCGCGGCGAACAGGGCGCGACGGCTGAAATCGGGCGAAGCGAAACGGCGGTCGGTCATTGGCGTCCTCATCTGCGGGGCGCTGGAGTCGCCACGGTCGTTGAAGACCGCGGGATCTGGGTCTTGGGCGCAAAGCATTGCGACCATGGAAAGGTCCCGCGCAAGAGGGAATAATTAAATATTGCGGCGCCGTTGTGGCGGCGCCGCAATTCAGCCCCGCGCGCGGGCCGCGATCAGATGGACCGCGCAGGCGCCGGCGTCATAGCCCATGCCGCGCAAGGCCCCGTGGCGCACCGGGGCGGCCATGACCGGGGCCAGCGGCAAGGCGGCCTCGCCGCCCCCCAAGGCGGCGCGGGCCAGTGCGGCGCCGAACACCGTGCCCGGCGCGATGCCGCGGCCCGACCAGCCGAACGCGGCATAGCCCGCAGGACCCAGCGTCAGCACCTTTGGCGCGTGGTCCGGCGTCATGGCGATGCGGCCGTGCCAGGCGTGGGCGAAGCCCTGCCCCGCCAGCGCCGGGTAAAGCCGCGCCAGCTTGCGCGCCGCCCAGGCCCGATGCACCGGCCCTGCCAGCGCATCAAGCGCGCCGATCGCCCCCAGGATCAACCGCCCCGCCGCATCGGTGCGCCAACTGGTCATCACCTGCGCGGTGTCCCAGCACCCCTCCGCCCCCGGCAGCACGGCGGCGCGCAAGGCGGGCGGCAGCGGCGCGGTGGCGAGTTGAAAGTAGTGCACCGGGATCGCCTGCGGGGCCGCGACCCCGTCCGCCCCCATGTGATAGGCGTTGGTGAGTACGAGCAACGCCCCCGCCCGCACCGTGCCGCCCGGCGTGGTGACGCGCCAGCCGTCCCCGTTGCGGGCGATATGCGTGGCGGGCGAGCGTTCATGCACCACCGCCCCCGCCGCGATGGCCGCCCGCGCAAGCCCGAGGCAATAGGCGTGCGGCTGGATCGTGCCCGCCCGCGCGTCGTGCAAGGCGCCGTACAGGCCACGGGCGCCGGTGCGCGCCTTGGCCTCAGCCGCCGACAGCAGCGTCAGGGGCGCGCCGCGGGCGACGCCTTGGGCGTGGCGGCGCTGCAAATCGCCAAGGCCCGACGGGGCGTGGGCGCAATGCAACGTGCCCGCGCGCACCGGCTCGCAGGCGATGGCGTGCCGCTCGATCAGGTCGAACACCAGCGCGGGGCCGCCCGCCAGCGCGGCGTTGAGGCGCGCGCCTGCGGCTTCACCCAAGGCCAGCTCCACATCCTCGGGCGGCATCCACAGGCCCGCATTGACCAGCCCGACATTGCGGCCCGACCCGCCATGGGCCAGAGTTCGCGCCTCCAGCACTCGGACCGAGGCGCCCGCCTGCGCGGCGGTCAGCGCCGCCGAGCACCCCGCAAAGCCGCCGCCGATCACCACCAGATCGGCGAAGACGTCGCCAGTCAGCGGCGGGGTGGTCAGCGCCTCGGCGGCGGTGTCGCGCCACAGGGTCGGCTCGGGTCGATCAAGGGTCATCAGGGGCCTCCGGGGGTTGGGCGCAGCATCGCTGGCAATCGCCCCGGCGCCAAGCGGCCTTGTGTCCGGCAGGGGCGTGTCAGGCGGGCGCGGTCACATGCGCCCGCCAATCGCCAAGCGCGGAGATATCGGTGGCGCCGGTCGCGCCGATCCCCTCGCAAATGAACCCCTTCACGGCTCCGCCGCCTTCGAGCATCACTGTCCCGAGGCCCAGCGGCGCCGGGATCCCCGCCAGAAAGCTGCCCAAAGTGGCGGCAGGCAGGCGCCAGATTTCAAGCGCGATGGCGCCGCCGCCGTGGGCCACGCGGATCAGGCCCGGACGCTCAGGCGGGCCGCCCGCCAGCGCATAGAACCGATAGTCGGGCGCGGTGCGCGCAGTGCGCAGGAACCGCCCGCCACGCTCCGTCAATTGATGGTTCAGCGGCAGGCCGGACATGTGGGCGCCGCAGACGGCGAGGTCGATCATCCCGTCCTCCGGCCCCGGGGCCAGCGGCGCGGGGGGCGGCGCGATCCAAGGCGTGGCGCCCATCGCGCGCCCGCCCTCGAACACGCGGGCCACCGACGCCACCAGCCCGTCGCGCCCCGCCGCCGCCAGCAGCGTGACCGAGCCGGGGCGGCCATCGCTGCGCGGCCCGGTCGGGACCGCGATGCCGCACATGTCGATCAGGTTCACGAAGTTGGTATAGGTCCCGAAATTGCTGTTGGGGGTGATCGGGTCGGCCTCCAGGTCCGCGACGGAATAGAAGGTCGGGATCGTCGGCACGCACAGCATGTCGAGGCCCGCGAGCGCCGGGGCGGCGGCGCGCTTCAGCTCCTCCAGCCGATAGAAGCCGCGGAACGCGTCGGCGGCGGACAGGGTTTGCGCATGGCGGATCACCTTGGCGGTGACCGGGTGAACGGCGCGCGGGTTGGTGGCCAGCAGATCCTCGATCACCGCATACCGCTCCGCCACCCAAGCGCCGTTATAAAGCATGTTGGCGATGTCATAGAGCGGCGTGAAATCGATCGGCACGATGGTGGCGCCGGTCGCGGCCAACGTGGCGACGGCGGCGTCAAAGGACGCGGACTGCACCGCATCCCCCATGAACTTGATGCTGCCTGCATCGGGGATGCCGATGCGCAAGGCCGGGGGCGGCGAAGTCAGCGGCGGCGTCGGGATCGCCTTGGAATAGGCGTCCGCGGCGTCATGCCCCGCAGCGGCGGCGAAGGCGGCATAGGCGTCGTCCACCGTCAGCGCGAACACTGATATGGTGTCGAGCGTCCGGCACGCCGGCACCAGACCCGACGCCGACAGCGACCCCAAGGTCGGTTTAAGCCCGACGATGTTGTTGAGGGCTGCGGGAACACGCCCCGAGCCCGCGGTGTCGGTGCCGAGCGAGAACGTCACGATCCCATGCCCCACCGCCACCGCCGAGCCGCCCGACGACCCGCCCGGCACGATCAACGGATCGACTGAGTTCAGCGGCGCCCCATAAGGCGTCCGCACCCCCACCAGCCCGGTGGCGAATTGGTCGAGATTGGTCTTGCCGATCAGCACCGCGCCCGCGGCGATCAGCTTGGCGACGACGAAGGCGTCCGCCGAGGCGGTATATTCCCACGCCGGGCACGCCGCGGTGGTCGGGCGCCCGGCGGCGTCGATGTTGTCTTTGATCGCGAACGGAATGCCCCACAGCGGCCGCGCCGGGTCGAACGGGCCGAGGGACGCGGCGGCGGCTTGCGCGTCCGCCTCTGGCAGCAGGTGGATGAAGATGGCGGGGTCGGCCACCGCCTCGATCCGCGCATAGACTTGGGCGATCACGTCGGCGACCGGCAGGCCCGCGGCATAGGCGGCATGCAGCGCCGGGATGGTGAAGGGAAGATCGGCGGTCATGGCAGGCTCCTGGATCGTCAAGCGGCGCTGCGGCGCGCGGGCGGCTGCGGGGCGGCGGAAAGCAGTTGGCGCGTATAGGCGTGCTGCGGCGCGGTCATCACCTGGGCCGAGGGGCCGCTTTCCACGATCTCTCCGTCCTTCATGACGATGACATGGTCGCAAAGCAGCCGCACCACATGCAAATCATGGCTGACGAACAGATAGCTCATGCCCAGCCGGGCGCGCAGATCGACCAGCAGGTTCAGGACCACGGCCTGAATGGACACGTCGAGGGCGGCGGTCGGCTCATCCAAGATCAGGAACCGCGGGTTCAGCGCGATGGCCCGCGCGATGCCGACGCGGGCCTTTTGCCCCCCCGACAGTTGGTGCGGAAAGCGGGTCAGCAGGCCGCGCGGCAGGCCGCACAGATCGGCCAGTTCCTCAACCCGCTCGGCCAGCTTGGCGCCGCGCAGACCGCCCAAGCGGCGCAACGGCTCCGCGATGGCGTCGCGCGCGGCGTGGCGGGGGTTGAGGCTGTCGGTCGCGTCCTGGAACACCATCTGCACCTGCCCGCGCCGCGGATCGCGGGCGAAGCGGGCCGAGGGGGTCAGCGCCAGATCCCGCCCATCGAACAGGATGCGGCCTGAGGTCGGGTCCAGCAGGCGCACCAGCATCTCCGCCGTCGTGGACTTGCCGCAGCCGGATTCGCCCACCAGCCCGACGGACTGGCCTTGATGCACGGTGAACGAGATGCCCTTGACCGCATGCACCGGGCCCGATTTGCCCTGATAGGTCTTGGTCAGGTTCTCAACCGTCACCAACGCCTCGGCGCCCACGGTATGGGGCGGCATCGGGGTGCGCTGATCGGAGGGCAGCAACGCGCGAATGTCGGCGTCATGGCGCGGCGTCGCGTCGACCAGCTTGCGGGTGTAGGGGTGTTTGGGCGCGCCGAACAGGTCCGCGGGGGCGCCTTGCTCCACGATCTCGCCATCCTTCATCACCACGATGCGGTCGCAGTGCTGGGCCGCCAGCCCCAGATCATGGGTGATCAGTAACGCGCCCATGCCGCGGATTCGGATCAGCTCGCTCACCAATTCCATCACCGCCGCTTGGGTGGTGATGTCGAGGCCGGTGGTGGGTTCGTCCGCGATCAGCAGGCGCGGATCGCAGGCGAGCGCGATGGCGATCACGATGCGCTGGCACATGCCGCCCGACAGCTCGAACGGATAGGCGTCATAGCGCGCCTCAGGGTCGTTGATCCGCACGGCCCGCAGCGCGTCTATGGCCTTTTCGCGGGCGTCTTGGGCGCTGGCCTTGGCGTGGCGGCGCAGCACGTCCTCGATCTGATGGCCGACCTTGCGGATCGGATTCAGCGCGGCGCGGGGATTTTGAAAGATCATCGAGATCTCGCGCCCGCGGATCGTCTGCATGTCCCGCTCAGACGCGCGGCGCAGGTCCACGCCGTCATAGACCACCTCGCCGGATTTGATCACGCCCCCGGCGTCGAGGATCCGCATCAGCGCATACGACGTGACCGACTTGCCAGAGCCGGATTCGCCGACGATGCCAAGGATCTCGCCCTTGGCCACATCCAAGCTGACGCCGCGCACCGCGCGCACTTCGCCGCGGCGGGTCTGGAACGACACCGCCAGATCTTTGATCGACAGCATCGGCTCAGGTCCTTTTGCGGGGGTCGACGATGTCGCGCAGACCGTCGCCCAGAAGGTTGAAGGTGAACACCGCGACCATTAGCCAAAGCCCCGGAAACAGCGCCAGCCACCATTCGCCGGACACGATGTAATTGGCGCCTTCGGCCACCATGATGCCCCATTCGGCGGTCGGCGGGCGCACGCCCAGCCCGATGAACGACAGCCCCGCGGCGTTCAAGATCGCCCAGCCGAGGTTCAGCGACGCCTGCACCATCATCGGCGGCAAGGCGTTGGGAAAGATGTGAAAGCACAGGACCCGGACGTCCGAGTTCCCCGCCAGCTTGGCCGCCCGCGCGAAACCTGCGTCGCGGCGAATGTTCACCTCAGCCCGCACCAGGCGCGCATAGAACGGCACGTTGATGATGGCGGTGGCGTAGATGATGTTCTCAATCGTGTTGCCCAAGGCCGCGACGATGCCCATCGCCAGCACGAACAGCGGGAACGCCATGATCGTGTCCAGAATGCGGTTCAGCACCACATCGAGCCACCCGCCCCAATAGCCTGAAATCGCCCCCAGCGCGGCCCCGATCACAAAGCTGATCGCCACCGCGGCGACCGAGATCATCAGATCAAGCCGCGTCGCCACCAGCACTCGGCTGAACACATCGCGCCCCAGCGCGTCGGTGCCGAACCAGTGCGCGCCCGACGGCGCCTGCAACCGCGCCGCGGAATTCGACGCCAGCGGGTCATAGGGCGCGATCATCGGCCCGAAGATCGCGCAAAACAGCAGCAGCCCCAGCATCCCGAACGCCAGCATGGTCACAGGGTTGGAGCGTAGCACATGGCCGAGATGGCCCAGCGCCCCGTTGGAATTGGCGGTCACGGCGGCGGTCATCTTGCGTCGAACCCGATGCGCGGATCGATCATCGCATAGGCCAGATCGATCACGAGGTTGAGCGTGACGAACAAGATCGCCATCGCCAGAACGAAGCCTTGGACGGCGGCGTAGTCGGACACCACCAGCGCCTCGACCGCATAGGACCCGATGCCGGGCCAGGCGAACACCTTCTCCACCAGCACGTTGGCGCCCAAGGTGAAGCTGAACACCATGCCCAGCGTCGTGACCACCGGCAGCAGCGCGTTGCGGAACGCGTAACCGAACAGCACCTTGCCGCGGCGCAGCCCCGCCGCGCGGGCGGTGCGCACGAAATCAGCCGACAGCGCGGTCAGCATCGCCGCCCGGGTCATCCGCGCGATCGGCGCCATGGTGAACAGCGCGAGCGTGATCGACGGCAGGATCAGCTGACGCAGGGCGGCGAAGAACGTCTCGGCATCCCCGGCCAGCACGCTGTCGATCAGATAGAACCCGGTGATGCGGTCAGGCTCGATATAGATGAAATCCAAGCGCCCCAAAGGCGGCGGCGCGATGCCAAGCAGGTAATAGAATACATAGATCAGCAGGATGCCGGTGAAGAACGTCGGCAGCGACACCCCCGCCGTCACCAGCACCCGGCACGAATGATCGACCCACGACCCCGGCCGCGTCGCCGCCAGCACGCCGAGCGGGATCGCCACCGCGCATGACAGCAGCAGCGCGGTCAGCGTCAGTTCCAGCGACGCGGGCAAGCGCGCCGCCAGATCCGACAGCACCGGGCGGCCTGAGGAGATCGAGTTCCCCAGATCGCCCCGCGCCAAGTCCGAGACATAGTTCAGGAACTGCACCGGCAGGGATTTGTCCAAGCCCAGCGCCTCGCGGATCTGGGCGATCGACTCCTCATTCGCCGCAGGCCCCGCGAAATAGGCCGCCGGATCGCCCGGCAGCGCCCGGGTCAGCAAAAAGCTGATGCCGATCACCCCGATCAACACCGGGATCGCTTGCGCGATCCGCATCATCACCGCCCGAGCGCGCTGGGACATCGGGTCAGGCCTTGCCGAGGGTGCGGATGTCGAGCTGACGGTGGAACCAGGCCTCGTAGCCGGTCGCCCCGTTCAACGCGACGTTCAGCGACGGCTGATAAAGCGGGATGCGCGGCAGGTCCTCGAACGCCAATTCGAACATGCGCTTGATCTTGGGCGCGTATTCGGGATCGTCCATCGGCATGTCGAGGGTGGCGTTGACCAGATCCTCCATCTCCTGCTTGAAGTAGTTGGAGGAGTTAAAAAGGTGCCCCTTCTGATACGCCCAGAAGAAGTAATAATCGGGCGTGTTCAGCCAACCGCCGAACGTCTCAAGGTGCAGCGGCAGACGCTTTTCGACCAAGGAGGCGGTGCGCCAGTTGGCGCCGGGGATCTTCTCAATCTCGGTCTTGATCCCGATTTTCAGAAGGCTTTCTTGGATCAGCAGCGCCGCCGGCTCCATCCAATCAAGGTCGAGCGAGATCGACAGCGGCACCTCGAACCCGTTGGCGAAGCCCGATTTCGCCATATGCTCCCGCGCCATGTCCATGTTGGTGTCATAGGGCGATTTGCGCGGCCAGGCGATGTCGTCGATGGTTTTCGGACCGCCCCAAAGCGGCACGCCCTTGCCATAGGCCGCGGCTTGGAAGATCGCCTCATACGGCATCGCATAGGCGACGGCCTTGCGCACGTCGGGGTCCTGGAACGGTTCGAAATTGGTGTTCAGCCCGAGGCAGTACATGCAGTTCTCGATCGGGGTCGAGATGACGGTGACTTTGTCCGCCAGCTCGGCGGCGTCTTTGTCGGGGATGTCGAACGACACCTGCACGTCGCCCCGCTCGATCAACGCGCGGCGGGTGGCGGGGCTGGGGACCTCGCGGATGATCACGCGCTGGATGGCGGGCAGCGGGCCGCCGACCCACGCGTCGTTGCGCTCATAGACGAGCTGCTCTCCGGGGGCCCATTTCAGCACCTTGTAGGCGCCCGATCCGGCGGGGGTCTTGTGCAGATACTCCATCGCCCACGGATCGTCGGCGGTGGCGTTGGCCAATGCCACCTTGGAGTTGATCACGAACGGCACCGGCACCGCCAGATCGGGCAGCGCCAGCTTGGACGGCTTGTCGAGCTTGACGACGAAGGTTTCCTCGTCGATCACCTCGAACTGGTCGGGGCGCAGCAGCCCGCCCGCCTTCATCTGCACGGTCGGGAACCCGCCCACCGACACGGCGCGGTCGAACGACCATTTCACGTCCTGCGCGGTGACCTTGGAGCCGTCCCAGAACGTGGCGTTCGGCTTGAGCTTGAAGGTGATGGTCTTGCCGTCCGGCGACACGGTCCAGCTTTCGGCCAGCTCAGGCTCCAGCGTCGCATAGTCATAGGAGAGCCCGCCGCCCTCCACGGTCTTGGTGCCGAACGACACCAACCGGTCATAGCAGTTGACCGACACCTGATAGCTGGCGCGGTTGGTGCCGGTGCGGTGCAGATCGAGGCTGTTCATGGTCTGGCCGGTGACGGCGACCAAGACGCCGGCCGTGGCGGCCTCGGCGGGCAGGACCCGCAGGAACGGCAGCATGGCGGCGCCGACGGCGGCGCCCCCGAATTTCAGAACATCGCGGCGAGAGGCAGGTCCGGTCATGTGCAGGGTCCTTTTTCCAAGGGGCCGCGCGGGGCGGCGTACGTTGAGCCGATCCTGCCGGTATCAAAGCGCCCCTATCCAGTGCTATATTTTCAGATAACCGCTGCAAAAAACGCAACGCTCAGGGAATGACCTCGCGCCATGAAGCACTTGAAGACCCTTGAGTTGATCGTGGCGGTCGCCCGCGCCGGGTCGATTCGCAAAGCGGCCGAGGACATGAACCTCACCGCCTCCGCGCTCAACCGCCGTATCCAAAGCTTTGAGGACGATTTCGGCTGGGAGATATTCGAGCGCCTGCCCCGCGGCATGCGCCTCAACCCCGCCGGGGAATTGGTCGTGCGCCATTTCCGCACTCAAAGCTCGGACCTCGCGCGCATTCAAGGGCAGGTGGCGGACATGTCCGGTGAACGGCGCGGCCATGTGTCGGTCGCGTGCAGTCAGGCGTTGATCCCGTATTTCCTGCCGCAGCAGATCGCCGCCTATCGGCGCGACCATCCCGGCGTGACCTTTGCGGTCAACGTGCGCGACCGCGCGCAGGCGGAGCGAGACCTGGCCGGGTTCCACAGCGATCTGGCGTTGGTCTATGAGCCGATGCATCTGGTGGATTTCGAGGTGCTGCACAGCGTCCCCCAGCCAGTGTTCGCGGTGTTCGCCGCGGATCACCCTTTGGCGCGCAAAACCGGCCCGGTGCGGCTGCGCGATTGCCTCGACCACCCCTGCGTGCTGCCCAGCCCGCAATTCGGGGTGCGAAATCTGATGGAGGGCGCCGCCCGCCGCATCGCCCGCCCCCTGATCCCGGTGCTGGAGACCGACAGCTTCGATCTGATCCGCCACTATGTGCTGCACGAAGGCGCGGTGGGGTTCCAGATCCCGATCGGGCTTGGCTGCGCGGACCGCAGCGATCTGGCGTTTCGTGAGGTCGCCGCGCGCGATCTGCCCGCGGGGCGGCTGCTGCTGGGGCAGATGAAGGGGCGGGCGCTGCCGGTCGCCTCGGCCCGGTTCGCGATGCAGCTGGCCGCCGCCTTGGGCGAGAGGTGGGGGGCGGAGGGGTAGCCCGCCCCCGTTGGTCACGCGTTGGCGGTCACGACTTTGCTGCCACCGCCACGTCAGTCAGGCCTTGGCGCTCACGCCCCCCGCTCAGGCCTTGGCAGGCGCCGGACGCTCCAC
>JBLIKI010000057.1:0-15098 GCA_047636235.1 Paracoccaceae bacterium | reverse complement strand
TTGTCTTTCGTCGAAGGCAAAGGCCCCTGGCTGACCGCTGAAACCGGTGAAACGTATCTGGATCTTGGCGCAGGCATCGCCGTCTGCGTGCTCGGCCATGCGAACCCCGCGCTCACGAAGGCTTTGGAGGATCAGGCGCGACGACTGTGGCACACCTCGAACCTCTACAAGATCCCCCATCAGGAAAAGCTGGCGCAGATGCTGGTGGACGCGACCTTCGCGGACACGGTGTTCTTCACCAACTCGGGGACCGAGTCGATCGAGCTGGCGCTTAAAATGGCGCGCAAGATGCACTATGACGCCGGGGCGCCTGAGCGGACCCGCTTCGTCAGCTTCGGCGGCTGCTTTCATGGGCGGTCGACCGGCGCGATCGCGCTGTCTGAGGCCGAGAAGATGACCAAGGGCTTCGGCCCGCTGATGCCCGGCTTCGATCATGTGCCGTTCGGGGACCACGCCGCGCTGAACGCCGCGGTGGGGCCGGAAACCGCCGCCGTTGTGATCGAGCCGGTGCAGGGCGAGGGCGGCATCCGCACCGTTCCACCCCAGTGCCTGCGCGGCCTGCGAGAACTGTGCGATGAGCGCGGCGTCCTGCTGATATTCGATGAGATCCAGTGCGGGCTGGCGCGCACCGGCAAGCTGTTCGCCCATGAATGGGCCGGGGTCACCCCCGATATCATGACCGTGGCGAAGGCGATCGGCGGGGGATTCCCGCTCGGCGCCGTACTGGCCACCGAAAAGGCGGCGGCGGGCATGGTCGCGGGCACTCATGGATCGACCTATGGGGGCAATCCGCTCGGCTGCGCGATCGGCGTCGCGGTGATGGAGGCGCTGACGGCCCCCGGCTTCATGGAGCGGGTCAGCGAAGCCGCGGGCCGGTTCCGTCAGGGGCTGGAATCGCTGGTCGCGTCGCATCCGACCGTCTTGGAAAGCGTGCGCGGCGAGGGGCTGATGATCGGCATCAAGGCCAAGGTTCCCGCCGGCGACGTGGTCAAGGCGGGCTATGCAGCCCATCTGCTGACCGTGCCCGCAGGCGACAACGTGGTGCGCCTGCTGCCGCCCCTGAACATCACCGACGCAGAGATCGACGAAGGGCTCGCCCGCATCGCCGCAGCCTGCGCCGCGATCGAGGCGCAGCAAAAAGGGGGCGCCGCATGATCCGGCACTTCCTCGACCTCGATGAAGTCGCGCCCGAGGTGTTGCGCGGCATCATCAATGATTCCCGCGCGGTGAAAGACGCCCGCGCAGGGCGCTTTCACGGGGCGCCCGACGACGATCTGCCGTTGGCGGGCAAGATGGTGGCGCTGATTTTTGAGAAACCCTCGACCCGCACGCGCATCAGCTTTGACGTCGGCGTGCGCCAGCTGGGCGGGCAGAGCATGGTGCTGTCGGGCGCGGAAATGCAGCTCGGGCATGGGGAGACCGTGGCCGACACCGCCCGCGTGCTGTCGCGCTATGTCGATGCGATCATGATCCGAACGTTCGAGGACAGCACCCTGCGCGAATTGGCCGAACATGCCACCGTGCCGGTGATCAACGGGCTGACCAACCGGTCCCACCCCTGCCAGATCATGGCCGATGTGATGACCTATGAGGAACATCGCGGCCCGATCGCGGGCAAAAAGGTGGTCTGGGCCGGTGACGGCAACAACGTCTGCACCAGTTTTCTGCACGCGGCGGGGCAGTTCGGGTTCGACCTGACCTTCACCGGGCCGAAAAACCTGGACCCGAGCGGCGAGGCGATGGAGTTCGCGCGCGCCCAAGGCAGCACCATCTCCGTGGTGCGCGACGCCAACGCGGCGGTGGCGGACGCCGATCTGGTGGTCGCGGACACCTGGCTGTCGATGCACGACCCGCAAAGCGCGCGGGAACGGCGCCACAACCAGCTGCGCCCCTATCAGGTCAACGCGGAACTGATGCGCCACGCCAAGCCGGACGCGCTGTTCATGCATTGCCTGCCCGCCCATCGCGGCGAAGAAGCGACGTCCGAGGTCATGGACGGCCCCAACTCGGTGATCTTTGATGAGGCCGAGAACCGCCTGCACGTCCAAAAAGGCGTGCTGCGCTGGTGCCTCGGGGGCTGACGGAGCGCAGGCGACTCGGCCGCCGCGAATGGTTCCACACCCGAGATTAATATTTTTGGAATGAAATCAGCGCGGCGGCGGCCGGTCCCCCGCGGCCTGCGGTCGCGCGGGCTGCCGATTTCGCCTTTGGTGGCGGCGCCATCAGGTGGCGCCGCCGGTCAAAACAGTTGATCGCCCGCCGCCCCTCTTGTAACGATGCAACCACGCAACATAACGGAAAAATTACAGTCCGAGAGCAACCGGACGTCAGACCTGCGTACGAGGGACGTGAATGAGCCGAATCGAAGATCGCGCCGACGCATCCCGGCCGCGAGGATGGCGCCCTGCGGAGCGCAACCTTGTGATCCGGACCGAGACTTCGACCAGCTATGTCCGGGTATCGCCCGCGGCCCAGATCGGTCTTGGCCTGGCGTTCGCGGCGCTGATCGGGATCAGTGCGTTCTCCACCGCGTCGTGGATGGTGGCGGGTACCGAACGAGAGTCGCTCGCCGCCAGCCTCGCATCGGTGGAATCGCGGTTCGACACCCGGATCCATGGGCTTGAGCGGGAGCGGGACTCGATCCGCAGCCATCTCGAATCCGAGCGCGACCTGCTGAAGACCAATCTGCACGACCACGAATCCCGCCTGACCGTCCTGTCGCAGGAACTGTCGCAACAGCAGACCCGCCTCGTGGACGCCGCCGATGCGGAGCGGGAGCTGACCCTCGCGCTCGATACCCTGCGCGCCAAGCTGCGCGACGCGGTGGCGCGGCGCAACGACGCGGTGACCGGCGAAGCGCGCATGGCCCAGACCCTGGAACAGGCGCAAAGCCGCATCGCCGCCGCCGACACCGCGGAAACCGAATGGGCCGCCACCATGCAGGCGGTGTCCGACGCGCTCGAGGACGCCGCGGTCGCCCGCGACGCCGCCACCCGCAACGCCGGGGCCGCCGACAGCGCGCTGGCGTCGCTCCGCGCCCAGATGGCCGACGACGCCGCCAAGCGTGAGCGGATGCTTTCGCAGCTTGAAGACGCGGTGCAGGTGGGCTTGGGTGCCCTGTCGAGCGTGTTCGACCGCGCGGGGCTCGATGTCGACCGTCTGGTGAACGCCGTGCGGCGCGAATATTCCGGGTCGGGCGGGCCGTTCATTCCGGTCAGCGCCACCATGGGCGACGACGCCCTGCCCGGCGCCGAGGCCGCCCGCGTCGCCAGCCTGATGAGCGGGCTTGAGCGCGCCAGCCTGATGCGAATCGCCGTGAACAAGCTGCCGCTGGCCAAGCCGGTGCGCAGCTCGTTCCGCTTCACCTCAGGATTCGGCGTGCGGCGCGATCCGAAAAACGGGCACGCGCGTATGCATAATGGCACCGATTTCGCCTCCAGCCGCGGCACCCCGATCTATGCCACCGGCGAGGGCATGGTGACCTTTGCCGGCTGGCAGTCCGGCTATGGCCGGGTGATCAAGATCCGCCACGCTTTCGGGTTCGAAACGGTGTATGCTCATCTCAACAAGACCCGCATCAACGTTGGGGATCGGGTTGCGCAGGGCGACCGGATCGGAGATATGGGGAACACGGGACGGAGCACCGGCGTCCACCTGCACTACGAAGTGCGGGTCGGCGGAAAACCCGTGAACCCGCTCAAATACATCGAGGCCGCGCGAAATGTTCTCTAAATCCAAAATCACCGACCCGATCGAGGCCAAGCGCGAGGAATCGCCCCTTCGGCCCACCCCGACGCCTAGCGCGCCGATGACCTCGGGCGCCGCGCCAAGCGTGCCGCCGCGGCCCAAGGCGGCGCCGTCGATCCTGAGCCAGGATCTGACCGTGACGGGCAACATGTCCACCACCGGCGACATTCAGGTCGAAGGCGCGGTCGAGGGCGACATCCGCGCCCATCTGCTGACCGTGGGCGAAACCGCCACGATCCGCGGCGAAATCGTCGCAGACGACGTGGTGGTCAACGGCCGTGTAGTCGGCCGCGTGCGCGGCATCAAGGTGCGGCTGACCTCGTCGGCGCGCGTTGAGGGCGACATCATCCACAAGACCATCGCGATCGAAAGCGGCGCGCATTTCGAAGGCTCGGTGCAGCGGTCGGATGATCCGCTGGGCGACGGCGCCAGCAAGCTCGCCCCCAAGCAGCCCGGCGCCTTGATGGCGCCGCCCACGCCCAAGACCGACGACGCCTGACCGGCGACGCAGGACGCGGGCATGACAGGCACGCGCGGCGCTGAAAAGCGCCGCGCGTCGTCGTATCCGGGCGCTTTGACGGTGGCTCAGCGCCCGTGGATATAGGCGCGGGCCTCGACGCGCTCGGCCTCCAGGTCGCAGCCCCACGCCTCTAGCGTGGCGCGGCGTTGGGCCTCCCGGCGGGCGGCGTACTTCACATCCCCAAGGAACCGGTCCAACGCCGCCGACGCGAACGGCAGCGCGGTCGTCACCGCCACGCCCGCGGCCCAGCCGGCCAACGCCGCCGCCAGCGCGCCAAATCCCGCGGCGACCATGCCGATCGACAGCATCAGCCCCAGACCATAGCTCAGCGCCAGCAGGCGGAACGGAAAGCCGCCCAACAGCGCCTCGTCGTCCTTCCGCCCAAGCGCGAGATTGCTGTGCACCTCAGCCTCAGCCGAGGTGTTAGGGCGCGAGGCGACGGGGCGGGCGAAATCGGCGGCGATGTGGCTCGGGAGGGCCATGGTCAAGGTTCCTGTCGCGAAAGGGCGCGCCGGACATGCGCGCGGCTTGGGCGGTCATCGCGGCCTCGGTCGCCGCGCCGTGTCTATCTTCTACCCCTGCCCGCCCCAAAAGCGTGAGCGCGGAAAAGCATGTCCACCCCGTCCGCCGGGCCAGCCCGGCTATCCCAAAGGCGAGCCGCCCGCCCCATGCGCTCCCCGCGCGGCCCCTGCCGCGGCGCGCCGAGGGGGGTCAACCCCCCCGACGGCGCGCACCGCCTTCACGCACCGCCCCGCAGACGCCAAAGGCCCGGCGCATCGCTGCGCCGGGCCTTTCAGGGGCCGCACATCGCCCCGAGGATCAGTCCTCGGCGCTCGCCTCGGCGCGGGTCTTGCCAGTCATGTCCATCGCCAGCGCCGCGGCCATGAACTTGTCCAGATCGCCGTCCAGCACGCCTTGGGTGTCCGAGGTCTCGACGCTGGTGCGCAGGTCTTTGACCATCTGATAGGGCTGCAGGACATAGGAGCGGATCTGGTTGCCCCAGCCCGCTTCGCCCTTGGCCTCATGCTGCTCTTGGATCGCCTCGTTGCGCTTGCGCATCTCCATGTCATAGAGACGCGATTTCAGCGCGGCCATCGCGTTGGCACGGTTCTGGTGCTGCGATTTCTCGGAACTCGTCACCACGATGTTGGTGGGCAAGTGGGTGATCCGCACCGCGCTGTCGGTGGTGTTAACGTGCTGGCCGCCCGCGCCGGACGACCGATAGGTGTCGATACGAATCTCGTTCGGCTTGATGTCGATCTCGATGCTGTCGTCGATCACGGGATAGACCCAGACCGAGGCGAAGCTGGTCTGCCGCCGCGCCTGACTGTCGAACGGGCTGATCCGCACCAGCCGGTGCACGCCGCTTTCAGTCTTGAGCCAGCCATAGGCGTTCTGGCCCTTTACCTGATAGGTGGCGGATTTGATGCCCGCTTCCTCGCCCGCGCTCTCGGCCATCAGCTCGACCTTGAAGCCCTGCTTTTCGGCCCAGCGTACATACATGCGCGACAGCATCAGCGCCCAGTCGCAGGCCTCGACCCCGCCGGCGCCGGCGTTGATTTCCAGGAAACTGTCGTTGCCGTCGGCCTCGCCGTTCAGCAGCGCCTCGATCTCGCGCTGCGCGGCGCGGTCGCGAAGGGCGCGAAGCGCGGTCTCGGCCTCGGCGACCACGCCCGGGTCGCCCTCGGCCTCACCCATCTCAATCAATTCGACCTGATCGGACAGGTCCTGCGCGATGCCCTTGCAGGCGTCGAGCGCATCGACCAGCGCCTGGCGTTCGCGCATCAACTTTTGCGCCTTCTCCGGGTCGTTCCACAGCGTCGGGTCTTCGGAGCGCGCGTTGAACTCCTCCAGCCGGTGCTCCGCGGTCTCCCACCCCACGCGCTGGCGCAGCAGCTCCAGCGAGCCTTCGATCTCGGCGATGGTGGCTAGGGTTTCAGCGCGCATGAGGCGACGGCTCCGGCTGTCTCGAAAAGGGATCTCGGGGTAGATAACGGGCGCGGCGGCCCGCGGCAAGGGCGCGGGCGACCGCGATCAGTATAGCCCGCCCGCGGAGAAGCCCGCCGCGACGGGCGGGCGCGGCGGTTGCGGGCGCCCAGGCGACGCGCCATCGGCGGCACGGGTCGGCTCTGGCGCAGGCTCGGTCGCCTGCATCGGCAGATCGCCGCCATCGGTCATCATGCCCATGCCGCCATCGCCGCCGATCACGCCGTCGCCGGTGAACTCGCCGATGCGGGGCACGTCCTCGGGGTGGAACGCCTCTACCACCACATTGTCGCCGGTGGCGTCGTCGGCCAGCCGCGCACCGCTGAACCGGTCGACCTTGACCGCCACCGCCTCGGCCGGGACCTGAAAGTCGGTCACGGGGCGGTCGTTTTTGGCGACCTTCATAAAGGTCTCGAACACCGGGGCGCACAGGGTGCCGCCCGCGGCGCCGCGGCCCATCGGGCGCGGGTTGTCATAGCCGATGAAGCAGCCCGCCACGATGTCTGGGGTGAAGCCAATGAACCAGACGTCGCGCGCATCGTTGGTCGTGCCGGTCTTGCCCGCCAGCGGAATGCCGAGGCTTTGCAGCTGCCGCGCGGTGCCGCGCGAGGTGACGCCCTGCATCATTGAGGTCAGCTGATACGCCGTCACCGCGTCCATCACCCGCGCGGAATTGGGCCGCGCCCAAGGTTCGAGCGCGGTCGCCGGATCGCCGACGATCGGCCCGGCGCAGTCGTCACAGCGCCGCGCCTCTTGCCGCCAGATCGTTTCGCCGTATCGGTCCTGCACGCGGTCCACCAAGGTTGGCGTGACCCCGAGCCCGCCATTGGCGAACACCGCATAGGCCGACACCATCTGGTAGAGCGTGGTCTCGCCCGCCCCCAGCGCATAGCTCAGGTGATGCGGCATGTCCTTATAGACGCCGAACCGCTCGGCATAGTCGGCGACCTTGTCCATGCCGATTTCCTGCGCCAGCCGCACGGTCATCACGTTGCGCGACTGCTCGATGCCAAGGCGCATCGGCGAGGGGCCATAGAATTTCTTGCTGGCGTTCTGGGGGCGCCACAGCTCCGCCGACCCGGTGTCGACCACGATCGGCGCGTCCAGAATCACCGTCGCAGGGGTGTACCCGCTGTCGAGCGCGGCGGCATAGACGAACGGCTTGAAAGACGATCCCGGCTGGCGGCGCGCCAGCGTGGCGCGGTTGAAGTTGGAGGTCTGGTGCGAGAAGCCCCCCACCATCGCCAGCACGCGCCCGGTCAGCGCGTCCATGGCCATGAAGGCGCCCTCAAGCTCTGGGATCTGGCGCAGCGACCATTGCTCGAACTTGCCTTCCGTGTCGGTCAGCGCGGTGACGAACACCACATCGCCCACCGCCAGCACGTCAGCCGGGCGCTTGGGGGTCTTGCCAAGGGCGTCGTCACTTAGCTTGGGGCGCGCCCAGGACATGTCCTTGATGGTCAGGTAATGGCCGTCCTTGTCCTCAGGCACGCCCTCGATGCCGACGCGCGCGGCGTTGTCACCCACCAGCAGCACCACCGCGGGGCGCCAGCCGGGGATGTCGCGGGGCAGCGCGCTCAGATCCGACAGCGCGGCGCGCCACGACGCCTCGGTCCCCAGCTTGGCGGGATCGACCAGCCCGACGGCGCCGCGCCAGCCGCCGCGTTCGCGATCCCAGCTTTCCAGCCGTCCGCGCAGCGCATCCCCCGCCAGCGCCTGATAGCGCTGGTTGATGGTGGCGCGCACGGTCAGCCCGCCGCCCAGCACTTGCTCCGCGCCCAAGGACGCGATCAGCTGGCGGCGGATTTCTTCGGTGAAATAGTTGGCCGGCGGAATGTCCGGCAGTTCGCTGTCGATCTTGCCGTCGATGATCGTCTCAAGCGGCGAGGCGAGGGCGATCTCGGCCTGCTCCTCCGTCAGATATCCCTCGGCGAGCATCCGCCCCAGCACATAGTTGCGCCGATCCAGCGCCCTTTCCGGGTGGCGGATCGGGTTGAGGTCGGTCGGCCCCTTCAGCAACGCCGCCAGAAATGCGGCCTCTTGCGGCAGCAATTCGTCGATCGGCTTGCCGAAATAGTTCTCGGACGCGGCGGCGAAACCGTGGGCGCGCTGGCCAAGCTCAAATTCGTTGAGGTAAAGCTCAAGGATCTGATCCTTGGTCATCACCTGCTCGATGCGGGTGGCGAGGATGATCTCCTTGATCTTGCGCTCAAGCTCCACATCGCTGCTGAGCAGGAAGTTCTTCACCACCTGCTGGGTCAGCGTCGAGGCGCCGCGCATCCGCCCGCCTTGCAGCTTGGTCAGAATCGCCGACACGATGCCGGTCAGATCAAAGCCGGGGTGGGTGTAGAAGTTCTTATCCTCAGCCGCGATCACCGCGTGCTTCATCAGATCGGGAAATTCGTCGATCGGCACGAAAATGCGCCGTTCTTTCAGATATTCCGCGATCGGCGCGCCATCGCGGGCGTAAACCCGGGTGACCAGCGGCGGGTGATAGTTCTGCAACGTCTCATAACTTGGCAGATCGCGGCCGTAATAGGCGACCACGCCCGCGATGGCCCCGAGGCCGATCACGATGCCGATGGACATCAGGCTGAACACAAAGGCGAGGAAACGGATCATATGTCGGACGACTCATGCGTAAGGGACCGAAGGGTAATATACGCAGCCGACGCCCGGCGACAGAAGCCGAAGCGCGCGAGCGGGACGGCGCACCGTCTCTGTTGCACAGGAAACGCGGCGAAAAGGCGGATGGATCCACGACCCGGTGGAAAAACCCGCCACGTTCAGTCCGCTTTCACCCATTGGTCGAGCGCGACGACCAGCGCCTCGGCGAAACGCGCGCGCCAGACGTCATCTTGGATGCGCGCCAGATCCTCAGGCGTGGACATAAAGCCAAGCTCGATCAACGCCGACGGAATGTCCGGCGATTTCAGCACCCTGAACCCCGCCAGCGAATGGGCGCGCCCGTCCAGCAGCCCGACCTCTCCGTCCAGCGTGCCGACCAGAGCGCGCGCCAAACCGCGGGACCTCGTGTTGGTGCGGCGGCGGCTCAGGTCGATCAACGCGCGCGCCACATCGTCGCCCTCGCCCGCCAGCTCCACCCCCGCGAGCACGTCCGATCGGTTCTCAAAGCTCGCCAGCGCGGCGGCTTCGTCGGTGGAGGCGGTCTCCGACAGCGTGTGGATCGAGGCGCCGGTCGCTTCGCCCGACGCCAGCGCGTTGACATGGATCGACAGGAACAGGGCCGCCCCCGCCGCCTCGGCGAAGGCGACCCGCTCGCGCAGCGACAGAAACACGTCTTCGTCGCGGGTCATCACCGCGCGCCAGCGCCCCGACGCGTTCAGCGCAGCGGTCAGATCGCGGGAGAATTGCAGCACGAGGTCTTTTTCCTGCACCTCGCCGCGGATCGCGCCGGGATCGACGCCGCCATGGCCGGGGTCGACCACCACCAAGGGCGGCCCGTCCGGCATGGGCGCCGGCGCGGGCGGCGCGGGGGGGCGCGCGCCTTCAGGCCATCCGGCGGTCAGGGAGAAGGCGGCGAGGTCTTGTGATTCCAGCAACAAGCGCAGCGCGCCGCCGCCGGGGCCGCCGGTCATCTCGCCCTCGCGCACCCGCGCAGGCGTTGCAAGGTCGAGCACCATCCGCGCCCTGCCCGGCCGCAGCATCCCGAACCGCGCGGCGGCGACCAGCCCGGCGGGATCGACAGCCGAGGTCGCTCCGCGCCAGTCCACCGCGCCGAAATCGACCACCAGCCGCGCCGGGTCGGTCAGGGTGAAGGCGCGCCATGGGGTCGGGGCCGACAGGGCCAGCCGCAGCTCAGTTCGGCGCGCGTCAAGTCGGGAAATGATCAATTCGCGCGCAAATTCCGGCGCCGGGCGGACCGCCCTCGCCCCCGGCGCCCGCGGCGCAGCGGCGGGATAGGGCGAGGTCAACGGCGCCGCCGCCCCATCCCCATCCGCCGCGCGGGCGCCGCGCCCGTCAAATGGCGCCGAGCAAAGCATTGCCGCGGCGCACAGAATTGCCATCCACCCCAAAACGCCCCGCGCCTTTCGCCCGCACCGGGTCATCGCCGTCGCCTCCTTTGCGCATTTCCGCCGCACCGCACAGGCAGACCGGCGGAGATTGATTGTCAACCCATCCATGGCAAGTCTATGGTCTACCAGTCGCCATGGAAGGCCGCGTGTGATTCGCACGCTCCCGATCCGGGCGCCTTTAGAACGACAGGTTCTTCGGCTGATCGCTGCGCCAACCCGCGCGTCCCCTCCTTGACGGGACGCCGGGTTTTCACAAAACGCGCGGCGACGCCCGACCGATCGCTCCCCGCAAGGCGGACGAAGCGGTCGGCGGACCGACCCGACATGCGGCCCCAACCAAGGGGGCCGGCCCAGGAGACAGACGCGATGTTCCGCACCACAGCTCACGCAGACCCCGAACCAGGCGCCGATCAGCGCCGGCGGGCGTCCGGCTGTGCGTTCGGACGTTCCGCGACAGACGTAACCGGCGACGCCGCCCGTGGATTGACTTCACGCGCCGATCGCCGGGGCAGGAGAACATGGCTAAGAAGATGCTTATCGATGCGACGCACTCGGAAGAAACCCGAGTGGTCGTGCTGGACGGCGCGAAGGTAGACGAATTCGACTTTGAATCCGTTAGCAAGAGGCAGCTGGCAGGCAATATCTATCTCGCCAAGGTGACGCGTGTTGAACCGTCCCTTCAGGCGGCATTCGTTGAATACGGGGGCAACCGTCACGGTTTCCTCGCGTTCTCGGAAATCCACCCGGACTACTACCAGATCCCGATGGCGGACCGCGAGGCGCTGCTGGCCGAAGAAGAGGCCGCCGCCAAGGCTGAGGAATCGCGCGCCCGAGCCCGGGAAAAAATCGAAGACGCCGACGAGCCGGAGGACGATGAGGACGACGGCGAAGGCGGTCGCAACCGTCGCCGGTCGCGTCGTGGCGGCCGCACGCGCCGCAAGCGCGCCGACGTGACGGAAATCGGGCTCGATCAGTCCGAGGACCCGCGCGACGGCGTCGATCCGCGCGACGTGGTGGCAACCCCGGTCGAGGCCGAGGCGCCCGCAGATCTGATTGCCGAGCCCATGGCTGCGCCGATTGCCGAGCCGGTGGCCGAAACGCCCGCCAAGATGCCGGTCGAAGTCCCCGCCGAGGCGCCCGCCGAGGTTCCCGCGCAGTCGCCCGCCGAGGCGCCCGCCGCCGCCCCGATCGAAGCCCCGATCAAAGCGCCGACCGAACAGCCCGACACCGAGACCGAGACCGAGCGGCCGGGCCGCGACGGCCCGGTGACAATGCTCGAATCGACCGGGCTGGACGACGAGCACGTCGAAGAGCCGTTCGACGCGTCCGAGGACGAGGACGAAGAAGCCGAGACCGATGACGCCGAAACAGGTGGCGCCGAGTCCGGTCGCGCGCGCTCGCGCACTCGGTCGCGGTCCCGCCGCGGCGGCCGCACCCGCCGTGGCCGCGACGACGAGGATGCGTCGTCTGACGATGACGGCGACCAGCCCGAAGCGCCTGAGGAAACCGGCGGCGCCGCCGATGACCGCGTCGACGACATCGCCCCGCGTCGGATGATGCGCGCGCGCCGCTACAAGATCCAAGAGGTGATCAAGGTCCGGCAGATCATGCTGGTCCAGGTCGTGAAGGAAGAGCGTGGCAACAAGGGCGCCGCGCTGACCACCTATCTGTCGCTGGCGGGCCGTTATTGCGTGCTGATGCCGAACACCGCCCGCGGGGGCGGCATTTCGCGGAAAATCACCAACGCCGCGGACCGCAAGAAGCTGAAGGAAATCGCCGGGGAGCTTGAGGTTCCCCGCGGCATGGGCCTGATCGTCCGCACCGCCGGCGCCCGCCGTACCAAGGCGGAGATCAAGCGCGACTATGAATTCCTGCTGCGCCAGTGGGAGAAGATCCGCGACCTGACCCTGCGTTCGGTGGCGCCTGCGCTGATCTATGAAGAAGGCTCGCTGATCAAACGCTCGATCCGCGATCTGTTCTCGGGCGATATCGACCAGATATTGGTTGAGGGCGAAACCGGCTACACCGAAGCGCACGACTACATGTCGATGCTGATGCCCGACCATGTCAACGCCGTGGTCCGCTATGACGAAGGCAGCCCGCTGTTCACCCGCTATCAGGTGGAGACGGAGCTGAACTCGATGTTCAACCCGGTCGTGCAGCTGAAATCCGGCGGCTACATCGTGATCGGCATCACCGAGGCGCTGGTGGCGGTGGACGTCAACTCCGGCAAGTCGACCAAAGAAGGCTCGATCGAGGACACCGCGCTTAAGACCAACCTGGAGGCGGCGGACGAAGTCGCGCGCCAGATGCGTCTGCGCGACCTTGCGGGCCTGATCGTGATCGACTTCATCGACATGGAGGAAAGCCGCAACAACCGTAGCGTCGAAAAGCGTGTCAAAGACGCGCTGAAGAACGATCGCGCGCGGATCCAGTGCGGCCGGATTTCCAGCTTCGGCTTGATGGAGATGTCGCGCCAGCGTCTGCGGCCCGGGATGCTGGAGGCGACGACCGCGCCTTGCGCCCACTGCCACGGCACCGGCATCGTGCGGTCCCCCGAAAGCATGGCGCTCGCGATCCTGCGCGCGCTTGAGGAAGAGGGTCAGCGCGGCCGTGCGCCGGAACTGCTGGTCAAAGCGCCGGTGGACGTCGCCAACTGGCTGATGAACCAAAAGCGCGAACATCTGATGCGCATCGAGGCGCGCTGCGACATCACCGTTAGGATCGAGGCCGATCCGATGCTGGTGACGCCGCAGCACTCGGTGGAGCGGATCAAGACGCCGCAGCGCACCCGCCAACCCTATGCGGTCGGCGCGGCGGTGACCGCGTCGGACGTATACGCTCAGGTGGGCGAGGAAATGGACGCGGATCTGGTCGAGGCCTATGTCGCCGAGCCAGAGATCGAAGCGCCCGTGGTTGAGATCGCTATCGAGGTCGAGGCGAAAGCCCCCGTCCCAGCCGCGCTGACGCCTGAAGAGGACGAGGCCAACCGCAAGCGTCGCGGTCGCCGCGGCGGGCGCCGTCGGCGTCGGCGCAATGGCGAGGAGGACGACGACCAGTCTGTGACTGACGCCGAGGGCGAGGACGCCCCCGAGGACGAGGCTGACATGTCGGTCGACGCGACGCCCCTTGAGACTGAGGCCGAGACTGAGGCCGAGGACGAGGACGAGGAAGCCCCGGTTGACGCTCAGGCGGTGACCGGAGATGCCGCCGCCGCCGCACTGCCGAGCCCCAAGCGCAGCCGTCGTCGCCGCAAGGTGCGCCGCGACACGCCGGAGGACGGCTCGGCCGCGTTGGCGATCGACGACGACGACGCGGATCTCAGCGACGAGTTGCCTGAGGACGAGGCGTCCGATGATGCCGAGGCCGCGCCGGAGCATGAGGACGTCTCTGCGCCCGCGCCGATGGCCGCGCCGGAGCCGGAGGTCGTTGCCGCGCCCGCGCCGATGGCCGCGCCTGAGCCGGAGGTCGTTGCCGCGCCAACGCCAGTGGCCGTGCCTGAGCCGGAGGTTGTTGCCGCGCCCACGCCGATGGCTGCGCCTGAGCCGGTGGCCGTGTCGGAGCCGGAGGTCGTCATCACGCCCGCGCTGATGGCCGTGCCGGAACCGGAGGTCGTCGCCGCGCCTGAGCCTGTGGCCACGCCTGAGCCTGAGGTCGTCGCCACGCCCGAACCCACGCTGGCGCCGGTGGCAGAGGCCCCTGCCGATGCCGCGGAACCGGCCAAGCGCCGCGGATGGTGGAGCCGGGGCTGACGCCTCCTTCGCTGCAGTAGCCACAAAAGCGCGGCGCGCCCCTGTTCAGGGGCGCGCCGTTTTCATGTGTGGCGGATGGCGCGATCCCGGGACCATCGTGCGCCCCCCTTCAGCCCTGACGCCTCGCTCTCAGCGCCGCCGATCGGTGCTGAGAGCGGAGCGCAGGGGCCAGGGCCAATCGCCTCCCGAAACGCAAAGGGCGGGGTTCAGCCAAAGCCAAGCCCCGCCCAAAAGAAAACCGGCGGCCCGAAGGCCGCCGGTCAATGGCATCAACCAAAAGGCTGGTGCGTTCAGGCTTTGCGGCGCAGACGCAGCAGGCCCAGCGCGCCGAAAGCGGTGGCGAGCAGCGGCAGAGCGGCCGGGACGGGGATGGCCGCGACCTCTTCGTAGGTGTAGGTGACGGTCAGATCCAGCGCGGCGTCGCCGGTGCTGGTCTGGGACTGCGAGCCGCCGAGCTTGGTGATCAGACCAACGTTACCGTCCAAGAGGAAGGCAACCAGACCGCCTGCGGTGTAGGCGGAAAGGTCGGTGTCAGCGGCGCTACCGCTATCGGTACCGGTGAGACTATTTTGCGTGTTGGTCGTGCCGGTGGCCGCGCCCGAGTAGGTCGTTAGATTGGAGCTTGGGGCGACGGTCAGCGCGAAGGACGTCGGACCGGTCAGGTTTAGCGTCGCGCTGATCAGCGGGCCGACGCTGCCGAAGCCCGGGAAGACCACCGCCGACAGCGAGCAGGGGCCGCCGCTGCAGAACGAGGAGTAGTTCAACGTCGACGAACCAAGCACCGAAATCTGCACGCCGGTCAGGGTGCCCAGACCGGTGTCAAACGCCGCTACCGACAGATTCTGGTTGACGAAATTCAGAGTGGTCGACGAAAGCGAGTCGGTCACGCTGTAAGACATGGTCGCGGCCGAAGCCGAGCCCGCGATCAATGCCAGCACAGAGGCTGCCATGAGAGTGTTGCGCATGTTTCTCTCCAGTTAAATCCCAAAAACCAAACCGAGCCTAGCCATTCAAGGCCTCAGCGAAAGGCGGCGGCCCCATAACACCCGCCGACTC
>JBLIKI010000056.1:0-15185 GCA_047636235.1 Paracoccaceae bacterium | reverse complement strand
TTCACCGCCTCGCACAGCGGCGACCCGGTGGGCGTGTTGCGCGCCGAAAAGCGCTTCTATCCGGTGCAGCGCATCCCCACCACCGAGGCGGCGCTGCATCAGACGCTGATGCGCGACCTCTATGTCGTGCTGGGCGACAAGCAGCGGGGCGACGCCGAGGCGTATGCGGTCCGCATCTACGTCAAACCCTTCGCGGCGTGGATCTGGATCGGCTGCCTTATTATGGCGGGCGGCGGGCTCGCGAGCCTGTCGGACCGTCGCTGGCGGGTTGGCGCGGCGGCGAAATCGCGCGCCGCGACCGGCCCCGCCGCCCCGGTGGCCGCGGAATGAGCCGGGCGCGCGCTTTGGCGCTTGCGTTGACGCTGGCGCTGACCCCGCTGGCCGGATCGGCGGTGCAGCCCGACGAAGTGCTGGCCGACCCCGCGCTCGAGGCCCGCGCCCGCGACCTGTCGCAAGGTCTGCGCTGCCTTGTCTGCCGCAACGAGAACATCGACGACAGCGACGCGACCTTGGCCCGCGATCTGCGGCTGTTGGTGCGCGAACGCTTGGTGGCGGGCGACACCAATGAAGAGGCGCAGCAATACCTGGTCGATCGCTTTGGTGAATATGTGCTGCTGCAACCGCCCTTCACCGCGGGCAACATGGCGATCTGGCTGGCGGGGCCGGCGCTTCTGCTGCTCGGGGGGGCGGCGGCGCTGGTCACGATCCGCCGATCTCGCCCGGGGGCGGAGGCGCGCACGACCCGCGCGAGCGCCCCGCTGACCGAGGCCGAGCAGGCCCGCCTCGACGCGCTTCTGAGCGACTGACGACGCCCGCGTCAAGCTCGGCCTCGGGGGGGATCGACCCCCCGCTCGGCCGGGCCCCGCTGGCGCGGCGCCGCGCCCGGCCGCCGACGTTTCGGCCTTTTCCGCATGAGGACAGTCCCATGACCCCGCCCCGCTATCGCACGCTGCACTGGTCCGTCGACGATGGCGCGGTGGTGACCATTGCGTTGGCCCGGCCTGAGGCGAGAAACGCGCTTAACGCCCAGATGCGCTCGGACCTGATGCACGGGCTGGCGCGCGCCGCCGAGGTCGGACGCGCGGTGCTGCTGACCGGCGCGGGGGACGTGTTCTGCGCCGGGCAGGACCTGGGCGAGGGGCGGCGCCTGCGCGACGTCGATCTGGGGCGCACCTTGCGCGACGAATACATCCCCCTGCTGGAAGCGATGCGCGACCTGCCGATCCCGATTCTGGCGGCGGTGAACGGCGACGCGGCAGGGGCGGGGATGCAGCTGGCGCTAAGCTGCGACGTGGTGATCGCGGCCGATAGCGCGCGCTTCGTGGTCAGCGGTGCGCAGCTCGGCCTGATGCCGGACGCCGGGGCCACCTGGTGGCTGCCGCGGCTGATCGGCCCGGCGCGCGCCATGGGGATGGCGCTGTTCGCGGAGCCGATCTCCGCCGCCCGCGCCGCCGACTGGGGCCTGATCTGGGAGGCGACGTCCGACGCCGCCCTGCTGGACCACGCCCATGCCCGCGCGACCGCGCTGGCTCGCGGCCCGTCGCGCGCCTATGCCGAGACCCGCCGCGCCATGCGCGCCGCCATGGGCGCCCCCTTGGATGCGCACTTGCTGGCTGAGGCAGACGCTCAGGCCGAGCTTGGCCGCAGCCGTGACTTCCTGGAGGCGATGGTCGCGATGGCCGAGCGGCGCGATCCAAGCTTTGAGGGCCGCTGATCCGCCCGCGGCGCGCGTCAGGGTGGGGGGCGCAGGGGGAGGGATCTTCCCTCCCCCGCCTCCTCGCCCGCCAAGCGGCGCCCAGCCATGAAAACGCCGCCCCCGGTTCCTCAGGGGCGGCGTTCTCCTCGCTATGCCCGCGTCACTTGCGGGTGATGCGGTCGTCCACATAGGGCGCATAGGGCTGGTTCGCGACCAGATAGCTTGCCACCACTTCGTCCAAGGACGGCCCGAAATCATAGGCGTTCATCGCGTCTGAGGCGAAGACCTTGTAGCCGTCACCGCCTGAGCGCATGTAGTTGTTCGACACCACGCCATAGATCGCGGTCGGGTCGATCGGCGCCCAGGCGCCGTCGCCGCCCACCATCACGTCGACGATGCGCTTGCCCGGCTCGGCGTTCGGGTCGAACGAGAACTTCAGCCCCGACACCTGCGGAAAGCGGCCGCCGCCCTCGGCGATCTGGCTGACGCCGTTCTCCAGCGCGGCGATCACGCCCGCCCCCGGCAGCTGGAACGTCGCAAGCGTGTTCTGGAACGGCAACACCGTCAGCACCTCGCCCATGGTGACCTCGCCCGCGTCAATGCTCGCGCGCAGCCCGCCGCCATTGGTGATCGCCATATCGATGCCCTGCGCCTTCACCCGCGCCAGCATCGCGTCGGCCACCAGCACGCCCATCTCGCACGCCTCGGCGCGGCAGCTGTCGCGCCCGCCATTGATCGGGGCGGCGGTGGCGGAGACGATCTTGCTCCGGATCTCCTCCAGCGGCTCGGCCATCTGCTCGATGCGGCCTTTGATCTTGGGGTCCTCGGCGACGGCGCCATCCATCACAATCGGCTCGCCCACCGCGGTGATCAGCTTGCCCGCATCGTCGAACACCACGTCGAGCTGCCCGAGATACTTGCCGAAAGCGTAGGCCGACACGATCGCGGTCGGCGAGCCGTCAGGCCCCACCACCATGGTCGGATACGGGCCGTCGGCGCGCTCCGCGGTGTTCGACAGGAACGTGTTGGTGTGCCCGCCGACGATCACGTCGACGCCCGCCACGGTTTCGGCCACCTTTATATCGACGCCATAGCCCGAATGGGACAGGACCACGATCTTGTTGACGCCCTGCGCGGTCAGCAATGCGACCTCGCGCGCGACGGCGGCCGAGGGGTCCTCGAACGTCACATTCGGCCCGGGGGACGACAGCTCATCGGTGTCATGGGGCGTCAGGCCGATCAGGCCGATCTTCTCGCCACCCTTCTCGATCACGGTCGAGGGCATCAGCTTGCCCGCCAGCGACGGCTCCATGGACACATCGGCGTTGGACATCAGCACCGGGAACCCGACCGCGGCCATGAACCCGGCCAGGACTTCGGGCCCGTCGTCGAATTCGTGGTTGCCCACGGTCATCGCCTCATAGCCGAGCGCGGTCATCATCTCCGCCGCGGCCTTGCCCTTGTAGTAGGTGTAGAACAATGAGCCTTGGAACTGGTCGCCGCCGTCCACCAGCAGCGTGTTCTCGCGCGATGCGCGCGCGGCCGCCACGGCGGTGATCAGCCGCGCGGTGCCGCCAAAGCATTTGCCGGCATCGTTATCCTCGGCCGAGCAGCCGCTGTCGTATTTGCTGATCGGCTCCAGCCGCGAATGGAAGTCGTTGGTGTGCAGGATGGTGATCTTGTAATCGGCTGCGGCGGCGCTCGCGCTCAGGGCGAGGGCGGCGACGCTGCCGAGAATGGCGCGCAGTTGCATGGGGAAACCTCCGGGTTTGATCAAACGATTGAAAACGTATCCACGCGAAAAGCAAGAGCGTCGCTGCGTCAGGCCCAACCGGCTGCGGCGCCGCCCGGGCGGGCGATTAACCATATTTAGCAACCATGCCGATGCTTTGCGCGCAAAGCCTGCTGCGCTATGATGATCCCATCGGTCGAAGCCGCCCATCGTCCGATCCGCCGCGCAACTTTGGGGAGCGTCGCGGCGCCCGCGGGAGCGACGACGCCGGCGATCCGCCCGTGCGACGGGACCCGCGCGGGACTGGGGATGCGTGGCGCATCCCCCGTCTCAATCATTGGCCCGATCAGGCTGCGGCGCGACGTCAGGCGGCCACCGGCGCCCCGAGCAGCGCGATGGCCAGCCCCAGCAGCGCCAGCGACGCGAACAGCATCGCCCTGCCCCACGCCCCGCGCTGATGCGCCGTCGCCGCCGCGATGGCCGCCTGAAGCGTGTAATAGACCGCGAAGGCGCGGCTGGCATAGCTGATGATCTCAAAGATATTCGCCGACCAGGTCAGCGCCGCGCCCATCGCGCACAGCAACAGATAGGCCATCCGCGCCGACACCCGCCGCCCGGTCAATTCGGCGATCAACCCGCCCGACCCGCTGGTGTCGGCCACCGCCGCGCTGAACTGCGCCGCCAGCGCCGCGGCGACCAACAGCGCCGGGAGCACCGGCGCCACCGCGCCCATCATGTCGATGATCGCGGTCTCCGACAGCACGATCTCGCCGCGTTCGAACACATAGGCGATCAGCGCGATGTAGGTCATGTAGATCGCCGCCGACAACCATTGCGCCCATTTCATCGACCGGATCCGCGTTGCGGCGTCATAGCTGGCCTTCAGATAGCGCGACGTCTCAAACCCCTGCACCGTGACGATCAGCCCGAAGCCAAGCGTGATCGCCGGCCAGATCGTCACCTCGGGCGGATTGAACACCAGCGTGCCGTCCGCGACCTTGCCGCCAAAAAAACCCGCAAGCCCCACCAGCAGCCCGGCGATGATCGCCAGCTTGACGGTGACGGAAACATGCTCCATCCGCTCCAGCGCCTTGAAGCCACGGGTCCAGCCGACCGCGGCGATCAGCGCGAACATGCCGGTGGTGACCGCCCGCCCCGCCACGGGGCTGTCGAGCGGCGTCAGGTTGACCGCGAAGGCGCCAAAAAGATTGAGGTAATAGGCGACCGAGATCACATAGGCGAACCCGAGCGCCCAGGACGCCGCCTGCTCAAACCCCGCCTGCAGGCGGGCGGGCACGCGCGGATCGTCCCCGATGGCGGCGATGTTATAGCGGATCGCAGCGCCGAACAGCCATGCGCCGACGCATAGGCCCGCCATCGCCAGCGGCGCCCAGACGCCGTAGGCCGCATCCAGCACCGGCCCCAGCACCAGAAAGCCGCTGCCGATGATCGAGGCGAGCGGGGTGATCATCGCCCGCCAAGTGATCGAGCGCAGCAGCATCGGCGACCAGAGCAGCGCGGCGGTGATCGCAACTGCCGCCAGAATCGCGATGTTCAGCCACATGGGCGTTCTCCCCCGCGCTCCGGCGTTGGCCGCCGCCACCAATGGCCTAGCATGGCGCCGCCCGCGCGACGAGACGCCCGCCGCCACATCACGCCGAAGGCGCGGCCGATCACGACGCCGAACGCGAAAAGGCCGCGCGGATCGCTCCGCACGGCCTTTTCTGCAAGCCGAAGGGCGCGGCCCCGAAGGGCCGCCGCGCCTCAGTTCTTGGCGTAGAACTCGACCACGAGGTTCGGTTCCATGGTGACCGGATACGGCACGTCCGACAGCAGCGGCACGCGCACGAAGCGGCAGGTCAGCTTGGAGTGGTCGACCTCGAGATAGCCCGGCACGTCGCGCTCGGACGACTGCACGGCGCCCATGATCAGCTCCATCTGGCGGGACTTTTCACGGACCTCGATGACGTCGCCTTCCTTGACGCGATAGGAAGGAATGTTCACGCGCTGGCCGTTCACGGTCACGTGGCCGTGGTTGACGAACTGGCGGGCGGCGAACACGGTCGGCACGAACTTGGCGCGGTAGACCACCGCGTCGAGGCGCTGTTCCAACAAGCCGATGAGCGCTTCGCCGGTGTCGCCGCGAAGGCGCTCGGCCTCGGCGTAGATGCGGCGGAACTGCTTCTCGGTCAGATCGCCGTAATAGCCCTTGAGCTTCTGCTTGGCGCGCAGCTGCACGCCGAAGTCGGAAAGCTTGCCCTTGCGGCGCTGGCCGTGCTGGCCGGGGCCGTATTCACGGCGGTTCACCGGGGACTTGGGACGTCCCCAGATGTTTTCGCCCATGCGGCGGTCAATTTTGTACTTGGCTGCGGTGCGCTTGGTCATCGCCAGCTCCCTCTGCTCTCATCTACCAGGGCCGGCGCGCTCCTTTCCCGCTCGCGCCTCCCCTCAGGGAAGCGGATCGGGCGACAGGGCCGTCGCGCCACTGGGGCGCGGCGCCGCGAACGCCGGACGCTCCGCCACGGACATGTCCGGGGAGGAGCGATGGCGGCATTTGCCATGGCGGCGGGGCGGTGTCAACGCCTCGGGACGCGGACCGGGTGCGTCGCCCGAGGGTTTTGAGTGCGGGCGAGCGAGAGCGGGCGCGCGGCGCCCCGCCAGGCAGAAAAGCTGACCCAACAGCCCATTATAGCCAAAATTTTGTTAACTTTTTTATGAATGCGCCTCAAGATGCTTCCAACCGCTTCGCGGCCACAATCCGTCATCCATCTGGGACCCTAAGATGAAACGCACGCTATTCTTCGCCGCCTTCGCCGCAGCCGCGCTCGCCGCTCAGTCCGCCTCGGCGCTAACGGTCGGATCGTACGACACCAACAATTGCTATCCGTTCGCGTGCCTTCCCACTGACAACGTCGCAGGCGTGTTCCAGCAGGTTTACAACGCCGCGAATTTCGCCGGCCCGACCGCCATCGCGGCTATCAACCTGTTCCAGGGCCAGGCCGGCGAGATGGACGAAGCGACATTCTCGGTGGCGTGGTATATCTCGAACTCCGGCTATCTGTCGTCGTCGACCACGCTGTCGGCCAACCTTGGCGCGCTGTTGTCCGACTGGGGGACCGTGTCGATCGCCGGCGCGATGCCCACGACGCTCACCATCGCTGGATCGACGTTCACCTATGATCCGACCGATGGCGATCTGCTGCTGCATGTCGAAGTACAGTCCGTGACGATCATGACCAATTTCGATTCCTTTTTCCAAGCGGACTCCGGCGTCAGCGCGATCTACCGCAACTTCGATGGAGAAATAATCGGCGTGAACAGTGGCTACGCGCTGGTGACCGAGTTCGTGACCGCCGACGTCCCCTTGCCCGCCGCCGCGCCGCTGCTGCTGGGCGGGCTGGCGCTGATCGCAGGCGTGGCTCGTCGCCGCGCCGCCTGACAAGCCGCGACCTGACCTGACCGACCCCCCCCGCGCCGCCCGCGCGGGGGGGGCATTGCCGCAGCCGGTCCGGTCGCCCCGCCCCCGCCCCCGCCCGGACCGCGGAAACATGGTTCCGGCATGACTTGGATCAACGCGCGGCGCCCCGGGCGGCGCGATGGTCTCCCTGAGAGACGCACCCCACGCGCCCCACGAGGGAGACGAGCCATGACAATCAAAAACATTCTAGTGTCGTACAACGGACTGCCGTCATCGGACGCCGCCCTCAAGGTCGCGCTGAAGATGTCGGTGAAATATGATGCGCATCTGACCGGGATGCTCAGCCACGGTCCGTCGCGGATGTCGGTGGCGCTCGGCCCTTGGGTCACGCCGGGCCTGCTGGAGTCGATCCGCGCATCCGAGGACGCCACCCGCATCAAGATCGCCGCCGCGTTCCACGCCGCGGTGCATGGCGCGGAGAAACGGCGATCCGGCAAGCACCACTGGTTCGATCTGGGCGGGGACGCCGATGAATCGCTGATGCAGGCGGCCCGCTATTACGACATCGTGGTGATGGGCCAGCATGACGGCGCCGCCGACACCTCGCATCTGCAGCCACACCCCGACACGGTGGCGCTGCGCTCAGGCCGCCCGGTGCTGATCGTGCCGACCGCGTTCGACTCGGCAGGCATGAACGGCCACGCGGTGCTGGCATGGGATGGCGGACGGGCCGCGGCGTCGGCCATGGCCCACGCGCTGCCGATGCTGGAGAACCAGTCCCTGGTCACCGTGGTCACCGTCGGCGACGGCGAGACCGCGCGGCGCCGCGAAGGCATGGATGTGGTCGCCCACCTGGCGCGCCATGGCGTCATGACCGATTGGCGCAACGTGCCGAAGATCGGCGGCGGAGTGGCGGGCGCGATCCTTGACATGGTCCGCGAAAAGGGCGCGGGCCTGTTGATCATGGGCGCCTATGAGCATTCAAAATTCGCCGAGGATCTGATCGGCGGCGTCACCAAGTCAGTGCTGAAAAACTGCCCCGTGCCCGTGCTGATGGCCCACTGATCCGGCGGGGTCGCCGCGCGGGGCGCCCCCCACCCAGCTCAATAAGGCCCCTCGACCGAGTATTTGTCGCGCATCTTGTTGACCGCGGCATGCTCGCCCAGATCGTTCTCAAGCCGGGTGCGTTCTTCGTCGCGGCGTCGGAACTCCTCGATCAGCTCTTCGGCGATCTCCTCGTCGCCCATGCGGCCGAGGCCCCGGCGCGCCAGCTCGATCGCGCTTTCGAAGGTCTCGCGCACCACCTCATGGGCGCCCGCCTCGATCAGCTCGCGATAGCTGAAGCGGTCATAGGTGTCGACCAGCAGGATCGCGTCGGGGAATCGCTCGCGCAAGCGCTCCACCGCCGCGCGGGCGCCGTCGCGGTCGTCGATGCACAGAAAGATCAGCTTGGCCTCGTCCGCGCCCGCTGATTTCAGCACGTCGATGCGCCGCGCGTCGCCGTAATAGACCTTGGCGCCGAAGGTCCCCGCCATGCGGATCCGCCGCGGGGAATTGTCGATCAACGTCACGTCATAGCCGCGCAGGCGCATCACCCGCGCCACCACTTGGCCGACGCGCCCGAACCCCGCCACCAAGATCGTGCTGCTCGGGGCGGCCGAGGCGTCCTCCATCCCCTCCTCGGCATCCTCGGGCGACACCGCCAGCCGATCGGCGAGCTTGAGCGCGAGCGGCGTCAGCGCCATCGACAGCGTCACAATTGCCGACAGCATCGAGCGTTCGTCATCCGCCAGCACCCCCGACAGCACCGCGGCGCCCAAAAGCACGAAGGCGAACTCACCGCCCTGCGCCAGCGCCGCCGAGATTTTCAGCGCGTCCGCGGTCGGCGACCGGAACAGCCGCGACAGCACGAACAGCACCGCGCCCTTCAGGGCGAACAGCGCGAAGGCGCCGCCGATCACCTCCCACCAGCGGTCCGCGACCATGCCCCAGTCCAGCGTCATGCCGAAGCCCATGAAGAACAGGCCCAAAAGCAGGCCGCGGAACGGCTCGATGTCCGATTCCAGCTGATGGCGGTATTCGGTGTCGGCCAGCAGCACGCCCGCCAGGAACGCCCCGGTGGCCATCGACAGCCCGACCAAATCCATGAGCAGCGAGGCGCAGATCACCACCAGCAAGGTGGCGGCGGTGAAAATCTCATCGGCACGGGTGCGCGCAACCACGCCCAGAATATGCGGCAGCGCATAGCGCCCGAACAGCATCAGCGCCGCGACCGCGCCCACCGCGACCCCCATGCCGACCCAGCCGAACCCCCCGCCGCCCTCGCCGCCGGGCGCCAGAAACGCCGCCAGCGCCAGCAGCGGCACGATCGCAAGGTCTTGGAACAGCAAGATTGAGAACGCCCGATCCCCGTGGGGCCGCGTCAGCTCGCCCCTCTCGCGCAGCAACTGCACCGCAAAGGCGGTGGAGCTGAGCGCCAGCGCCAGCCCCGCGATGGTGGCGCCTGCGCCGCTCATGCCGAACTGCATGAACGCGCCGATCAGCAGCGCGCCGGTCAGCAGCACCTGCAAGGCGCCGAGGCCGAAAATCTCAGCCCGCAGGCGCCACAGCCGTGCGGGGCGCAATTCCAACCCGATGACGAACAGCAGCAGCACCACGCCGAATTCGGCCAGTTGCATCACCGTCGCCGGGTCCGGCACCAGCGCCAGCCCCGACGGCCCGATCAACGACCCCGCTGCCAGATACCCGACCACGGCCCCAAGGCCCAGACGCTTGAAAATCGGCACCGCCAGCACCGCCGCGCCAAGGAAAACCGCCGCCTGACCTAGAAACTCTCCGCCGCCGCTGCCCGCCATGATCGCCCTGCACCTTCTCAATTCCGCCGTGCGGGCCGCCCGCAACGCGCCGCCCGAGAAGAGCTTAGCGGTTATTGCGGTGCAATAATATGGCCGAGGCGCCCATTTGCGCCCCGATGTCGCCGCGCCGCCCGCAACAGCGCGCGCCGCGCCCCCTCGGGCGTGGCGGGGGGCGGCGGAGCGGGAGGGCCCAGGCCCTCCCCGACGTCGCGCCCACCCCTGAGGTTGCGCCCCGCCCCGACATCGCCCCCCCGCCGACCGGGTTTCCACGCGACACGGACGCGCGCAAGCCCGGGAAATGCCCTGATCCGGACCGCCGCGCCTTGCACCGCGCGCCCGCCCCGCTATAACTCGCCCGATTTCGCCAGAGCACCCCAGCCGATCCGCCCGCAGGCGCGCCACCGCGCCGCGCCGCTCGGCTGCAACCGACCGGAGCCGACATGCCCAAGCGCACCGACATCAAATCGATCATGATCATCGGAGCGGGGCCGATCGTGATCGGCCAGGCCTGTGAGTTCGACTACTCCGGCGCCCAGGCCTGCAAGGCGCTGCGCGAGGAGGGCTATCGGGTCATCCTCGTCAACTCCAACCCCGCCACGATCATGACCGACCCTGATCTGGCGGATGCCACCTATATCGAGCCGATCACCCCCGAAATCGTCGCCCGGATCATCGAAAAAGAACGCCCCGACGCGCTGCTGCCCACCATGGGCGGTCAGACCGCGCTCAACACCGCGCTGGCGCTCGACGATGACGGGACGTTGGCGAAGTATAATGTCGAGCTGATCGGCGCCAAGCGCGCCGCCATCGAGATGGCCGAGGATCGCAAGCTGTTCCGCGAGGCGATGGACCGCATCGGGCTGGAGAACCCCAAAGCGACCATCGCCACCACCATGCAGGAGTGCATGGACGCGCTGGAGCATGTCGGCCTGCCCGCGATCATCCGCCCCGCCTATACGCTGGGCGGCACCGGCGGCGGCGTCGCGTTCAACCGCGCGGATTATGAAGAGATCTGCAAATCCGGCCTCGACGCGTCCCCCGTCAGCCAGATCCTGATCGACGAATCCCTGCTCGGCTGGAAAGAGTTCGAGATGGAGGTGGTGCGCGACACCGCCGACAACGCGATCATCGTCTGCTCGATCGAGAACATCGACCCGATGGGGGTCCACACCGGCGATTCGATCACGGTCGCCCCGGCGCTGACCCTGACCGACAAGGAATACCAGATGCTGCGCACCGCCAGCATCGCGGTGTTGCGCGAAATCGGGGTGGAGACCGGCGGATCGAACGTGCAGTTCGCCATCGAGCCCGCCACCGGCCGCATCGTGGTGATTGAGATGAACCCGCGCGTCTCGCGGTCCTCGGCGCTGGCATCCAAGGCGACCGGCTTTCCGATCGCCAAGATCGCCGCCAAGCTGGCGGTGGGCTACACGCTCGATGAGCTCGACAACGACATCACCAAGGTAACCCCGGCCAGCTTCGAGCCGTCGATCGATTACGTCGTCACCAAGATCCCCCGTTTCGCGTTTGAGAAATTCCCCGGCGCCAAGCCAGACCTCACCACCGCGATGAAATCGGTGGGCGAGGTGATGGCGATCGGGCGATCGTTCCACGAATCGCTGCAAAAGGCGCTGCGATCGATGGAGACCGGGATTTGCGGTCTCGATGAGATCGAGATCCCCGGGCTGGAGCGTGACGCCCCCGCCGATGAGAACCGCCAAGCGGTGATGGCCGCCCTTGCGCGCCAGACCCCGGACCGCATCCGCGTGATCGCCCAAGCGATGCGCGAGGGGCTGTCGGATGACGACATCGCCGGGATCACCGCGTGGGATCTGTGGTTCCTCGCCCGCATCCGCGAGATCGTGGATATGGAGGCCGCGATCCGCGCCCATGGCCTGCCGTCCGACGTGAGCGCGATGCGCCGCATCAAGATGTATGGCTTTGGGGATGAGCGGATCGGCCAGCTGACCGGCGTGTCCGAGGACGCGGTGCGCCGCGCCCGCCAAGACCTGAACGTGCGCCCGGTGTTCAAGCGCATCGACACCTGCGCCGCCGAATTCGAAGCCCAGACGCCCTATATGTATTCGACCTATGAGGCCGACGCGATGGGCGACGTCGAATGCGAGGCGCGCCCGTCAAACGCGAAAAAGGTCGTGATCCTCGGCGGCGGTCCCAATAGGATCGGCCAGGGGATTGAGTTCGACTATTGCTGCTGCCACGCCTGCTTCGCGCTGACCGCGGCGGGCTATGAGACCATCATGGTCAACTGCAACCCCGAAACGGTGTCGACCGACTATGACACCTCGGACCGGCTTTATTTTGAGCCGCTGACCGCCGAGACGGTGCTGGAGATCCTCGAGACCGAGCGTCAGGCAGGAACCTTGCACGGCGTGATCGTGCAGTTCGGCGGCCAGACCCCGCTGAAGCTGGCGCGCGCTTTGGAGGCCGCAGGCATCCCCATCCTCGGCACCACCCCCGACGCGATCGATCTGGCCGAGGACCGTGAGCGGTTCCAGCAGCTGCTGCACAAGCTCAACCTCAAGCAGCCCCCCAACGGCATCGCGCGCTCGGGGGAGGAGGCCTTCGCCGTCGCCGCCCGGATCGGCTATCCGGTGGTGATCCGCCCGTCGTATGTGCTCGGCGGCCGCGCGATGGAGATCGTGCGCGACGACGCCCAGCTTGGCCGCTACATCCGCGAGGCGGTGATAGTGTCGGGCTCGTCCCCGGTGCTGATCGACGGGTATCTGTCGAACGCGACCGAGGTCGACGTGGACGCGATCTGCGACGGCGTGCGCGTGCATGTGGCGGGCGTGATGGAGCATATCGAAGAGGCCGGGGTCCATTCCGGCGACAGCGCCTGTTCCCTCCCGCCCTATTCGCTGTCGGCCGAGACCATCGCCGAGCTGAAAAAGCAGACCGAACAGATGGCGCTGGCGCTTGGCGTCCGCGGCCTGATGAACGTGCAGTTCGCGATAAAGGGCAACGACATCTATGTGCTGGAGGTGAATCCCCGCGCGTCCCGCACCGTGCCGTTCGTCGCCAAGGCCACCGGATCGCCAGTCGCCGCCATCGCCGCCCGCGTCATGGCCGGGGAAACCCTGATCGACACCGCAGCCGACCTGCGCCCGGCCGAGACCAAGCATGTCTCGGTCAAGGAGGCGGTGCTGCCGTTCGCGCGCTTCGCCGGCGTCGACACGCTGCTTGGGCCGGAGATGCGATCCACCGGCGAGGCGATGGGCATCGACGCGACCTTCGACCGCGCGTTCCTCAAATCGCAGATGGGCGCGGGCGTGGTGCTGCCTGACAGCGGCTTGGTGTTCATCTCGGTGCGCGATCACGACAAGGACACCATGCTGGAGGCGGCGGCATCTTTGGTCGAGATGGGCTTCAATATCTTGGCGACGGGCGGCACGGCGGCGTTCCTCAACGCTGCGGGCGTGCCCGCCGAAGTGGTGAAGAAGGTCTATGAGGGCCGCCCGAACATCGTCGACCGCATGAAGGACCGCGACGTCGCGCTGGTATTCAACACCACCGAGGGCGCGCAGTCGGTGTCCGACAGCAAGGACCTGCGGTCCGCGGCGCTGCACGGTCGGGTGCCCTATTACACCACCGCGGCGGGCGCCAAGGCGGCGACGCGGGCGATCCGCGACCGGCGCAACGGCGCGCTCGACGTGGCGCCGTTGCAGTCCTACACCTCGCGCTGATCGCCCCCTCGGGCGCGGCGCCTGAACGGCGCCGCGCCCGAGGGCCTCGACGATCCGGCGCGACGCCCTAGGTTTCCTACCGGGCGGCCGCCCGCACGCCGCCCCTTCGACGCCGGTTCAAGGAGACGCCGCCATGACGCTAAAGGTTTACCTGTCGGGCGAGATCCATACAGATTGGCGCGAGCGGATCATCGCCGGCGCCCAAGGGCTCGATGTCGCGTTCAGCGGCCCGGTGACCGATCACGCCGCCTCGGATGATTGCGGCGTCGCGATCTTGGGGGCGGAAGCGACCAAGTTCTGGCACGACGCCAAGGGCGCGCGGATCAACGCGATCCGCACCCGCAAGGGGATCGCTGACGCCGATGTGGTGGTGGTGCGGTTCGGCGACAACTACAAGCAGTGGAACGCCGCCTTCGATGCTGGCTATGCGGCGGCGCTTGGCAAATCGCTGATCGTGCTGCATGGCGCCGATCATCAGCACGCGTTGAAAGAAGTCGACGCCGCCGCGCTTGCGGTGGCCGAAGACCCGGCCCAAGTCGTCGCTATCCTGCGCTATGTGCTGACCGGCGCCCTGCCCGGCTGATCCGCCGCGCGGATCGGGTTGCACCGACCGCGCGACCATGCTGAATTCGGGCAGATGCGTCGCTCGTCGCGCCTGCGATAGCGCTTGTTCCGCCCCCGCTTCGACAAAGGGATGCAGTCGTGACCAGCCCCGCGCTACACATGATCAAGCTTTGCGTCGGCGCCGAGGGGGTCGAGGATCTGTCCGCGTGGCAGACCGCGCGCCTTGCCGACAGCGGAGCCGCGAACCCGGTCCATGTCACTCGGATGCGCCCGAAACGCGCGGAGGAGCTGGTGTCGGGCGGCTCGCTCTATTGGGTGTTCAAGGGCCAGGTGCTGGCGCGCCAGCAGATCATCAGGCTTGATGAGGTGACCCGCGCCGACGGCGGGGCCGCCTGCGCGATTGTGCTGGGGCGAGAAATCATTCGAACCGCCACCGTGCCGCGCCGCCCGTTCCAGGGCTGGCGGTATCTGGCGCCCGACGACGCGCCCCCCGACCTGCATGGCGGGGCCGAGGACGGCGCCCCCGAGATGCCCCATGCCTTGCGCGCCGCGCTGGCCGATCTGGGCGTGGCATGACCGAGGGCGAGGGCTGGCCCCGTCGCAGATTGGGGCCGCTGCGCGATCTGCATGTGTCCGACCTTTTGGAACGGATGGCGCGCGCGCTGGACGTCGGCGCCGAGGTGGCGCCCGAGCCGCTGGCCCGCGGCCCGCGCGGCGCGCTATTGCGCACCACGCGGCTGCATCTGCCGTTCCGCCGCGATCTGGCGGTGATCGCGGGCAAGCGCGTGCTGCACCCGCGGATCGACACGCCGCCCGATCCGACAGCCGACCCGCGCCCCATCGCGATGTGCGCGGGGGCGTTCACGCTTCAGGTCACGCCGTTTCAATGGCAGGCGGCGGATCTGCGGTTGCGCGGGGTTGCGGGCGGGTTCACTTGGGCGCCGCTGCGGCAGTGGTTCCTTGAATGGGTCCAGCCGCGACGGGGCGATGAATCGCCCGATCTGCTGGGCGCGGTGCATTCGATGTCCGACCCTGAGGAAACCCCGGGCTGCGCGCGTCTGCGGCTCGACTTCGGCTCTGCACCGGTGGACTGCATGCCCGAATTTCTGGAAGCGCTGAGCCGCACCGGCGCCATGGCCGGAGATCTTGGCCTGGCGCCGGAGGCGGCGTAGCTATTGGATTGGCTGAGACGGAAGAGTCCTGCTTGGGATTCCCA
>JBLIKI010000055.1:0-15228 GCA_047636235.1 Paracoccaceae bacterium | reverse complement strand
CAGCGCTACTATAAAACTGACGTGCTGATCACTGGCTTTGACATCATCTTCTTCTGGGTTGCCCGGATGATGATGCTCGGCCTGCATTTCATGAAAGACGACCAAGGCAAGCCCGAAGTCCCGTTCCACACCATCTATGTCCATGCTCTCGTGCGCGATGAGAAGGGCAAGAAGATGTCGAAATCGGTCGGCAACGTCATCGATCCCTTGGATCTGATCGACGAATACGGCTGCGATGCGGTGCGGTTCACGCTGACCTCGATGGCGGCGATGGGGCGCGACATCAAGCTGTCGGTGGCGCGGGTCGCGGGCTATCGCAACTTCGTCACCAAGATCTGGAACGCGGCGCGCTTTGCGGAGATGAACGAGGCGCGGGCGATCCCCGGCTTCGACCCGCTGGCGGTCACGCACCCCCTCAACAAATGGATCGTGGGGGAGACGGGCCGCCTGCGCGAGTCGACCGACGCCGCCCTCGACGCTTACCGCTATAACGACGCCGCCAACGGGCTTTACGGCCATGTCTGGGGGGTGTTCTGCGACTGGTATCTGGAACTCGCCAAACCCTTGCTGATGGGCGAGGACGGCCCGGCCAAGGACGAGACCCGCGCGACGCTCGCTTGGGCGCTCGACCAGTGCCTGATCTTGCTGCACCCGATCATGCCGTTCGTGACCGAGGAGCTGTGGGCCGCCACCGGCGCCCGCGCCACCCCGTTGATCCACGCGCCGTGGCCGACCTATGGGGCGGAGATGGTCGATGCCGACGCCGACGCCGCCACCCGCTGGACCATCGGGTTGATCGAGCAGATCCGCTCGGTGCGATCTGAGATGAACGTGCCGGCCGCGGCCAAGCTGCCGCTGATCGTGCTGCAGGCCGATGATGCCGCCGAGGCGCGGCTGTCCGGCGATTGGCCGCTGATCGAGCGTTTGGCCCGCGTCGAGGGGATTGAGCGGATGGCGGCGGCGCCCAAGGGGGCGGCGGCGCTGACCATTCCGGGCGCGATGCTGTGCCTGCCGTTGGCGGGGGTGATCGACGGCGCGGCCGAAAAAACGCGGCTTGAGAAGGCGTTGATCAAGCTGCGCAAGGAAATCGGCGGGCTGAAGGGCAAGCTGACCAACGACGCGTTCCTCGCCAAAGCGCCTGAGGACGTGATCGAGGAAAACCGTGAGCGTCTGACGGCGGCCGAGGACGAGGCCGCCAAGCTGGCCATTGCCGCCGCCCGGGCAGCCGAATTGGTCTGATCGCCTCGCATCCTTGCAAAAAAGGCCGCGCCCGATCCCGGGCGCGGCCTTTTTCGTGGCGCGACAGATCAGGCGCGCTTGCGGCGCACCAACCCGAACAGGCCGAGCGCGCCGAGCAGCAGCGGCGCCGCGCCGGGGACCGGCACGGCTGAGACGCCGATGGTCAGGCGGATGAAGTCGCCGGACAGCACGGCGGTCTGATACACCCCGTCGATCAGCCCCAGCGACACCGCACTGCCGGCCACGGTCAGATCGCCGGAGATGAGCTCGCCGGCATAGCCGCCCGCAAAGACGATCACGTTGCCGGAGAAGATCTTGAACTGATCGCCGGTCGCTGTTCCGCCCACTCCGCCGCCTGAGCCGAATGCGGGGAGGGTGTTGATGCTGTAGCCATCCATTCCGCTGGCTGGCCCGGCGAAAAGAATCGCGCCGAGGTTGGGGACGACCGAGTTGAAGGAGTTTCCGGCGCCGAAAGAGGTCATGCCCGTCAGGTCCAACGACCCGGCGAAGCTGAACACCACGTTCGGGCCGACATCCGCCGTGGTGATGTAGATGGCGGCCGATGCGGGCGCGCCGAGGGATGCCGCAAGGCCGACTGCGAATAAAAGCTGTTTCATCAGGTTCCCCATCAAAAAAGCACAAATAATTAAGATGGAGCTATACTTATCACTTTCAGAGAGATTCGCAATGATTCTAAGCTCACTTCGAGCGTTTTCGTCCTGCTTTGCCGCTGATCTGCAATATCGCTGTATCGCGGTCCCTGCCGCGCTCTGGTGAGGGCGCCGCGTTTCCGCCTCGTCTCAGGCCGCCCGCGCTGGCATGACCGCGGCGAAGGGGGGCGCGCCCGCCTCCGCCGCCCCCTCGCCTCAGGCCGCCGTCGCCGCCTTGCCGCGGGCCAGCGCCGCCGCCAGCGCGGGACGCGACCGCACGCGCGCCAGATACTCGGCCACCTTGCCGGTCGCGGGCAGCTCCCACTTCGATCCGTTCTCAGCCCAGTTCGCCAGATGCCCGACCAGCAGGTCGGGGATCGTAAAGGTCTCACCCATCAGATACGGGCCGTCGCCGAGGATCTTTTCCAACACGACAAGCCCGCGCTGGAACTCGGCCTTGCACACCGGGCGCACGGCGGCGACGCGCTCTTCCTCCGCCAGGATGAAGCCATGGCGCGCGGCGGTCCAAAGCGGGCCTTCGAGCACGTCGGCGGCGAACTGGCTGAACCCGTCCTGGCGCGCGCGGTCCAGCGTGCCCGCCGGATAGGTCAGCGCGCCGTGCTTGTCCGCCAGATAGGTGATGATCGCGAGGCTGTCGGTGATGCCGACCCCGTCGACCACCAGCACCGGCACCTTGCCCGACGGGTTGACCGCGAGAACCTCGGGGCTGTGTGGCTTGGCGGGGGTCAGCTCATAGCTCTGGCCAAGCTCTTCGAGCATCCAAAGCACGCGCATGGTGCGGGTGAACGGACTTCCGACGACGGTATACATGGGGGGCCTCCCGGGCGGTGTTGATGTGGGCGTCAGATGACCCGCCGCGCGGCGCCTCGTCAAGCCGCCGCCCCGCTGGACGCAGGCCCCATCGCCTGACATAACCGGGGCGTCCGAACCCGAAAGGCCGCCCATGACCCACGCTTTCGCGCATCGCCACCTGCTCGGGATCGAGGGGCTCGGCCCCCTGGATGTCACCGCCGTCTTGGATCTGGCGGACGAATACGTCGCGCTGAACCGGCGGCGGGACAAGAAAACCTCGGTGCTGCGAGGGCTGACGCAGATCAACCTGTTCTTTGAAAACTCGACCCGCACGCAGGCGAGCTTTGAGCTGGCCGGAAAGCGCCTCGGGGCCGATGTGATGAACATGTCGGTGAAGACGTCTTCCATCTCCAAGGGCGAGACGCTTTTGGACACCGCCCAGACGCTTAACGCGATGCACCCCGATCTGATCGTGGTGCGCCACCAGCATTCCGGCGCGGTGGCGCTGCTGGCGCAAAAGGTCGACGCGGCGGTGATCAACGCTGGCGACGGGCGGCATGAACACCCGACGCAGGCGTTGCTGGACGCGCTGACGATCCGCCGCGCCAAGGGCCGCATCCACCGCCTGACCGTGGCGATCTGCGGCGACGTCGCCCACAGCCGGGTGGCGCGGTCGAACATCATCCTGCTGGGGATGATGGAGAACCGGGTCCGCGTCGTCTCCCCCCCCACCTTGCTGCCGCCCGAGGTCGGGACCTACGGCGTCGAGGTGTTCCACGACATGGAGGAAGGCCTGCGCGGCGCCGACGTGGTGATGATGCTGCGCTTGCAGCAGGAACGGATGGACGGCGCCTTCGTCCCGTCGCGGCGCGAATATTTCCACCGCTTCGGGCTGGATCATCGCAAGCTCGCGTTCGCCGCCCCCGACGCGATCGTGATGCACCCCGGTCCGATGAACCGCGGGGTGGAGATCGACAGCCTTGTGGCCGACGACATCCGCCAATCGGTGATCGCCGAGCAGGTGGAGATGGGCGTCGCCGTCCGCATGGCGGTGATGGACCTGCTGGCGCGCAACATTCCCGCGGAGACGGCAAGCTGAAACCGTTGTGAGGGAGCGGGCCATGCCGCCGGATCGCCGCGCAAACCTAAGTGAGGAACAGACCGAGGACCTTGGGTTCTGGTGGAAGCGCATTCGCCCGGGCGACCAGGTGCTGTGGACCGGCCGAGCCTCGGGCGGACCGGCGCGCGACAGAGTGTTTCTCTATATCATCGCCGCCGGAGTCGCCTTGGTCGCGGGCGGCGGCATCGTCATCCTGAGGGATGCTTCAGCCGGGACGGGACAGTGGATGATCCTGATCGGCCTCGTCGTTCCCCCGTTCCTCCTTCATAGTCGCCGCAGCGCCTATGACGACGCTCGATATGCGCTGACCGAACGTTGCGCCATGGTATGGAACGGGCAGGTGCTGCGGGTCTGGCCCTACCGGCCCGGCTTGGTGCGCACGCTGCGGCGCGGGCGGCCCGCCGCCATAGTGTTCACGATGCACCCCGATTCCTTTGATGACGAGGGGCCGCAGGTGGACGAGCTTGGCGGCTTCATGGGGCTGGACGCGATCGACGGACCGCTGGAGATCCTTGCGCTCAAGAACGCCCTTCCGGCGGATTGGCGCGCGCGCCCGTCCGCCCCCGAACCAGAACTCCCCGGAGAGCCCGCATGACCCTTCTGCTCGCCAACGCCCGCCTGATCGACCCCGAGGCCGGAACCGAAACCCGCGGTGACCTGCTGATCGAGGGCGGCCGCGTCAAGGCTGTCGGCCACGGCCTCGGCCCCGCGCTGCGGACCATCGACTGCGGCGGCAGGGCGCTCGCCCCCGGCATCGTCGACATGTGCGTGTTCATCGGCGAGCCCGGCTATCGCCACCGCGAATCCTATCGCACCGGCGGGCAGGCGGCGGCGGCGGGGGGCGTCACCACCATCATCGCCCAGCCGATGACCGAGCCGCCGATCGACGACCCGGCGGTGGTGGAATCGATCCGCCGCCGCGCGGACGAAATCTGCCCTGTGCGGGTGCATGTCATGGGGGCGCTGACCGCGGGCCTGCAGGGCAAGTGCATGTCTGAGATGGGTTTTTTGCACGACGCGGGCGCGGTGGCCTTCACCGACGGCGATCACCCGGTGGCCGATCCGGCGGTGCTGCGGCGCTGCATGACCTATGCGCGCCAGCTCGGCGCGCTGATCGTGCACCACCCGCAGGAACCGACCCTGACGGCGGCGGGCTGCGCGACCGAGGGGTTCTTTTCCACCAAGCTCGGCCTGCCCGGCATTCCCGCGATTGCCGAGCGGATGATGCTGGAGCGCGATCTGGCGTTGGTCGAGCTGACCGGCGCGCGCTATCACGCCGATCAGCTGTCCACGGCGGCGGCGGTCGAAGTGCTGCGCGCGGCCAAGGAGCGGGGGCTGCCGGTGACGGCCTCGGCCTCGATCCATCATCTAACGCTGAACGAGCTGGACATCGGCGATTGGCGCAGCTTTTTCAAATTCAACCCGCCGCTGAGGTCCGAGGAAGACCGCCGCGCGCTGGTTGAGGCGGTGGCCGACGGGGTGATCGACGTGATCACCTCGGCCCACATGCCCCAGGATGAGGAAACCAAGCGCGTCCCCTTTGAGATCGCCGCCCCCGGCGCAATCGGGCTTGAGACGCTGCTGTCCGCCTCGATGCAGCTGGTCCATGCGGGGGCCTTGGACCTGCCGACGCTGTTCCGGCGCCTGTCGACCGCGCCCGCGCGATTGCTGGGGCTGGAGGGCGGGTCGCTAGCCGTCCGCGCCCCCGCCGATCTGGTGCTGTTCGATCCGGGCGCGCCATATGTGCTGGACCGCTCAACCCTAAGATCTCGATCGAAGAACACCCCCTATGACCTTCGCCGCATGGAAGGAAAGGTGATCGCCACCTTCGTCGGCGGCGTGCAGGTCCACGGGCATGAAGGAGCGGACTTATGATCCCCGAATGGATGCGGGCGCTGCTGGGCGCCACCGCTGCGCCGGGCCTTGACGAGGCGATGCCGTGGCTGCTGGGCGCCGCCTTGTTCGGCTATTTGCTCGGCTCGATCCCGTTCGGGCTGCTGCTGGCCAAGGCGATGGGGCTCGGCGATCTGCGCGCCATCGGGTCGGGCAATATCGGGGCGACCAATGTGCTGCGAACCGGAAACAAAAAGGCCGCAGCGGGGACACTGTTGCTCGATGCGCTAAAGGGCGTGGCGGCGGTGCTGATCGTGCGGCAGGTGGCCGGGATCGACGCGGCGGCGATTGCGGGGGCGATGGCGGTGGTGGGGCACTCGTTCCCGATCTGGCTGAAGTTCAAGGGTGGCAAGGGGGTGGCGACCTTTCTTGGCATCATGCTGGCGCTTCACCTGACAAGTGGTTTGATTTGCTGCGCTATCTGGGTTGGAATGGCCAAGCTATTCCGCTTCTCGTCGCTGTCGGCGCTGGTGGCGGTGGCGGCGGGACCGCTGTCGCTGATGTATTTCGAACGGTATGAGGCTTGGGCGCTGATCGCGCTGATCGCCGTGCTGGTCTGGGTGCGCCATCACGCCAATATCGCCCGGCTGCTGGCGGGGACCGAGCCGCGGATCGGCGACAAAGGATGACAGCTTTAACCCCAGCTTAACCAAGCCTGTCGCACTAAGGATTGAGGACGATCCCGATGCGCGAGGAACGGGCGATGCAAGCTTGGCTGGAACTGACCGCGGCGCCCGACATTGCGCCGGATACTGGGCCCGGCGCGGATGAGGCGATCCATGTGATCCGTCTGGCACGCAGCCGCAATGTCGGCCCGGCGAGCTTTCGCCGCCTGATCGCGCGGTACGGCACGGCAGAACGGGCGGTGGCGGCGCTGCCCGATCTGGCCGCCCGAGGCGGGGCGCGCAGCTATGAGCTGTGCTCGCTGGCGCAGGCGGAACGGGAATTGGCCGCCGCCGAGGCGGCAGGCGCCCGGATCTTGGTTTCGGGGCGGCCCGGCTATCCCACCATGCTCTCGCATATTCCCGACCCGCCGCCGTTTCTGTGGGCGCGCGGTCGAGTGTCCTTGGGCGCGGCGTCGGCGGTCGGCGTGGTCGGCGGGCGCAACGCGTCGGCGATCGGGCTGCGGATGGCCTATTCCATGGGCGCCGATTTGGGGGAGGCGGGCTGGGCCACCGTGTCGGGCTTGGCGCGCGGGGTCGATGCCGCGGCCCATGACGGCGCGCTTAGCGCCCCTGCGGGCACCATCGCGGTGGTGGCGGGCGGGGTCGACATTGTCTATCCGCCGGAAAACGCCAAACTGACTGACCGGATCGCCGAATCCGGCCTGATCCTGTCCGAGGCCCCGATGGGGCTGGAGCCGCAGGGCCGCCATTTTCCGCGCCGCAACCGGATCATCTCGGGCCTGTCGCGCGCGCTGGTGGTGATCGAGGCGGCGGAGCGGTCCGGGTCCTTGCTGACCGTCGACTTCGCGTTGGAGCAGGGCCGCGACGTCATGGCCATTCCCGGCGCGCCGCTCGACCCGCGGGCGGGGGGCGGCAACGCGCTGATCCGCAATGGCGCGACGCTGGTGCGCGGCGCCGCCGACGTGATCGAGGCGTTGGAGGAAGGCGCCGGCCCCTCGCGCCCGCTGCAGCTGGAGGAACCGCCCGCCGGGTTCGCGCGGCAGTCGCAGGGCGCGGACGATGCGCTGCGCCGCGATGTCGCTCAGTTCCTCGGCCTCGCCCCGGTCGAAGAAGATGAGCTGATCCGCCTCACCGGCGCTAATCTGAGCGCGCTCGCCGACGCGCTGCTCGAGCTGGAATTGGCCGGACGGCTTGACCGCCAGCCCGGTGGAATGCTGGCGCTTTTGCCCGAATGAGATGGCGCGCGACCATCGCGCCGCTTGCGTCCGCGCCGCAGTTCTGGGTAAGGAGCGCTCTGGCGAGAGGGGCGATGACGCATCGCGCCCGCAGCGTCGCGGCCCGGCGCCGACAGGCCTCGGGGCGTTGACAATGCGGACCGGCGGCGCTCATGTTTCCCCCGCCCAACGTCCCAGACCCATCAGGGAGGTCCGCGCATGGCGGTCGTCGTCGTCGAATCTCCGGCCAAGGCCAAGACCATCAACGCCTATCTGGGGAAGGACTACACGGTGCTCGCCTCGTACGGCCACGTGCGAGACCTGCCCCCCAAGGACGGCTCGGTCGACCCGGACAACGCGTTTGAGATGCTGTGGGAGGTCGATCCCAAGAGCCAGAAGCACCTGCGCGCGATCATCGACGCGCTGAAAGACGATGATGCGCTGATCCTCGCGACCGACCCTGACCGTGAGGGGGAGGCGATCTCGTGGCACCTGCTGGAGACGCTGCGCAAGCGCAAAGCGTTGAAAAAAACCACCACGGTGCAGCGCGTTGCGTTCAACGCCATCACTAAAAAGGCCGTCGCCGAGGCGATCGCGTCCCCGCGTGAAATCGATATGGAGCTGGTGGAGGCGTATCTCGCCCGCCGCGCGCTTGATTATTTGGTGGGGTTCCGCCTGTCGCCGGTGCTGTGGCGCAAGCTGCCCGGCGCCAAATCCGCCGGGCGGGTGCAGTCGGTCTGCCTGCGCCTGATCGTTCAGCGTGAGATGGAGATTGAGGCCTTTGACGCCCGTGAATACTGGTCGGTCCGCGCGATGCTGGAGACGGTTCGCGGCGATCAGTATGAGGCGCGACTGACCCATCTGGGCGCGAAAAAGCTCGATCGGTTTGATCTGGGCGACGTGGCGTCGGCCACCGCGGCGGCGCAGATTGTGGCGGGCGCGACCCTTTCGGTCGCGTCGGTCGATGCGCGCCCCGGCACGCGCAACCCCAGCCCGCCGTTCATGACCTCGACCCTGCAGCAAGAGGCGTCGCGCAAATACGGCATGGGCGCGAAACAGGCGATGTCGACGGCCCAGCGGCTCTATGAAGCCGGCTGGATCACCTATATGCGGACCGACGGCATCGATATGGCGCCTGAGGCGATTCAGGCTGCGCGGGCGGAGATCACCAGCCGCTATGGCGCGCCTTACGTTCCCGAAAAACCGCGTATTTACAAGAACAAGGCCAAGAACGCTCAGGAAGCGCATGAATGCATCCGGCCCACCGACATGTCCCGTGACGGCGCGGCGGCGGGCCGGCTCGAGCCTGATCAGCGCAAGCTTTATGAGCTGATCTGGAAGCGCACACTGGCGAGCCAGATGGAGAGCGCGCGGCTTGAGCGCACGACGGTTGAGATCGTGGCCGCGGACAAGGCCTGCGCCCTGCGCGCCTCGGGCCAGGTGACTACGTTCGACGGGTTCCTTCGGGTCTATTCCGAGGGGCGCGACGACGCCGAATACCACGCGGCGCAGAAAAGCGACGCCGAGGACGATGACGGGCGCCTGCCGCAGATCAAGCAGGGCGAGGCCGCGCCCAAGGCTCGCGGCGCACTGATCACCGAAGCCGAGCGTCTCGCCGGCGCCGCCACCGAAAGCGGCGCCAAGCCCGCCGACGCGCTGGCGCTGTGCGGCGATGGAGCGGTGCTCGCGCAGCAGCACCACACCCAGCCGCCGCCGCGATATACTGAGGCCACCTTGGTCAAGCGGATGGAGGAATTGGGCATCGGGCGCCCGTCCACCTATGCCTCGATCGTCACGACGATTCAGGACCGCGGTTATGTGGCGAAAGACCGCAACCGCCTGATTCCTGAGGATAAAGGGCGCTTGGTGACGGCGTTTTTGGAAAGCTATTTCCGCCGCTACGTGTCCTATGACTTCACCGCCAAGCTGGAGGAGGAGCTGGACGAAGTCTCCGCGGGCCAGATGAACTGGAAGGCGGTTCTGGCCGCGTTCTGGAAGGATTTCTCGGCGGCGCTCGACCAAACCACCGAGCTTCGGATCACCGAAGTGCTCGACAAGATCGACGAGGTGCTGTCGCCGCATCTCTTCCCCGACAAGGGCGACGGGGCCGATCCGCGGCTGTGCCCGGTGTGCGGGCAGGGCAAGCTCGGGCTCAAGACCTCTCGCGCCGGGGGCGCGTTCATCGGGTGCTCGTCCTATCCCGAGTGCCGGTATACGCGGCCCCTGTCGGCGGATGCGGAAAGCGCCGAGGCCGCGGCGCTCGACGGCAAGGTGCTGGGCGCCAATGAGGATGGCGTTGCGGTGACCCTGCGCGTCGGCCGGTTCGGACCTTACGTGCAGCTCGGCGAAGAAGACCCTGAAAGTAAAGTGAAACCCAAGCGCGCATCCCTCACCAAGGGCATGAGCGCGGACGCGCTGGATATCGAGGCCGCGCTGAAATTGCTCAGCCTGCCGCGCGAGATCGGGACCCATCCCGAGGGCGGGCGCCTGCTGGCGGCGCTCGGCCGGTTCGGGCCGTATGTGATGCATGAGCGTCTGAAGGGGCCCGAGGACAAGACCAAGCCCAAGCCGGTCTATGCCTCGATCGCCGAGGATGAGGTGTTCACCGTCGGCATCAACCGCGCGGTGGATCTGATCGCGCAAAAGCTGGCCGGTCGCGGCGGGCGGGGCGATGCCGCGGCGCCGATCGCGGAACTGGGGGACCACCCCGAGGCGGGAGAGCCGATCACCGTCCATTCAGGGCGCTACGGCCCCTATGTGAAGTGCGGCAAGATCAACGCAACCCTGCCGAAGGATGTCGCGCCAGAAACGCTGACGCTGGAAGCGGCGCTGGAGATCATCGCCGAAAAGGTCAAAACCACCGGCAAGACCATTACCGGCAAGAAGGCGCCCGCCAAAAAGGCCGCGGCCAAGATACCGGCTGACAAGAAGCCGGTGGCGAAAAAGCCCGCCGCCAAGAAACCGGCCAAGAAACCGGCGGCGAAATCGACGGCGGCTGCGGGCGATGCGGCGACCGCCGAGACGCCTGCCAAAAAGCCCGCCGCCAAAAAGCCCGCCGCTAAAAAACCTGCGGCCAAGAAGTCCGCAGCGAAACAGCCCGCGGTGAGGAAACCGGCCCCGGCGGTGGCGGATGATGACGACGGGGATGTGCTCGACGACTGATCCGGGGGGGGCGCGAATTGGCGCGCTCGCCTTCGTACCCGGGCCGTGATAAACGCGCGCCATGAATGAAAAGCGATCTGCGATCCCGTCCAGGGACGAAATCCTCACTTGGGTGCGAGAGCATCCCGGCGCGTCCTCCAAACGCGACATCGCGCGCGCCTTCAATCTGAAGGGCGCGGATCGGATCGACCTGAAGCGGATCTTGCGCGATCTGCAGGCCGAGGGGGTTCTGGAGCGCCGCGGCAAATCCCATCTGCCGCAGGGCCTGTTGCCCCCGGTCGCGGTGCTGACCGCGCTGGCGCCGGACATCGACGGCGACCAGTTCGCGACCCCGGAGCATTGGGAGGGCAAGGGGCCCCCCCCGATCATCCTGCTGACCGACGCCAAGCCGGGCGAGACGGCGGGCGAGGGCGATCGCATCCTCGTGCGCCTGACCGCAACGCCTGAGGCGGAGGCGCACGCCTATGAAGGCAAGATCATCCGCAAGATCGGCACCGGTCCGGCCAAGCTGATCGGCGTTTACCGCGCCGGGCCGGAGGGGGGGCGGATCGTCCCGATCTCCAAGGGTGACGGCAAGGAATGGCGGGTGCCGCGGGGGCTTGATGGCGACGCCAAGGATGGCGAGCTGGTGGAGGCGACCGCGCTGCCGGTGCCGCGCGGGGCCTATGGCGCCAAGCCGGTGAAGGTGTCGAAAGTGCTCGGCGATCCGACCGCCCCGCGTGCGGTGTCGTTGATCGCCATCGAAGAACACGGCATCCCCACCGACTGGCCCGACGCGCCGCTGCGCGAGGCCGAGGCCGCGCTGCCCACCCCCTTGGGCGGGCGCGAGGATCTGCGTGATCTGCCGCTGCTGACCATCGATCCGGCCGATGCGCGCGACCATGACGATGCGGTCTGCGCCGCGCAGGACGACGATGCAGCCAACGAGGGCGGCTGGGTGGTCTGGGTCGCCATCGCCGATGTAGCGCATTATGTGCGCCCCGGCTCGGGGCTTGATCGCGAAGCGCGGCGCCGCGGGAACTCATCCTATTTCCCCGACCGCGTGGTGCCGATGCTGCCGGAGCGGCTGTCGGCGGATCTGTGTTCGTTGATCGAGGGTGAGGACCGCCCCTGCATCGCCGTGCGGATCACGCTCGATGCAGATGGCCGCAAGATCGCGCACCGCTTCACCCGCGGGCTGATGCGGTCCCCGGCGTCGCTGACCTATGAACAGGCGCAGGCCTGCGACGCGGGTTCGCCCGACGCCAAGACTGCGATGATGGCGCCCGCGCTGACCGACCTGTTCGCCGCTTGGCGCTGCGCGGACCGCGAACGCACCAACCGCGCGCCCTTGGATCTGGACCTGCCCGAACGGCGGATCATCCTGAGCGAGGCGGGCGAAGTCACCTCGGTCGCGTACCGCGACCGCTTCGACGCGCACAAGTTGGTGGAGGAGTTCATGATCCTCGCCAATGTCTGCGCGGCCGAGACCTTGGAGCAGGCGCGCCGCCCGCTGGTTTACCGCGTCCACGAAGAACCGGGGCCGCAAAAGATCGACGCGCTGCGCGAGCAGGTTGAAACCGTGGGGCTGGCGCTGGCGCGCGGACAAGTGACGACGACCAAACAGTTCAATCGCTTGCTGGCCCAAGCCGCGGGCACCGATTTTGCGGAGTTCATCAACATCTCGGTGCTGCGGTCGCAAACGCAGGCGTATTACGGAACGGAAAGCCTCGGGCATTTCGGCCTGAACCTGCGCCGCTACGCGCACTTCACCTCGCCAATCCGCCGCTACGCCGATCTGATCGTGCACCGCGCGCTGATCGCCGCGCATAGCTGGGGCCCGGATGCGGCCCGCGACGGCCAGCGGCCTGAGGATATCGCCGAATTGGCCGAGACCGCGCAGCACATCAGCGCGACGGAGCGGCGATCGATGCTGGCGGAGCGGGACACCAACGACCGCTATCTGGCCGCATACCTCAAGGATCGGATCGGGGCGGAGTTCAGCGGCCGCGTCGCCGGGGTTGCGCGGTTCGGGCTGTTCGTGAAGCTTGATGAGACCGGCGCCGACGGGCTGATCCCGATCAGCGCGTTGGGGGATGAATATTTCCACCACGACCCGGACGCGCAAGTGCTGGTCGGGGAAAAGACCGGCGTGGTGATCGGCCTCGGCCAGCGGGCGCGGGTGCGGCTTTTGGATGCCGTACCGGTGACGGGGGGCCTGTTGTTCGAGCTGTTGTCGCTTGACGGCGCGCCGACCCAAGCCGCCGGCGCGCGGCCGGGCAGGGGGCGCGCTCGTCCCGGGCAGGCGCCGCGGCGCTATCCGGGCGGCAAAGGCAAAAAGCCGGGGCGCAAACCGCGCTGAGCGCGCGTCAGCCCTCAACCGCGCGGGACGCGCGTCAGCTCTCAACCGCGCGGATCAGCTTGCGGTCGAACACGCGCAGGACCTGGCCCAGCACATGGCCGCGCTTTTCGATGCGTCCGCTCATGGCGATGACTGACCACATGCCTTGGCGGTCGGCCATGCGCGGGCGTTTCTCGATCCGATAGATCGGATGCTCGGCCGCGCGGCGGAACACCGAGAACACCGCTGCCTCGCGCAAATGGTCGATGCCATAGTCGCGCCATTCGCCGGCCGCGACCATCCGGCCGTAGACCCCGAGGATCAGCGACAGTTCCGTGCGGTGGAAGCTGACCACATCGAGCGGCGCGCCATCCAGATAGCCGTTTCCGGTGATTACGATTGTCATGGGAATAAAACATGGCCTGCGCCCGGCTTTTGGGCAAGCGCCCTGCGCGCGATCGGTCGATTCCGCCGCAATCGGTCGAATCTTCCGCATGGTGGATGCGCAACCCGTTGCGCAGCAGGCGCGAGAAAGGCAACCTGCGCGCACCCATAATAAGGAAAACTTCGGCCATGACCTACGCTCGCACGCGCGATTTCCACCTGCCCGGACGCTCCATGGTGCTGGCCGCCAATGGTATGTGCGCGACCTCGCATCCGCTGGCGGCCAAGGTGGCGATCAACATGCTCGAATCGGGCGGCAATGCGGTGGACGCGGCTATCGCCGGGGCTGTGCTGTTGGGTGCGTGCGAACCGGCGATGACCGGCATCGGCGGCGATTGCTTCGCGCTGATCAAAATGCCCGACGGCACGATCCGCGGGCTGAACGGGTCGGGCCGCGCGCCCGCGGCGCTGTCGGCGGACCGGTTGCGGGCCGACGGCCACACGGCCATGCCGCTGCGCAGCGCCCATGCGGTCACCGTGCCCGGTGCGATTGACGCCTTCTGCACGCTGTCCGAGACGCTGGGCGTCAAGGGCATCGCCGCATCGCTGGCCCCCGCGATCCGCTATTTCGACGAGGGCATCCCCGTCGCCCCCCGCGCCGCCCATGACTGGGCCAATTCCGAGCCGCTGCTGACCGGCGCCGCGCGGACCCATTTCCTGATCGCGGGCGCCGCGCCGCGCAGCGGCCAGCGGTTCCACGCAAAAGGCCAGGCCGAAGTGCTGCGCCGGATCGCCGCCCAAGGCCGCGCAGGGTATTATGAGGGCGAGGTGGCCGAGGACATGGTCGCGTCGCTGACCGCCCTTGGCGGTCTGCACACCATGGCCGATTTCGCCGCCACCGCCTGCGACTGGGTGGAGCCGGTGCGCGGCCACTATCGCGGGGTCGAATTGATCGAGCTGCCGCCCAACGGGCAGGGCGCCACCGCGATTCTGATGGCCAAGATCCTGGCCAATTTCGATCTGTCGTCGATGCACCCGTTCGGCGCCCAGCGCGCGCATCTGGAGGCCGAGGCCGCCAAGCTGGCCTATGACGCCCGCGACCGCTTTATCGCCGATCCGGGCTTTGTGGGCATCCGTCTAGGGCAGATGCTGTCGGACGACGTCGCCAAGCAACTGGCCGGGCTGATCGATCCCGACCGCGCGATGGCCGATCCGCGGGTCGCCTCCGACAACGTGCATAAAGAAACGATCTATATCACCGTCGCCGACAAGGATGGCATGGTGGTGTCGCTGATCTACTCGGTGTTCCACAATTTCGGCTCGGGGCTGGCGTCCGACAAGTTCGGCATCAACTTCCAGAACCGCGGCGCGGGCTTTACGCTCGAGGCCGGGCACCCGAACGAATTGGCGGGCGGCAAGCGCCCGATGCACACGATCATCCCCGCGATGCTGGCTGAGGAGGGCCGCTTCACCGGCTCCTTTGGCGTGATGGGCGGCGCCTATCAGCCCAACGGGCATGTGCGGTTCATCTCGAACATGGTCGATTACGCTATGGACCCGCAGACCGCGATGGACGGCCCGCGCTGTTTTTGTGAGCCGAAGGGCTTTGCGATGGAGCGCGGTTATTCCGAGGACGTGCGCGACAAGCTGACCGCTATGGGCCACACCATGGTCACGCCCGACACGCCGATCGGCGGCAGTCAGGCGATCATGGTGGACGAAGATGGCCTTTATCGGGGCGCCTCGGACCCGCGCAAGGACGGCTGCGCGCTAGGGTATTGATCTGGCGGGGGGCGTCGCGCCCCCG
>JBLIKI010000054.1:0-15603 GCA_047636235.1 Paracoccaceae bacterium | reverse complement strand
CGGCGCTGGTCGGCTGGGGGATGGGGCAGGGCTTGGTCGCGCTCTATCTCGCGTCGCTGGTGATCGGGGGGGTCGCGAACCCGCTTTATTCCCTGCTGATCGCCCACACCAATGATTTTCTGGAGCCGAAGGACATGGCCGCCGCCTCGGGCGGGATGCTGTTTCTGAACGGCTGCGGCGCCATCGGCGGGCCGATCGCGGTCGGCTATCTGATGCAGCGGTTCGGGCCGCCGATGTTCTTTTTGTTCACCGCCGCGCTGTTGGCGGCGATCAGCCTCTATGCGCTGTGGCGCACCACGCGGCGCGCGGCGCCGTCGCTGGCCGAGCAGTCGTCCTATGCGCCGATCATGCCCCAGGCGTCGCCGGTCGCGGTCGAGGTCGCGCAAGAAATCGCCATCGAGCGGATCGAGGACGCACATGCCGAGGCCGAAATCATCCGCGCCGACGACACCGCGCAGTAATAATACAAAGGTTGCGTCCGCGGTGCAGCGTCGTCATGTTTCCACATGGGGCTGCGGGAATTCCCTGCCGCGCTGACAGGATCGAATGTGGCCGCGCGGAGATATCGCGATGCAGACAATGCCCAAGGATGTGCTCGACTTCTGGCTGAACGACGTCGGCCCCAAGGGCTGGTTCGCCGTGGACGCCGCGGTGGATGAGGAGATCATCCGCCGCTTCACCCCGGTCTGGCGTCTGGCGCGCACCGGGGGGCGGGACGGCTGGCTGGTGGACCCGGCTGGGGCGCTGGCGTTGCTTATCGTGCTCGACCAGTTCCCGCGCAACATGTTCCGCGGCGATCCGCGCAGCTTTGACACCGACCCTATGGCGCGCCGCCACGCCAAGCTGGCGATCGCCCAAGGCCGCGACATGGCGACGGCGGAGCAGGCGCGGATTCTCTTTTATCTGCCATTCATGCATTCTGAGGGCCTCGGGGATCAGGATCGTTCGGTGCGCCTGATCGCCTCGCGCATGGGCGACAGTTCGCCATGGCTGCTGCATGCCCGCGCGCACCGCGAGGTGATCCGCCGTTTCGGCCGGTTCCCGTATCGCAATGACGTGCTCAGGCGCGAGACGACCGCGGCCGAGGCCGCTTGGCTGGCAGCGGGCGGCTATCGTGCCATCGTCGACGAACTGGCGGCCTGATCGCCGCCATGCCATGGTTGCTCGGCACTCATAATCAGGGCCTATCATGCAGATCATCGACGCGGCCGAGGGGCATGTTCCCGGCATTCTCGCCATCTACAACCAAGTGATCGCGACCTCGACCGCGATCTACACCGAGATCCCGGCGACGCTGGCCGACCGCACCGCATGGCGCGCCGCGCGGGTCACGGCGGGCTTTCCGGTGCTGGTGGCGGTCGAAGGGGACGAGGTGCTTGGCTTTGCGTCCTTTGGCGAATGGCGTGGCGCATGGCCCGGCTATCGCCTGACGGTCGAACACTCGGTCCATGTCCGCGACGGCTTGCGCGGCAAAGGCGTCGGGGCCGCGTTGATGGAGGCGCTGATCGCCCGCGGCCGCGCCGGGGGCTGGCACGTGATGCTCGCGAGCGTCGATGCGGACAATGCCGGATCGATCAAGTTCCATGAACGCCACGGGTTCGAGGCGGTGGCGCATTTCCGCCAAGTGGGGGTCAAGTTCGACCGTTGGCTCGATATGGTGTTCATGCAGCTGACTTTGGACGACGCCGCGACGCCGCCCGCCCCCCGATGACGGCCCCCTCGACGACGGACCGCTGATCCGCTGGCGGCGGGTCCGCCGCGGGCCTATGATCGGAAGATGACCGATCTCATCTCCCCCCGATTCATCCATCTGCGGCTGCACTCGGCCTACTCGCTGCTCGAAGGCGCGATCCAGGTCAAAGCGCTTTCCACGCTTTGCGCCGGGGCCCAGATGCCGGCGGTGGCGATCACCGACACCGACAACCTGTTCGCCGCGCTGGAATTTTCCGAGACTGCGGGCAAGGCCGGGGTGCAGCCGATCATCGGAGTGCAACTGAGCCTCGATTACGCCCCCGCCGCCCAGCCGGGGCAAAAGGCGGTGGAGCCTGCGGCGATCATCCTGCTGGCGCAGGATGAGCCGGGCTACGTGAACCTTATGGATCTGGTGTCTGCGTCATGGCTTGGCGCGAACGGCGGCGCCACCATGACCTCGTTGGCGGATCTGGGGGCGAAGTCGCAAGGCCTGATCTGCCTTACCGGGGGCGCCGACGGGCCGCTTGGCCGTCTGATCCAAACCGGCAAGCGCGCGCAGGCCGACGCGCTTTTGGACCGGCTGGCGGGGATATTCGAGGGCCGCCTATACATCGAGATCCAGCGCCATGGCGGGGAGGCGGTCCGCACCGGCCCCGAGGCGGCGACCGAGCCGTCCTTCATCGACATGGCCTATGCCCGCGATCTGCCGCTGGTCGCCACCAATGACGTGCATTTCCCGACCCGCGACATGTATGCCGCCCACGACGCGCTGATCTGCATCGCCGAGGGCGCCTATGTCTCGATGGAGCACCGCCGCCGCTTGACGCCGGAGCATCACTTCAAATCGCAGGACGAGATGGCGGCGCTGTTCGCCGATCTGCCCGAGGCGCTGGACGCGACGGTGGAGATCGCCCGCCGCTGCGCCTTCAAGGTTGAGACCCGCGCGCCGATCCTGCCGAAATTCGCCGATGATGAGGTTGACGAATTGCGCCGCCAAGCGGTTGCGGGACTGGCCGTGCGCCTTGCCGTGATCCCCCACGCCGCCACCGTGGCCGAATACGAGGCGCGGCTGGATTTCGAGCTGGGCGTGATCGAGGGCATGGGTTTTCCCGGCTATTTCCTGATCGTCGCCGACTTCATCAAATGGTCCAAGGACCAAGGCATTCCGGTCGGTCCGGGGCGCGGGTCCGGCGCTGGGTCCTTGGTCGCCTATGCGCTGACCATCACCGATCTGGACCCCCTGCGCTATTCCCTGCTGTTCGAGCGGTTCTTGAACCCTGAGCGCGTGTCGATGCCCGATTTCGACATCGATTTCTGCATGGACCGGCGCGAAGAAGTGATCCGCTATGTCCAAGGCAAGTATGGCCGCGACAGGGTCGGCCAGATCATCACCTTCGGCGCGCTTCTGTCCAAGGCCGCGGTGCGCGATGTCGGCCGCGTGCTGCAGATGCCGTTCGGCCAGACCGACCGCCTGTCGAAGATGATCCCGGTAGAGGGAGTCAAACCCGTCTCCATCGCGAAAGCCTTGGAAGACGAGCCGCGCCTGCGCGAAGAAGCGCGCAATGAGCCGGTGGTCGCTGAGATGCTCGACTATGCGGGCAAGTTGGAGGGGCTGCTGCGCAACGCCTCCACCCACGCCGCCGGGGTCGTGATCGGGGATCGGCCGTTGCACCATCTGGTGCCGCTTTACCAAGACCCGCGGTCCGACATGCCCGCAACTATGTTCAACATGAAATGGGTGGAGCAAGCCGGGCTGGTGAAGTTCGACTTTCTGGGCCTCAAGACGCTGACCGTGATCCAGAACGCCGTCGATCTGCTGGCGCGGCGGGAGGTGATCGTTGACATCGGCACAATTCCGATCGACGACAAGGCGACCTATGATTTGTACTCCCGCGCGGAATCCGTCGCGGTGTTTCAGGTGGAATCCTCGGGCATGCGCGACGCGCTGCGCCAGCTGAAACCGACCTGCATCGAGGATATCATCGCGCTCGTGGCCCTCTACCGCCCTGGCCCGATGGAGAACATCCCCAAGTATTGCAACGTGAAGCACGGGCGCGAGAAACTAGAAAGCCTCCACCCCTCTATCGACCACATTCTGGCCGAGACCCAAGGCATCATCGTCTATCAAGAACAGGTGATGCAGATCGCGCAGGAGATGGCGGGCTATTCGCTTGGCGGCGCCGACCTGCTGCGCCGCGCGATGGGCAAGAAGATCAAAGAAGCGATGGACGCCGAGCGCCCAAAATTCGTCAAAGGCGCCAAGGCCGCGGGCGTCACCGAGGCGAAGGCCAAAGAAGTGTTCGATCTTCTGGAGAAGTTCGCCAACTACGGCTTCAACAAATCCCACGCCGCCGCCTATGCGGTGGTCAGCTATCAAACCGGCTGGCTGAAGGCCAACCACCCGGTCGAATTCATGGCCGCGGTGATGAACTGCGACATCCATCTGACCGACAAGCTGGCGGTCTATATGCGAGAGGTCGCGCGGCTGGAGATTGTGATGATCCCGCCGGACATCAACCGCTCTATGGCGACCTTTGACGTGGCGGATGGCAAGATCATCTACGCGCTCGGCGGGCTGAAGAACGTCGGCGGGGACGCGATGCAGCTGATTGTGGAGGCGCGTGGCGATGGCCCGTTCCGCGATCTGTTCGACTTCGCGCGGCGGGTGGAGCTGAAGAAGATCGGCAAGCGGGGGCTGGAGATGCTGGCGCGCGCCGGCGCCTTCGACCTTATCGACCGCAACCGGCGGCGCGTGTTCCAATCGCTCGACAAATTGGTGGCGTATTCGGCGGCGTGCCATGACCAGGCGTCCTCCAACCAAGTGTCGCTGTTCGGGGACGCAGGCGATGATCTCCCGCCCCCGCGGATGGAGGCGGTGGATGACTGGCTCCCGACCGAGCGGCTGACCGAGGAACATGGCGCGGTCGGCTTCTACCTCACCGGCCATCCGCTCGACGACTATGCCGGGCCGCTGAAACGCCAGCGGGTGCTGACCTATACCGAGGTCTGCGCCAAGGCGGGCGTCGCCCCGATCGCGGTCAAGATCGCCGGCACGGTGATCGCGCGGCAGGAGCGGAAATCGGCCAAGGGCAACCGGTTCGCGTTCATCTCGCTGTCGGACCAGACCGGGATGTATGAGACGATGTGTTTCTCCGAACCGCTCAACCAATACCGCGACTTGTTGGAGCCGGGGACCAATGTGGTGCTGACGGTCGAGGCGACCTCCGAGGGCGGCGATCAGTGCAAGATGCTGCTGCGCGCGGCGCAATCGGTGGACGCGGCGGTGGCGGATGCGGCGGCGATGGGGCTGAAGATCTATATTTCCGACCCCGCCGCGCTGCCGTCGATCCGCGCGCGGCTCGAGGACAGCAAGAAGGGCGCGCGCGGTCGGGGCAGGGGGCCGGTGAACCTGGTGCTGATGGCGCCGGACCTGCCGTGCGAAGTGGAATTGGCGCTGCCGGGCGAGTATCCGATGACGCCGCAGATCGCCGGGGCGATCAAGGCGGCGTCAGGGGTGGTTATGGTGGAGGAGTTTTGAAGTCGTCACTATTCGATTTTTTTTATCGTGATGATAATATATGGCGTACCGTGTTAAAAATAGGATTGGAGACGTCGTGGCCATCACAATATATCCTCCGGGAACAGCTACTACAAACTATGCCGCGTTGTCAGCTCTAAAAAAGGAATTTCCAGAGGCAGTTAATCTGACACAAAAGATTTTGACGCGCGTTTCAAAATTGGAGCGTAAGTCTATTTTCCAGTCAAAGCAGAGAAAGCTACAAGAAATACAGGGCCTCATATATCAGCTTCGGAGAGCATTAAATGGATTTGAGGGTGCAGGCTCTATCCAGAGCCCAGAGTTAGTTCGAAATTTTATGTCAAGATTCTCATATTGCGCACCAAATTGGCAGGCGGAATACAGGTTTCTCGATAGATTTATTTGGGATTGCTTGAGTGGGACCTGAGAGGTGTCAATAGTAAGTTGGGATTATAAATTATTTTTAAATGCTGTATTTGTCTATATTGGGGATATCTCGATAAAAGGTTATAAACTGGGTTTTAAGTTGGCCCCCCTCACTTGCACTCCACATTCCCATACCGCCGCAAGCATGCATCCGCCGTGCAGCGCGCGATTTCAGCGTCGCGCTCAGGCTTGTAGCGGTCCACCGTCACCACGGTCTGATACGGCACGAACTCGGTCATCATCTGCTGGTCGCAATAGGTGCGATCGCCACGCGTGACGCAGGTGGTCCGCCCGGTGGGGCGCTTGACCGGCCGCAACTGCTCGACCAGCGTGTCGTAATAGGATGGCGGGATGTTGCGGAACCAATCCGCCTCGCACGACGCGTTCGCGGCCCGGTATTCCGGCGTGCCGCAGCCAATCAGCATCAGGGGCAGAAGCATCAGCGCGGCGAATTTCATCGATGAGTCCTCGAAACAGGGATGGCGTTCAAGATCATACCGCACAACCAAGGCGGACGCGCGGCAATCCTCAGCCGCGCCGCCGCCGACGCCGCCCGCCATCGTCGCCGCCCGATCCGGCGCCGAAGCTGACGGCGGGGATCGTGACCACCCCGTCCAGCGCCGTGAACACCGCCGTCTTGTGCGGGATCGCGATCGCCTCGACGAAATGCTCCTGAAAGCGCGGCTCCACCGCCGTCTCGATCTTTTCGATCTTGCGCACGATGGTCTCGATCTCCGCCCGCAGGCCCTTGTTGACCAGCGCGATCCGCGCGCCGGTCCCCGCGGCGTTCCCGGCGCTGGTGACTTTATCCAATGGGCAGTCCGGGATCATCCCCAGCACCATCGCGTGCATGGGCGAGATATGCGCCCCGAACGCCCCCGCCAGCGTGACCCGCGAGACCTTCGCAACCCCGCGGCGGTCCATCAGCAGGCGCGCGCCCGCCATCAGCGCGGCTTTGGCGAGCTGGATCGCCCGCACATCGGCCTGAGTGACCGAGATCAGCGGCCCGCCCGCCTCGGTCCCGTCATGGACCACATAGGCGTGGGTGCGCCCGTCGGGGATCGCGCGCTCGGTCCCGGTCTGGGCGGCGGAGCCTACCGCGCCGTCCTCGTCGATCAGGCCCGCAAGGCGCATCTCGGCCACCGCCTCGATGATGCCCGACCCGCAGATGCCGGTGACGCCGCCATGGTCGAACCCGTCCTCATCGGACCAGATATCAGAGCCGATCACCCGGAACCGCGGGGTCTTGGTGACCGGATCGATGCGAATACGCTCGATCGCGCCCGGCGCTGCGCGCTGGCCGGAGGAGATTTGAGCGCCCTCGAACGCAGGGCCGGTGGGCGACGAACACGCCAGCAACCCGCGCTTGTCGCCAAGCACGATCTCGGCATTGGTGCCGACATCGACGATCAGGGTCAGCTCCTCCGCGTCCTGCGGGGATTCCGACAGCACGACCGCGGCGGCGTCGGCGCCGACATGGCCTGCGACGCAAGGAAGGAAGTGGAACCGTGCGGCTTGGTGCATGTGGACATCAAGGTCCGACGCCATCCCCGACACCGCGTCCGCAGTGGCGAGCGCGAAGGGCGCCCAGCCAAGCTCGGTCGGGTCGATGCCGAGCAGCAGGTGGTGCATCACCGGGTTGCACACGAACACCGCCTCGAACAGGCGGTCGCGGGTCACCTCGGCCTCGGCGCAGACCGACCCGATCAGCTCATTGATGGCGGCGCGCACCACGCCGGTCATCTCGGCGTCCCCGCCCGGGTTCATCATGACGTAGGAGACGCGCGACATCAGATCCTCGCCGAACCGGATCTGCGGGTTCATCACGCCGCCTGAGGCGAGGACTTCGCCGGTGGTCAGATCGGTTAGATGGCAGGCGATGGTGGTCGACCCGATGTCGAAGGCGCAGCCGAGCGGCGCGGCATCGTGGAACCCCGGCCACAGGTCCAGGATCGCCGGGCCTGCGCCTGCGTCGTGGATGGCGACGGTTACGGTCCAGTTCCCGGCGCGCAGGGTCTTTTGCAATTTGCGCAGCAGCGGGAGGGACGCACTGGCGCCCTCGATCCCCCATTGCGCCGCCAGCGCGATGCGCAGCCGCTCCAGATCGCCGGTCGGCTCATGCATGTCAGGCTCGGCCACGTCGACCAGCACCAGCCGCACGGCAGGGTCGATCACGATGTCGCGGGCCTCGGCGCGCTTGCGGACCACTTGCTTGTGCACCTGGCTTTCGGCGGGCACGTCGATCACGCAGTCCTCTTGGATGCGCGCCTGACAGCCCAAGCGCCGCCCTGGCTTCAGCCCGCGCTTTTCGTCATAGCGCCGCTCCACCGCGTTGAAATCCGACAGCGCGTGCGCGCCAACCGTGACCCCGTGCTTGGAGAAGTCGCCCACCTGCGGCGCCACCTGGCATTTGGAGCAGATGCCCCGCCCGCCGCACACGCTGTCGAGATCGACGCCAAGCTGGCGCGCCGCGGTCAGCACCGGGGTGCCTGCCGGCACGCGCCCGCGCTTGCCTGAGGGCGTGAAGATCACCAGCGGATCGATGGCGGCCATGGCGTGCATCCCTTGCGTCTGATCGCGCGCCCCGTGCCGGGGGCGCTGCGAACATCTAGGCCGTTTCGCCGTCTGGGGAAAGGCGGCGTGCGGCGCCTTTGTCGCAACAACCGACGCGGGCGGCGCGCAGCCTGCGCTTTGCGCCGGGCGCGCGGTCGGCCTAGGGTTGGCGCACGTCCCTTGCAACGGAGAGTCGCCTTCATGCGTATTACCGCCACGGCCGCCGCTTTCGGCCTTGTCTGCGCCCTCGCTGGGCCAAGCGCCGCGCAAACCACCGGCGCGCCGATGCGGGTGATCTCGCTCGGCGGGCTGACCGGGGCGGCATCGGGGGCCGCCGCCGATATTCTTAGCGCGCGCGAACTGGTCGCCACCGAGGTCAACCGGGGCGGCGGGCTGGCGGATGGCCGCTCGCTCGCGCTCGAGGTCGTGGATGTCGGCTGCACCGGCGAGGACGCGGCGGACGCCGAAGCGACCGCGACCGAGGCGCTGACCCGCGCCGGGGCGGCGGCCTATCTGGGGCCGGTCTGTTCCGACGCGGCGCTGGCGGTGGCGCGGGGGGCGATCGCGCTCGGGGTGCCGATGATCTCAGACGGCGCGACCAGCCCGGCGCTGTCGGCGCTGGACGATGGCGACCTGGTGTTTCGCACCGCGCCGTCCGACGTTGCGGTCGCCGCGGCGATGGCCGATCTGGCGATGGCGCGCGGCTATGCCCGGGTCGCGATCGCGCAAAGCGAAGATGGCTGGTCCGCGGGCCTCGCGCAGGCGTTCACGGCGGCCTATGAGACCGCGGGCGGCTTCGTCACCGGTCGCCTGACCTTTGGCGCGGGCAAGGCCGACTATCGCGCGGATCTGGAGGCGCTGGCCGCTATCGAGCCTGCGGACGCGCTGATCCTGCTGGCCTATGCCGGGGGCGACGGAACCACGGCGCTGCGCGATGCGCTGCGCCTTGGCGCGTGGCAGGCGGTGCTTGGCGCCGACGGGCTGCTGGACCCGTCGGTGATCGACGAGCTGGGGGCGATCAAGCTGGCGCGGGTGGCGCTCGTGGCCCCGGCGCCGGATCGCTCAGCTGAGGCGTGGCAGCGGTTCGCCGCCAAGGCGCGGGATGCCGGGATCGATCCTGCCGCACCGCTGGCGGCCCAAGGATACGACGCGGCGATGGTGATGGCGCTGGCGCTGGTGCGATCGGGGGGCGAGGGCGGCGCCGCGCTCGCCGAAGCGATCCGCGAAGTGACCGCGCCCGGCGCGCCGCCGGTGCTGCCCGGCGATTGGCCCCGGGCGCGGGCGGCGGCGATGGCGGGCGAGGTGCGCTATGTCGGCGCCTCGGCCCCGATCCGCTTTGACGCGGCGGGCGACACGCCGGGGATGATCCTGGTGTGGAAAGCCCGCGGCGGGGTCTGGGCGCCATCGCGGCTGCGCTGATCCGGTCTGATACGAAAGGGCCCGCGCCGATCCTCGGCGCGGGCCCTTTTTCTTAGGCGGCTGCCCCCGCCTCAGACCAGCGCGTCGCCGAAGAGCTCGCCAACCCCGTTGAAGGCGATCCAGTGGAACGTCTCGACGCCGTGGGTGATCTCAGGGTTCAGCGAGGTGTCCTCCTCAACATGCACCTCGAACCCGGTCCCCGAAACCGCGCGCACGCGGGTGTCCGCGGTGTCGCTGTAGCTGAACGTCGCCATGCCGGCCACCACGCCGGGGGCCTCGTCGAAGGGGCCGGTGAACGTCTCCGCCTTCCAGTTGTGGTTGGTGGAGATGTCGCCGGCCTCGAACACGAACCCGTCGGCCGCCGACGCCAGCCCCTTGTCGACCGCGATCCAGCCCACGGTTTCGGTTCCGTGGCCGCCCCAGCTTGCCGCTTCCTCTTCTTCTAGCGCGACCGTGAAGCCCGCCGCGTCGACCCCCGCCATGCGGGTTTTGACGAAGGCGGCGTCGTTTTCGGTCTGCGTCTGGCTCAGCACCGCGGGATTGGCGGTGAAGGTGGCGTCGAAGGCCAGCGAGGTGAAGCCCTGCTGCGTCGTGCCGCTCACGTCCGACAGCCCCGCTTGGATCATCGTGCCGTCGGCGAGAACCCAGGTTCCGGCCTCGACCACCACCCAGGACACGGTTTCCGCGCCGTGCAGACCGTCGAGATTGCCCGTTTCCTGCACTCGCAGGTCGAACCCGGTCGAGGTGACGTTGCTGATCCGCGCCACCGCCGCCCCGGTGTCGACCGTGGTGGTGATGGTCGCGATCACCACCGGATTGACGAACTCGGAGGTGAAATTCACCGAGATCGGCACGCTCGACACGCTGGCGATCCCCGCCTCGGCGATCTTGATCCCTACCGGGGCGGCGGCCTGATAGATCGTGCCCTCGTTCGAGAACCCGATCCAATCGATGATCTCATAGCCGTGGAAGGTCTCTAGGTCATAGCTCTGATCCTCCAGCGCCATCGCGGTGAACGCGTTGTTGGAGACCCCGCCGATCCGCGGGCTTGCGGTGTCGGTGCCGTTATAGGAGGCCAGCGAGGCGACAACCAAGGGGGCGCTCTCGAAGTTGGAATTGAACGCGACCCGAGTCAGGTTGCCGTTGACGTTCTGGGCCGAGGATCCGGCCTGCCAGTCCATCTCGGTCATCGAGCCGCCGCCATGTTCGACCGCGAACCAGCCGACGGTTTCGGTGGCGTGGTTGCGGTTGTCGGCCTGCTCCTCCTGCATGGTCAGCTGAAAGCCTGAGCCATCGGGGTTGCGCTGTCTCGAAATGATGAAGTCAGTGCCGTCATAGGTCTGCACCTGCGACAGGATCGTCGGCGTGGTGGCGAAGGTCTCATCGAACGAAATGCTCTCAAAGCCTTTGACATAGAGCTTGTTGGTGTTGATCTCACCGACTTGGATCACGGTGCCGTCTTCGAGCGTGTGAACGCCTTTCTCCAGCACCAGCAGCGTGACTGTTTCATCGACGTGGCCTGAGGTGTTGGCGACTTGCAGGCCGGTCGCCGCGTCGATGATGAACTTGGTCTCTTGCAGCTTGATTTCCGCCCCGGTGGACGAGACGTTGCGGAACCGGGTCGCGGCGCTTTCGACTTCGTTCAAAGACGGCGACAGCGCGAACACCACCGCGTCGACATAGGTGTTGGCGAAGCTAAGCGTCTGCCACGACGTGCCGACCGTCAGCCGCACCACTTCGCCGATGGCGGTGAGCGCTGAGGCCGCGCCCGCCACCGTCACGCCCAACGCGCCGACCGAATATTTCAGCGCCGCCGCGTCGGGGGCGAGCTGGACATAGGTGGTCGCCTCAGCCTTGCCGTCGAGATCGACGTCATAGCGCAGGAACGTGCCGTCATAGCTGAACTGCGCCGCCGAGGTCGCGCCCGCGAAGGTCAGCCCATCGTCGCGGCCCATATTGACGAATGCCGCCCCGTCATAGGCCGAGGGCGCGTCGAGCAGCCTTGCGGCCCCGCCGCCGAGGTCGCCCATCACCGGCGCGCCGCCCGGCAGCGCGCCGCTGAGCGCCGGAAGCGCCTGACGCACCAGCTCATAGGCGCCGAAATCCGCCAGATCAGTGCCGAGCGGGTCAAGGAACGCCGCCGCCCGCGCCGAGCCGATCGCGTCGAAGTTGTAGGGGGCGACGAAAATGTCGACCTCTTGCTGCGTCAGGTTCCTGAAGATGGGGTCGGTCGACTGCGGGACGAAGACATAGGCGTCGATCGCCGGGTTCGTGAAGCTGGCGTTGAGCGCGACAAAGGGCAGGCCCGTGCCGGTGAACGAGACGTCACCGCCGCCGGTGAACGGGTCGATGCTGTCGAACACATCCGCGAGGCCAAGCCCGGGCAAATCGGACAGCAGCGTCAGGTTCGCGCCCGCGGCGATGGACGGCGTCCCGACCGCCAGCGCGGTCAGGTCCGAGATCGGGGCCGCCAGCAACGCGCCTCCGCCTGAGATGAGCACGCGGCTCGGGTCGTGGGAAACCACCTCCTGATCCAGCGCGGGGCCATTGCCGGCGACGATGCTGTTGGCCAGCAGCAAAAAGCCCGAATTCAGCGGCGTGATGGGTGGGCTCGCCGGATCGAGATAGGCGTCGTCGATCGCCAGCAGGCCGGCGCCGAGCGCGGCTTTGTTGCCGGTGACCGTCGATTGACGCAGCTGCACGCCAGAGTTGGCGGCGACGCCGATGCCGCCCGCGCCATAGACGGCGATGTTGTCGGCGATCAGCGCGTTGGCGAAAAAGGCCGTGCCGCCCAACGAGCCGCCCGCGGGGTTGGTGCGGAACGCCAGCACACCGCCGCCGTACTGCGCCGCGAAGTTGTTGACGATGCCACCGCCCAAAGCCCCGAGCTGGGCGCCATCCACCACCGCCGCGCCGCCGCCCAGATCGGCGCTGTTGCCGATGATCAGCGTATCGCTCAGGATCACGTTGGCGGCGTCGCGCACCAGCAGGCCGCCGCCAATGCCGTCCTGGCCGGCCCCGTCGCCGACCGCGGCGTTGGCGATGATGACGGAATCATAGATGCCGACATCGCCGGCGCCCTCGATCAGCAGACCGCCGCCATCGGCGGCCATGCCGTTGGTGAGTACCAGGCCGTTGAAGCCGATGTCATAGACGCTCAGCCTCAGCGCTTCGCTGTCGATGCTGGATAGGTCGATGTGCAGCACCCGGCTCAGCCCGCCTGCGTCCAGCGTCACGTCGGCGATGCCGTCGTCGTTGACGTCGCCGTCGATGTGGAACGCGTTGGTCAGCAGCAGTTCGGAGCCATTCAACTCAATGGTTCCGCCAAATTCGAACGCGTCCCCCGCGCCATGGGCGAAGGTGATGTCGCCGCTGAGCGCGCCCGAGTTCACATAGAAGATCGCCTCGCGCAGCGATGTCACGCCGTCATACTGGTTCATGACGTCGGCGGTGGTGGTCACCAGCAAGGACGGCAAATCCACGAACGACGCCGACGCCGCCCCAAGATCGGACCCGCCCGCGCGGATATCGACGCCGTTGGCGCCGAGGGGCAGGGCCTCGGTCAGATCGCCGTCGCCGTCGAGGTCGTGGATGTCGGCGGGCAGCAGCGCTGCATCCCCGGCCCCGAACACCGGATTGATCGGGTTGTCGGCCAGCGCGACGGTGCGCACCGACCCGCCGGCGTCGGACAGCGCGGGCGCGCCGGCGCCGTCGACGCTGAGGAACACGTCATAGACGGACTTGCCCAGCCCGGTCAGCGTCAGCGCCGTGCCGGAGATGGTCAGCGCGCCGGTGGCGGCGTCGATGCCGTCGCCGGTCAGCACCGTGCCCAGGATTTTGAGCGATGCGGCGTTGGTGACCGCAATGTCCTCCTGCGCCGCGACGCTGGAGGTGTTCGCCATCACGATCGAGTTGGCGATGGCGAAGTCCGAGCCTCCGCCATTCAGGTCGATCCCGCCGACCGCTCCGCCCGCGCTGTTGCCGGTGATGGTGGTCTGCACCGCCGATCCGGTGGTGTCGAACAGCCACGCGCCGCCGCGAGACCCGGTGGTCGCCTCGTTGCCAGCGATGGTGACGTTGGTCAGGTTCAGCGCGCCATTGATCGACATCAGGCCGCCCGCGCCGTTGCTGGCGGTGTTGCCTGCAATGGTGACGTTGGTCAGGTCCGCTGCGGGTGCGTCCCACATCGCCAGCCCCGCGCCATAGACCGCGGCGTTGTCGCGGACTTCGGCGTTCACCAGCGTGACCGTGCTGCCGTAGGCGTAGATGCCCCCCCCGTAATGGGCGGCGCCGCCCTGCACCGTGCTCGCGGTCACCGTCAGCGCGCCCGCGGTCGAGGAGATCACGCCGCCATTCCCGCCGGTCGCGCCGTTCTGCATCACCAGAGCGTTGAGCGTGGCCGACCCGCCGTTCTGCGCCAGCACCCGGCTGGCGTTCTGCGCGTCGATGGTGACATCCGCCGCCCCGTCGGCGTCCACGTCGCCGTCGATGATCAGATCGACGCCGGTGACGGCCAGCTCTCCGCCCGTCAGCAGCACCGTGCCGCCGGTGGCGAACGTGATCGCGCCGCTCAGCGCACCCGACTGCACATAGGCCACCGCTTCGCGCAGCGAGATCAGCCCGTCGTTTTCGTCGCTCACATCGTCCATGGTGGTGACGATCAGGGATGCCGTGTCGGCGGGTCCTGCCTCATACGCGCCGATGTCGAACGCGCCGACCCGGGCGACCCCGCGGGCGTCATCGGTCGGCCCGACCGGCGCCGCGGCGCCGAGCGCGGGGTTGGTCGGATCGACCAGCAGCGCGATGGTCGCGCCATAGCCGCCATTGTCCGCCGGGGCGCCGGTGGCGAACACATCCGCCGCGGTCAGCCCCAGATCGGTCAGCACCGTCGTGCCGGGCAGGGCGGTGACGCCGGTCCCGATCTTGAACGCGGCGGTCCCGAGGATCGCGGCGTCGATGGTCGGTGCGAAGGAACGCACCGTCAGATCCGCGCCCTCGCCCGCGCTGTTGCCCGCGCTGATGGTGTTGGCTATGTCGCCTACGATGATCCCGTCGCCGACATAGATGCCTCCCCCATAGCTTCCGGCCGCATTGCCCGCGATGGTGGACCCGATGATGGTCAGCGCGCCGGTATAGGCGTCGATCCCGCCGCCGCTTGCGCCCGCCGTGTTGCCATGCACGGTGGCGTTGGTCAGGGTCAGCGAGCCGCCGACCAGCTCGATCCCGCCGCCGAAATTGCCAGCGTTGCCGGTGATCTCGGCGTTGGTCAGCGTCACGTCGCCATAGATGCTCATCCCGCCGCCATTGCCGCCCGCGGTGTTGGCAGTGATCACCACGTCGGTGGCGGTCAGGGTGGCGCCGGCGTCCACCTCGATGCCGCCGCCGTCGCCAGAGGCCGCGTTGCCCGTCACCGTCGACCGCGTCAGGTCCAGCGTCGAGGCGCCGACCATGTGGATGCCGCCGCCGCTGCTTGCCGACCCGCCGGTGAAGATCAGCCCGTTGATCGCCGCATCGGCGCCCGCGGTCAGCGCCAGCGCGCGGCCGACGCCGCCCGCATTCAGCGTCACGTCCGCCCGGCCGTCATTGTCGACATCGCCGTCGATGGACATGGCGGCGAAGATCGCGAGCTGCCCTTGGGTCAGCGTGATGGTCGCCCCGCCCGCGAACAGGCCCGCGTCGAAGGTGATCGACGCAGCGCCAGCCAGCCCGGCGGCGTTGACGAACTCAATGGCCTCGCGCAGCGTGGTCACGCCATCGTTCGGGTCGCTGGTGTCGAGCGTCGAATTCACCACCAGCGCGGTCTGATACGCCCCAATATCGGCGCCGAGGAAGCTGAGCCGCGACGCCCCGTTGGCGCCAAGCTCCAGCGGCTCCGCCGCGTCGGCGTCGCGGTCAAGATCGAGGCTGTCGATCGGCGCGCCCGTGCCAAGCGCGATGTTCGCCAGGTCGAGCTTCAGCGCCGCGGTCCGCGCCGC
>JBLIKI010000053.1:0-15678 GCA_047636235.1 Paracoccaceae bacterium | reverse complement strand
ACAAGGTCGCGTGCGGACCATCGACGGCGGGAGCGTCGCGCCACATCAACCCGCCCCGGATGACATGGATGATGCCGCTGATGACCCACCGGATCGACCCGCGGCACGCCTCTCGGCTTGTTCGGCAGCAGCGGCTGCAGGCGCGTGAACTGGGCTTCGGATAGCCAGAAGTGGTGGTTGGACATGGCAAACTCCCAACATTTGGGAGGAGCGAACCACATCGCGGGGCGAGCCGGGATCCTGTTTATGGGTCCTGAGCCTAGCGCGATCATCCCGGAGCCGTTACGAGGCCACACCGCAGAAACACCCGATATCGCCTGTTTCTCGCCGCAGCGCACCACAGTCGGCGCGTCGGTCAAGCGGTCGCGGCCCCCGGCGCGATACCGAGCAAGCCGAGGCGCGACATCTCGCGCCCCAAGGGACCGTCCGACGCCAGCGGGGCCGCCGCCTTCGGCGAATCGCTCGGGCAGGCCCGATCCGGCCGCACCGCCGCCAGCACGCCCATCGCCGCCGCACCGACTCGAATCGCGCCGCCCAGCGCCGGCGCCACCAGCCAGCCTTCGGCGCCGCCTTGCGCCAGCACGGCGTTCAAGCGCGCGCAGGGGCCCGCGATTCGGGCCGCATGCCCGACCGTCGCCGCCGGGGCCAGCGCGCCCTGCCCGATCAGGGCGGCGACGCGGCGGGCGGCAACGCCAAGCGTCAGGCCCGCGGCGGCGGCCACCTCGGACAGCGCGACGGCGCGGTCCTCTGGCACGGCCTCCAGCACCGGGGCGTAGCCCGCACGAGCGGCGGCATGGGGCCCGAGGAACCCGACCAGCGGCGTCGCCAACGCAGCCTCGACCCCCGTCATCCGCCGCAGCAGCACCGCGCCGGCCCGCGCCGGATCGGGGGCCGACGGTGCGGATTTCAGCAGCAGATCGGCGCGCATCGCCCGGCGGGTCGCCAGATCCGACAGCTCGGCGGCAACGAACGCGGCCTCGGACGGGTCGGCGGGCCAGGCCGAGGGGCGGTCGACCAGCGCCGCCCCCTCCGCCGTCAGGTCCAGATCGCGCGCCAGCCGCATCGGGTCCGCGGGCGCCAGATCGCGCAGCCCCGCGGCGCGCAGCCTCCGCCCCAACGCGGTCACGCCCTCGGGGCGGCGAATGGCGGCGAACCACCGCTCAGCCGCAAGCTCAGGCGGCAGGGCGCGGATCGCGTCCATCTCCGCCTCAAAGCCGTTATGGGCGCGCAGCAGCAAATGGCAGGCCGGCAGCGCGTCCTCCAGCACCGCCAACGCGGCGATGGCGCGCGGGCCGGCGGGCAGGCCGGGATCGGTGCGCGCCCAAGCGGCGCGGGCGAGCTGGCGCAGGGCCATATCCTCGGCCCCGCCCGGCATCACGGCATGGAGCACGAAGAACGCCCCGCCCGCCCGCAGCCGCGCGCCCATCAGCGCGGCGATGGCGTCGCGGTCGGGGTCCGGCGCGTCGGACCAGCCCTGCGCCATCGCGGCATGGTCGAACGGCGCTATCCCCAGATCGCCAGCGGCATGGAACGGCGCGTGGATCACCCGCCCCGGCAGATCGGCGGCGGCCAGCAGCGCGGCGGCGGCGGCGGCGGCGGGGCCGTGCGGCTCGATCACCGTCACATCGGCCCCGCAAGCGGCCAGAAGCGCGGGCGTGTCCCCCGCCCCGCAGCCCAGCAGCAGGACCGAGGGCGCCTCGGGGCGCGCGGCGGCCCGCCCGGCCAGCGCCAGCGTGGCGGCGGCGCGCCCCGGCTCGGCCATCGGCAGATGCGCGCCGCGGGCGGCCAGCGCGCCATTCGGGGGCCATGCTGCGGTGTCGGTCATCCGGGGCCCTCGGTCGGGTTGAACCTGACCCGACACTTAGGCACATTCGCGCGGCGGGGCAACGCCGGTCCCGGCGCCCCCGGAGAAGCCATGACGCGCCCGCCCCACAACACCGGCGACCGGATCGCGGGGATCGCGCCCGACCGAATGCTGACCTGCGCGCCCACGACCCCGCCCGCGCCTGCGGCCCGCCCCACGCCCCGGCTGCTGCTGGATCTGCACGGGCTGCTGCATGGCAGCTATTGGGACCTGCCCGGCGCCACCCTCGCCCCGCCCGGGTGCCCGCCAGAGGTGATCGCCACCCCCGGCCCCGTGCCCCCCGCGCCCGAGGACGCGCCAAGGCTGGAGGACGCCCGCCTCCTCGGCCCCGGGCGGGTGATGCTGGAGGCGCCGGACATGCGCCTGCTGGTCGAACACGGCGCCCGCGTCACCTTGGACGCGCCGGCGATGGGCGCGGATCTGACCCGCCTCGTGATCGGCTATGCCGCGGGGACGGTGCTGCTGCACCAATTGGGGCGGATGCCGCTGCATGGCGCGGCGGCGGTCGGGCCGGCGGGCGCGGTGCTGCTTTTGGGCGATGGCGGCGCGGGCAAATCCACCATGGCGGCGATGCTGGCCCGGCGCGGCATGCACCTCGTGGGCGACGACATGATCTCGCTGGCGGTGGGCGAGGCCGAGGGCGCGCCGGGCGGCGGGGTCGGGCTGCATCGGTCGATGCGCACCGCCAAGCTGTGGCGCGACAGCATCGACGCGGGCGGCGGAAGCGATGCGCCCGGCGCGCGGCTGAGCGGGCTGGAAAAGGCGGTGCTGTCCTGGGCCCCGATCCCGAACGACATCGCGTTCCCGGCGCCCTTGCGCGCGATCGTGCAGCTCGGCTGGCTGCACCCCACGGATGCGGCGCCCGAACTGACCCGGATCGCGCCGCTGCGCGCCCTGCCGATGCTGCGCGCCGCGGTGGCGCGCGCGTCGCTGGAGGGTCCGTTAGCCCTGCGAGCGCTTTACCTAGCGCGCGCGGCGCGTATTCTGGGGGCGGTCCCGTTCTACACCCTTCACCGTCCGCGCGATTTCGCGGGATCGGACGCGGCGCTGGCGCTGGTCGCCGCCTGCGTCGCCTCGCCCAAAACCGTCTGAGCAACGCGCAGGAGCGCCCGTGATGCCCGATACCGACCCAGTGATGCGCCGCGCCGCCGATGTCCTTGCAGCCCAGCTGAGCGAGGAGGAACTGGTGCTGCTGGGGCCTTCGTCCGAGCGGTATGTCGGCCTCGACCCCATCGCCGCCGACGTGTGGGCGGCGCTGGAAACCCCGCGCAGCCTGTCGCAGATCGCCGCCGCGCTGGCCGAGGCCTATGACGCCCCCCCAGACCGCATCGCCGCCGACATCGCCGCGATGCTCGCGCAGTTGGAGAGCGAAGGGTTGGTGGAGCGCGATGAAACCTGATCCGCGGTGACCAAGCGGCAGGGACATCTGTTCGGCGCCTTCGCCCCCGGCGCATCCCCGGACGCCTTGGCGCGCCTGCACGCCGCGATGGCGCGGGCGGTCGGCGGCATGGGCGAGGATATCGTGCGCCCCGGCGCCCATATCGGGATGCGCGGCGGCCGCGGCCCGGTCACGGCGGGGGGCGGCGTGGCGCTGGGACTGGCGGCGTTGCTGCGCCGCCCGGCGGAGGGGCGCGATGACCTGACCGCGCTGGCCGCCGCGCTGGCCGCCGCGGCGGATGAGGACGCCGCCGCCGCCGGGCCGCTGGCTGGCTTTGAGGGGCGCTTCGCCTTGGCCCTGCTGCGCGAGACGCCGACGGGCCTGCGGCTTGATCTGGCGCGCGATCCGATGGGGCGCGCGCCGCTGTGGACCGCCAAGGGGCCGGAGGGGGAGCTGTTGTTCGCCACCTCGCCCCACGCGCTTTTGGCCGCGCCGGGGGTGTCGCGCACCCCCGATCCGGTGTCGCTGGCGATGCTGCTGGCGGCGCGCGATTGCGGGCCGGGGCACGCCGCCTATGCCGATTTGGCGCAGGTTCCGCGCGGCTGCCGCCTGATCGCCGATGCACGCGGGGCGCGGGTGCTGCGCCTGCGCCGCGCGGCGCCCGATCCTGCCTTGCGGGGCCTTGCGCCTGCGGATGCGATGGCGGCGCTGGCGGCAAAGGTGGACGCCGCGATCCTGCCCTGCGCGGATGCGGGCGGGGGGGGGGCGACGGGGCTGCAATTCTCAGGCGGGCTCGACAGTTCGTTGATCGCGGGGGTGCTGGGCCGGGCCGGGCGCGACATTCCCGGCTTCGCCACCGTCCCGAGCAGCGTCGAGGCGCCCGAGGAACGCGCCGCACGCGACGCCATGGCCCGGCGCTGGCCCGGCCTGCGGATCACCGAGATCCCCCCCGACGGCGCGGATTTTCTGGCGGGCGCGCGGGCCTATGCCGCCCATGCCGCGATGCCCTGCCCCGACCCGATGGCGTTCAACGCGCTGCACCTGACCGCCGCGATGGCGGGCGCGGGGATCGGCGCGTCGGGGACCGGGATGGGCGGGGATTTCTGCCTGTCGTCGCATGGCGCGCCACGGCTGACGGAGCTGTGGCGCACCCCTGCCGCCGCGATCGCGTCCATCGCGCGGCGGCGCGCGGCGGGCGGGCGGCTGCGAAACATCCTGGTCGGCGATCTGATCAAACCGCTGCGGGGCTTTGAGGCCTGGCGTCGCCTGCGCCCCGCGCCCCCGCCAGCGATCATCGCGCCCGGCGCGCTGACCCAGGCGCTGGCGGCGCGGATGCAGACCGCGAGGGCGAGCTGGCATGAACGGCAATACGCCTCGATGGCCGCCGAAGAAGCCGCCCAGATCGACACTCTGCCCGCGTGGACGGTGCAGACCCTCGGGGCGGGGCCGGAAAACCTGTCGCCGCTGCTCGACGCCGATCTGATCGACGCGGTTCTGGCGATGCCCCCCGACTTGCGGCTGCACCATGGGATGCGTCGCGGGCTGATCCGCCGCCTATTGGGCGACATCGCCCCCCCCGAGGTCGCGATGCGCCCGGACAAGACCGCCTTCCAGCCCGACTATGCCCGCCTGCAAGCCGCCGCGATCCCGGCGATTCGCGCTGAGGGCCGCGCCTTTGCGGACGATCCGATCTGGCGAGAGGTGATCGACGCCCCGGTCTGGCACGCCGCCCTCGACGCCGCCGAACGGGCCGGACCGATCGAAGGGCTTGAGCTGTCGAACACCGTGATGGCGCCGTATTTCCTCGGCTGGTGGCTGATGCGGCGCGACGAGGGGGCTTGACCGAAAGCGGAACGCTGATGTTTTAAATCAATCTGGAACGATAATGATCAGAGCTTTATCAGGTCAGATCTTCGAAGCAATTTTCCTGACCTTCGCTTTTCTACCCCAGCGAATTTTACTTTACTGACGAGGAATATCGCATCCATCGCGATGGATTTCTTTAGCCGCCGCGCACCCGCCAAATTGACCGACCGCGACCGTGCGGTCATTGAGGCCGCGCTGTTCGCGGCGGTGGACGCATCCGAGCAAGCCGGGTGGGTGTTTGAAGACTGCAAGGCCTTCGTATCCGCGGCGCCGGGCAAATCGGTCTACAAGCTGCTGCAAAAGCTGGCGATGTCGGCGGCCAAGCAAAAATCCAATAAATACATCGAAGATACGCCGAAATATAGCGCGGTCGGCCGCTCCGTCATCCAATACAGCGCCTTCGCCACCCAATGGAAACTGCGCATCGGGCTGGGGGATGAGCAAGAGCTGGACAGCTTCTTGCTGTGACCGCTACAGCGCCCGGCGCGCGCGCAGCGCCGCGGAAATCGTGCCGTCGTCGAGGAAATCCAGCTCTCCGCCCACCGGCACGCCTTGGGCGAGGGTGGTGACGGCGGCGCCGGACCCGTCGAGATGCTCGGCGATCACATGGGCGGTGGTGTGGCCGTCGACGGTGGCCGGCAGCGCCAGGATCACCTCGCGCATGCCCGCTTCGGCCACCCGCGCGGCAAGCCGAGGCACGCCCAATTCGTCCGGCCCGATCCCGTCGAGCGCCGAGAGCAGCCCGCCCAGCACCTGATAGCGGCCGCGAAAGGCGCCCGCCCGCTCCATCGCCCACAGGTCGGCGACGTCCTCGACCACGCACAAAAGCGCAGGGTCGCGGCGCGGGTCGCGGCAGATGTCGCAGGTCGGCTCAGTCGCGATGTTGCCGCAGGTGGCGCAGGGGCGGATGGTGCGGGCGGCCTCGGCCATCGCCTCGGCCAAGGGGCCGAACAGTGCGTCGCGGTTGCGCACCAGATGCAGCGCCGCGCGGCGCGCCGACCGGGGGCCAAGCCCCGGCAGGCGCGCTAAAAGCGCGATCAACTTGTCCAGCCCACCGGCGGAGGGGGCGCGGCGGTCATTCATCAGCGTTCCCCTTTCGTCCCGCTCGCAAGGTGGGCGCGGCGCCCGGCGCCGTCAAGCGGGCTCAGCGCAAATTGACCCGGATCGCGGCGGCGGCGGCGAACGGCGCCACCCCCAGCGCCAGCAGCGTCACCGCCCCGAGGAACAATAGCGACGGCCCCACCGGCAGCCCCAGCCCCGCCTGATCCACCGCCCGCGCGCCGAAGATCAGCGTGGGCACATAAAGCGGCAGCACCAGCACCGACAGCAACAGCCCGCCGCGCCGCACCCCGACGGTCAGCGCCGCCCCCACCGCACCGACCAGCGACAGCGCAGGCGTGCCGATCGCCAGCGCCGCAATCAGCGCGCCATAGGCCTGGCCCGGCAGATGCAGCATCAGCCCCAGCGCCGGGGCGGCCACGATCAGCGGCACGGCGGTGGTCAGCCAGTGGGCCAGCGCCTTGGCGATCACAACCCCTTCGAGCGGCAGCGGCGACAGCGCGATCTGATCCAGCGATCCGTCCTCCAGATCCGCCTGAAACAAGCGGTCGAGCGACAGCAGGCACGCCAGCAGCGCCGCCACCCACAGCGTGCCGCCCGCGACCTTTTCCAGCACCATGCCGCCAGGGCCGATGCCGAGCGGCGTCATCAACACCGCCGTCAGAAAGAACGCGACGCCGAGCAGCCCGCCGCCGCCCATGCGGAACGCCAGCCGAATATCGCGGGCCAGCAGCGCCAGGAACGCTTTCATCGCCAATCCCCGCTCAGGAACGGATCATCCGGGGGGGCGGAGGCCGGGGCGGCGCGGCGGACGGGGGCTGCGCCATCCGCAGGGGTCAGCGTGGCCCCGAACGCGCCCATATCCACCATTCCCGTGTCGCCGAGCCCAAGGTCGACATGCGTCGCCGCCAGCACCATCCCGCCGCCGCGCAGATGCGTCCGCACCATGTCCGCGAACAGCGCGACCGACGCGGCATCGAGCGACACCGTGGGTTCATCCAGCAGCCACAACCGCCGCCCGGCAACCATCAGCCGCGCCAACCCCAGCCGCCGCTTTTGGCCCGCGGAGCAATGCTGCGCCGGGTCGCTCGCCAGCGGGGTCAGGCGCATCCGGTCCAGCGCGTCATCGGCCGCCCCCGCAGGCGCGCCGCTGAGCCGCGCCCACCAGTCGACGTTTTCGCGCACCGTCAGGCTGGGCTTGACCGCATCGAGATGCCCCGCCAGCGCAACCGTTTCCCGCCATGTCTCCGGCTCGGCGCGCAGCGACAGGGCGGTTTTCCCCGCCCCCAGCGTCGCGTCGCCATGGGCGGGCGGCAACAGCCCCGCCAGCACGCGGATGAGCGAGGATTTGCCCGACCCGTTCGGCCCGCGCAGCAACGCCGCCTCGCCCGCGGCGACGCGAAATCCGGCCCCGTGGAACACCATTCGGCCCGCGCGGCGGCAAGCGAGATCGTTGACGTGCAATTCCATGCCCATCTTCTAGCCGGGGCGGGGCGAGGGCGGAAGGCGCCGCAAGGCGCGGGATGGTCGCGGCGCGGGCGCATCCGCTAAAATGCATGCGGAATCTGGACGGAATCTCGCGGAATACAATTGTATGCACTTGCACACAAAGACGTATCGTCCTATTGAAGTCCCACATAGTCACGGCTAGCCATCATTAACGCCCGGACCGCGCACGCCTTGCCGCGCCCCGGCGCACCCAGATTCGGCCCCGCCAGACGCCCCCGCCCCAGCCAAGGGAGAGCCACAATGACCATCACCGTTGGAACCGACACCGCCAAGACGCGTCGCGAGTTGACCGTCGGCGGCAAGACCTACGCCTATTACTCGATCGCGGCCGCCGAAGAGGCCGGCCTTGGCGATTTCTCCAAGCTGCCCGCCGCGCTGAAAGTGGTGCTGGAGAACATGCTCCGCTTCGAAGACGGCAAGACCGTCTCGGTGGGCGACATCAAAGCTTTCTCCGACTGGGCCAAGCAGGGCGGCCAGGCTGAGCGCGAGCTCGCCTATCGCCCCGCCCGCGTGCTGATGCAGGACTTCACCGGCGTTCCGGCCGTGGTCGATCTGGCGGCGATGCGTGACGGGATCGTGGCGCTTGGCGGCGATCCGCAAAAGATCAACCCGCTGAACCCGGTCGATCTGGTCATCGACCACTCGGTGATGATCGACGAATTTGGCAACCCCCGTGCCTTCCAGATGAATGTGGACCGCGAATATGAGCGGAACATGGAGCGCTACACCTTCCTCAAATGGGGACAGAAAGCGTTCAACAACTTCCGCGTCGTCCCGCCGGGCACCGGCATCTGTCATCAGGTCAACCTTGAATACCTGAGCCAGGCTGTTTGGAACGATGCGGACCAGAACGGCATGCAGGTCGCCTATCCCGACACGCTGGTCGGCACCGATTCGCACACCACCATGGTCAACGGCCTCGCGGTCCTCGGCTGGGGCGTGGGCGGGATCGAGGCCGAGGCCGCGATGCTCGGCCAGCCGATTTCGATGCTGATCCCCGAGGTCGTCGGGTTCAAGCTGACCGGCGCGATGACGGAGGGCACGACCGCCACCGATCTCGTACTGAAAGTCGTGCAGATGCTGCGTAAGAAGGGCGTGGTCGGCAAGTTCGTGGAATTCTACGGCGAGGGACTCGACCATCTGCCGCTGGCCGACCGCGCGACCATCGCCAACATGGCCCCCGAATACGGCGCCACCTGCGGCTTCTTCCCGATCGATGATGAGACGCTGCGCTATCTGCGCGTCTCGGGCCGCGAAGAAGACCGCATCGCGCTGGTCGAGGCCTATGCCAAGGCCAACGGCATGTGGCGCGGCGCTGATTATGAGCCGGTCTACACCGACACGCTGTCGCTCGACATGGGTGAGATCGTGCCCGCGATTTCCGGCCCCAAGCGCCCGCAGGACTATGTCGCGCTGAACAAGGCGTCCGAGGACTTCCTGAGGGTCGTCGGCGAATATCGCGGCGTCGACATCTCCGGCGCCGCCAATGCGATGGCGTCCGAAGGCCCGACCCCGACCGCCCCGGTTGATCCGCGCAAGTCCGTGCAGGTCAAGGGCGCCGACTATGCGCTGCGCGACGGCTCGGTGGTGATCGCGTCGATCACGTCGTGCACCAACACGTCGAACCCCTATGTGATGATCGGCGCGGGCCTCGTGGCCCGCAAGGCGCGCGCGCTGGGTCTGAAAAGCAAGCCGTGGGTGAAAACCTCGCTGGCCCCCGGATCGCAAGTCGTGTCCGCGTATCTTGAGGCGGCGGATCTGCAGGAAGACCTCGACGCGCTCGGGTTCAACCTGGTTGGCTATGGCTGCACCACCTGCATCGGCAATTCCGGCCCCTTGGCCGCCGAGCTGACCGAAGCGATCTCCGAGGGCGAGCTGATGGCGACCTCGGTCCTGTCGGGCAACCGCAACTTCGAAGGGCGCATCAGCCCCGACGTACGCGCCAACTACCTCGCGTCCCCGCCCCTGGTCGTGGCCTATGCCATCGCCGGCGACATGAACATCAACATCGCCACCGACCCGATCGCGCAGGACAAGGACGGCAATGACGTCTATCTGCGCGACATCTGGCCGACCTCGAAAGAAGTGGCGGACCTGGTCGAGCGCACCGTGACCCGTGAGGCGTTCCAGTCGAAATACGCCGACGTGTTCAAGGGCGATGAGAAATGGCAGGGCGTCGAGACCACCGACAACCAGACCTATGACTGGCCGCCGCATTCGACCTATGTCCAGAACCCGCCCTACTTCAAAGGGATGGCCAAGGAAAAGGGCGTGATCACCGACATTGAGGGCGCCAAGGTGCTGGCGCTGCTGGGCGACATGATCACTACCGACCACATCTCTCCAGCCGGGTCGTTCAAGGACACCACCCCGGCGGGCAAGTATCTGATCGAGCGTCAGGTTCCCGCGCGGGAGTTCAACTCCTACGGCTCGCGCCGCGGCAACCATGAAGTCATGATGCGCGGCACCTTCGCCAACATCCGCATCAAGAATGAGATGCTGGACGGCGTCGAGGGCGGCTACACCAAGGGCCCGGACGGCGGGCAGACCTCGATCTTCGACGCCGCGATGGCCTATGCCGAAAGCGGCACGCCGATGGTGATCTTCGGTGGCGAGCAGTACGGCGCCGGATCGTCCCGCGACTGGGCCGCCAAAGGCACCGCGCTTTTGGGCGTCAAGGCCGTGATCGCCGAGAGCTTCGAGCGCATCCACCGCTCCAACCTCGTCGGCATGGGCGTGATCCCGTTCGAGTTCACCAATGGCCAGTCGCGCAAGTCGCTGAAGCTGACCGGCGATGAAACCGTGTCGATCGGCGGGCTCGCGGGCGATCTGAAGCCGCGCTCGGTGGTCAAGGCGACCATCACCCGCGCGGACGGCACGGTCGAGGCGATCGACCTGCTGTGCCGGATCGATACCGAGATTGAGATCGAATACGTCGAGCATGGCGGCGTGCTGCACTATGTGCTGCGCGATCTGGCCAAGTCGGCCTGATCGATCTGCAATTTCGCTAACACGGAAACCCCGGCCATCGCGCCGGGGTTTTCGTTTGCGCGCAGGCGCTATGATTTCTGTAGCGCGCCGTTTGGCGCTAGGTTACGATTTTTGCATTGCTCTCACGACTGATCGATTGAAGGACGGCAGCCTCATGGCAACGCACATCAGAATCCGTAAAAACGATGGAACCGACACCAACCCGATGCCTCAGCGGACGGTTGAGTTGTATCTGGGCAAAATGATCTACGCCAACCGCACCGCAAGCCTGAAACAGGCGCTGAACGACGTCTTCAGCGAAAAGGGCCTTGCCACCGGCGCCTATCTCTACGCCGGTTTCGGCGGGATGATCCCGGTGAGGCACGCGTCCTCGGGCAACGGGCAGACCAGCGTCAGCCTGTTCTTCGTATCTGTCGGCGGCGTCATCTATCTGCTGGCGATGGGCGAGCACCTGAACCTGCCCTCTCCACAGGTCGCCTACCGGCTGTCCGACTACGGCCAGCCCGCGGGCGTCCTGAAAGATAATGCCAGGGTGACGCTGGTCTGAGCTTTCGGCTCGGCCCGGTCGAACCAACGACCGGGCCCGGCGCCCCGGATTTCAAGACTGCAATTCGCCCGCCGCTCAGCCCTCGTGGGCGTCGCGGCTGTCGGCGGGGGCCTGATCGCGCTCGGTCATGCCATAATCGCGGGTCACTTCGGCGACTCGCAGGCGATAGTCGGCGAACACGTCGCCGCGGCCCTCGGCCTGCGCGGCGCGGTGGTTGGTCCGGGCGCGCCATTCCTGCACCGCAGCCTCATCGCGCCAGAACGACAGCGACAGGAATTTGCCCGGCTGCATCAGGCTTTCAAACCGCTCGACGCTGATGAAGCCGTCGATTTCGACCAGATCGGCCTTCAGCCCGGCGGCGATCTCAAAATAACGGTCGGCTTTGCCGTCGTTCGGCATCACCTCGAAGATAATTGCGATCATGTGGCGTCTCCCCTCCATCTTTGGCGACAGTGTGCGGCATTCGCCGCGATGCGCCAGCGGTTTCAGCCCGCGACAACGCGGCGGTGTTTCATTTACCATTATGCGGCACACTGAACTTGTCGCGCCGCTTCGGGCCCGTGCCGCAACGCACGCCGATAGGTCCGCGTAACCCCCCTGAAGGAGACGTGAACGGAGCCCCCCATGCACAGCATCGACCCCGATTTCCGCCGCCAGCTTGCCGGCTATTCCCTTGCGACCGCTGAAATCATCTATCGGATGCCCGACGCCCGCAGCGTTCTGCAAACCTATCTGTGGCAGGACTACGACGTGGCGCCGCTCTTTCCGCGCCTGCAACGGTTCCTCGATTTCTGGGAGCGGGAGCTGGACGGTCCCCTGCATTCGGTGCGCCTGACCCACATGCACCTTCTGGGCCCCAAAGAGCTGCGCTATGCCAGCGCCGAATACGCGATCAACTGATCGCTGACGGCTCGCACCCCGCTCTCGCAGGCTTGACTGGCTTTGACCCGCCGCCAAGGCTACTCCCACGGGACACCCCTGTCAGGAGAGCACGACCCATGGCCGCGACTCGACGCCTCCTCGCCGCTTGTCTCGCCGCGCTAACGCTCGGCGCCCCCCTCGACGCGGCGCGGGCCGGAGAGCCCGTGGTGGTGGAGCTGTTCACCTCCCAGGGCTGCTCCTCGTGCCCGCCAGCGGACGAATTGCTGGCCGAACTGGCGGGGCGAGAGGATATCGTCGCCCTGTCGCTGCATGTCGATTATTGGGATTATCTGGGTTGGCGCGATGTATTCGCCCGCCACGAGTTCACCGACCGACAGATGGCCTATCGCGACATCGCCGGGCAGCGGTCGATATATACCCCGCAGATGGTGATCCACGGCGAGGGCCGCGTGGTCGGCGGCCACCGCACCGAGGTGATGGCCGCCATCGCTAGCGCCGCGGTGCGCCCCGATCTGGCGAAGGTCACCTTGACCCGCAAGGACGGGATGGTGTTGGCGGACATCTCCGCCATCGCGGCGTTTTCCGGCGCCGCGGTGGTCTGGGCGGTCGGCTATCACAGCAACCCCACCCCGGTCGAGGTGCGCCGCGGCGAAAACGCAGGCCGCATGATCGCCCATCGCAACGTGGTCAAGGATTGGATGAAGATTGGTGAGTTCACCTCCGGCGCCCCGGTGCAGCTGAGCGTGCCGATCCCGCAAGGCGCCGACGGCATCGCGGTGATCGTGCAGCATGGCCGGGTCGGGCCGGTGCTGGGCGCCGCCAAGATGGAGTTCTGAGCGGCCAGTCACCTCCCGCGCGCCGACTCCTGCGCCGCCGCGCGCGCCGCGATGCCCCGCGCCCTGAGCGCCCAGCGCCGGTGCAGCCAGAACCATTGGCCGGGATCGGCATCGATCCATGCGCCGATCCGGGCGTTGACCTCGGCCATCATCGTGACCGAGTCGGAATGGGGCACCGGCGCCTCGAACGCCACGTCATAGCGCAGGCCGCCCTCGATCCGCCGCACTCGCGCCGGGATCAGCGCCGCGTCGAAGCGCAGCGCGAGGTCGGCGGCGGCGGTGGCGGTCTCAGCCTCCCTGCCCAGAAACGGGATCAGCGGGCTGGCGGTCTGGCGCTGGTCCACCAGAATCAGCGCCGCCCCGCCCTTGGCGACATGGCGCAGCAACCCTCGCGCGCCCGCCGGGCCTTTGTGCAGCACCGGGGTTCCGGCATGGGCGATCAGCTTTTGCGACATTGCGTCAAAGCGGGGGTTGTTGAAGGCGCGATAGATGATCGCGGTCTCCGCCCCAAGGCCGCGGGCGGCGAGACGGATGAACTCCCACGCGCCAAAATGCGCCGTGACGAAGATGATCGGGCGCCCAGCCGCGCGCGCGCCGGTCACATGGGCGCCGCCGAAAATCTCCATCACCTCGGGCCGGGCGGCCAGGTCGGCCAGCCGCAGATATTCCACGCCGGTCATGAACAGGCCCGCGCCGACCTCGGCCGCCAGATCGCCGCGCGCGGCGGCGGTCATGTCCGGGCGCACCAGCTGCAAATTGCCGTCGATCCTCCGCCGCGCCATCGGCAGGCGCCGCCCCAGCGCCGCGCCCAGCCACGCCGCCAGCCGGATCAGCCGCACGGTCGGGATCCATCCCGTCAGCGCCAGCACGACGTTCGTGCCCGCGTTTTCCAGCGCGAATCCGATGCGGCGCAGGCGGGGGCGAGGGGTCATGCCACGCGCTCAGGCCGAGCGGTCAGGCGGGCGAAGCGCCACGCCATCAGCACCACCGCGGTCAGGCACCCGGCGGCGGTGGCGAGGAACAGGCCCTTTTCCGCCAGCGGCGTTAGCAACGCCAGCGCCCAGCCGAGCGGCGCCATCACCCCGAAGAATGCGATGAAGAACAGCAGCGCCCCGACCCAGGTGTCGCCCAGCGCGCGCACGCATTGGCCCATCACCGCTTGGCCTGCGTCGAACACCAGCGACACCGCGACGATGCCGAGCGCAGCGGAGACCCGGGCGATCACCGCCGGATCGTCGGTGTAAAGGCCGGCCGCCGCCTCGGGGAACGCGACGATCACGACGCCGATGGCGCCGGTCATGGTCATCGCGGCGCCGAGGCCGGTCCAGCCCGCAAAGGCGGCCTCGGCCCGTCGTCCGGCGCCCATATGCGCGCCGACCTGAACCCCGGCGGCGGTCGCAAGGCCCAGCGCGGTCATGAACACCAGCGCTTCGGTGCTGTGGGCGATGGAATAGGCGGCCAGCGCGCCCGGCCCGACCCAGCCCGCGGCTTGGATCAGGGACGCGAAGGCGGCGGTTTCAAAGAACCCGGCCGCGCCGCCCGCCAGCCCGATGGCGCGGATCTCCGCCCCCGCGGCCCAGCCGCCCGGGCCCCACAGGCGAAACGCCTCGCGCCCCAGCGCGCGCACCGGAGCGTCGCGCAGCACCCAAGCGATCAGCGCCAGCGCCATGAGGATTCGCACCGCCGACGACGCCCAGGCCGCGCCCTCGCCCCCCATGGACGGGATCAGGGCGGCGTTGAGCGCGAGGTTCAGCAGATTGCCCGCCGCCATCGCCGCCAGCGCCGGCATCGCCCGGCCCGAGCTTTCCAGATAGAACGCGCAGACCATGAACACCATCTGCCCGAGGACCCCCGGCGCCAGCGCCACCGCCGAGGCGCCCCCCGACACCGCCAGCGCGGGCGCCTGCCCGAAGGCGGCCAGCATCGCGCCCCCTTGCGCGCAGATCAGCCAGCCGACCAGCCCCAGCGCCACCGCAAGGTGCATCCCGCGCGCCCAAGTGCGGGCGGCGGCGTCGGCGTCCCCCGCCCCGAACTGGCGCGACGCGGCCGAGACGACGCCCAGCGTCAGCCCCACCCCCGCCACCATGATCGGAATGAATACGGAAAACCCAAGGCTGATCCCGTTCAGCGCCGCCACCGACACCCGCCCCGCCATGGCGAAATCGGCGATCGACAGCAGCAGGATCCCCGCGCGCGACAGCATCACCGGCGCCGCAAGCCGGAACAGCGCGGCCAGATGGCGGCGCAGGCGGGGTCCGAACGACGCCCCGATGGGGGGCGGCGCAGCGGCGGCAGGGGCGGCGAGGGTCATGAAACGTCCGGGATCAGGGAGTGGATGGCGCGCCATGCGCCCGAAACCGCAAGCGGCGCGAAGGCCGGGCGGTCAGGCCGCGCGGCGACGCTCTCTCCACCACACATAAAGCCCGGAGCCGACGATCACAAGCGCGCCCGCCACGGTCCAGGCGTCGGGGACCTCGCCGAACACCACCAGCCCCCAGAACGCGCCGATCGGCAGTCCGATATAGCCGATCGGGGCCAGCACCGACGCCGACGCCACCGACAGCGCCAGAATCATGCAGTATTGCCCCACCCCGCCGATGATCCCGAACAGGGCCATGACCGTGGCGTCCGCGGCGCTCGGGGTATGCCACACGAACGGCAGCATCAGGCTGGCAAGCGCGGAGCCCATGATCGAGGTCCACAGGAACGAGGTCAGCGGATGTTCCTGATCGCCCAGAAACCGCGT